>CALFML010000482.1 GCA_937879845.1 uncultured Myxococcales bacterium
CGCGAGTGCCACCGCAAGATCCACGGCACCCTGCGCCTCACCAACGGCGGCGTCCCGCCCAGCCCCGCCGACATCAGCTTCCGCCACGCCCGCCGCGATCCCGACGCCGGGGCCATCTGCGACCCCGCGCCCGAGTCCGGCACCCCCGCCGTGTGCTCGCCGCAGACCATCGCCGCGCTCGACAGCCTGCCCGAGTGCATCACCGGCAACGACTGCCCGCGCCCCTACGGCTGCCACACCAGCGGCGACAGCAAGCGCTGCGGCTGCG
Source organism: uncultured Myxococcales bacterium (assembly GCA_937879845.1). Classification (GTDB taxonomy): domain Bacteria; phylum Myxococcota_A; class Polyangia; order Palsa-1104; family JAEUJZ01; genus CALFML01. The sequence continues at coordinate 269 of CALFML010000482.1, forward strand.
ACAGCGACGACGAGTGCCCGCTCGGTCAGGTCTGCGAGCTGACCAGCAAGCGCTGCGCCCTCGACCTCGGCGACCTCGTCGCCACCAAGGGCATCGCCTCCACCGTCGACATGGACAACCAATACGACGCCTGGATCTACACCTACTGCGAGGGCATCGAGTCGAGCGACCTCGACCCGCTCGTGCTGGAGCTCTACGTGCGCGTGACCCCGACGCCGGACACCGGTCTGCCGCAGCTCGTCTATCACCTCGAGCAGCCTTTCCCCGATCCCGTCTCGATCGACGCGTCGCGCCTCGCGTTCTTGAACTCGCTGACCTCGTTCTGCCTGCCCGACTGGCAGCCGCCGCACCCGATCAACTTCTCGCTCGTCGGCGACCCGATCGCGCTGGCCGAGAACGAGCTCGGCGAGTACCGCTGCTGCTCGACCGACTGCCTGCCCACGCAGGGGCCCGAGGACGAGCCGACCCCGCCGCCGAGCGTGACGAGCTGCAGCAACTTCGAGCGCATGCGCTTCAGCTCGTCGTGGTTCGTCGAGGACGCGACGGTGTGGGGCGTCAACGGCTGCGTGCAGGTCGCGACCAACTCCGACGGCGCCAACGGTCGCTACGTGCGCGAGGTCAAGGCCGAGGACTGCGTCGATCCGCTCGCGTGCGTCGTCGAGCTGACGCATGGCGAGCTCGACGAGAGCGGCCGCATCTACGAGGTCGAGCTGACCTCGCCGGTCGGCTCCGTGTTCCGCTCGTCCCGCTTCGATCTCGCCGTCGCACTCAATGCCGCCGGCAAGCGCGCGGACGCCGCCGGTCAGTTGCTGGAGATCGTCAAGCGCGACCGCAAGGCCTGGCTTTTCTTCCTCGCCGCAACGGTCGTGTTCGGACTCATGACCTATGTCGCCATCGGCGGCACGCGGGCGAATCTGCTCCTGGCGCTCGTCATGTTTCTGTTCATCGGGCTCATCGATCAGTATCTGCGACCGCGCACGCTCCTTGTGGCCAGCTTTTTCGGCGTCGCTCTCATGTTCGCGCTGGCAATCGGGCGCTATCACAACCTGGCGTTCTCTGGGACGGAAGGCCTGCGCGCATTCCTGTACATGACGCGTGACACTTTTTCTCCCTGGGAGAACGTGGCCTTGATTTTAGAGCGCCACGATTCGATCGAGGTCCAGGGATTTATGCCGATCTTGAGGGACTTCTACGTCTTCATTCCGAAGTGGCTGTGGCCTGGTCGCCCCGATCAGATCATCAACACCGCGGTTTATTTTACCCAGGAAGTTCTGCACAGAAAAGGCGCACTTGTCATATCGCCCACGCTGGTAGGCTCGCTGCTCATCATGGGCGGCGCGCTCGCGATCCCGCTCGGTGCGCTCGTGGTCGGGCTCCTCATCGCGTGGCCAGACCGACTGTACGCGGCTGCAAGGGAGGCAACGGAGCGAGGCACAGCCGCGCTGCTCCTCTCCTATTGCCTCGGCACCGTATTCAACGTAATCATCCTGGTCCGCGAAGGAGTGGACTCCTTTGTCTCGCGAATGGTGTTTTTTCGGCCATCTTTGCCCTCTGTCTCCTTTTGGCGAAAGGCTTCTGCCGCGTCCTCAATCGCTGGGGCGGCGCGACACGTCGGAGTCACGATATCCCATGAGCTGCCCTCCAACGTTTACGATTCGCGGCATCGATCTCCTGGGCTTCCCAGACATGAACCACGCTGTCTCGCACCTGTTCGCAGGTGATCGAATGAAGCGCGGCCTGCTCATCGCCATCAACGCCGAAAAGGTCATTAGCGCGGAGGAGCTTCCCGCGCTGCGGCAGGTTCTGAGCGAAGCAGAGTTCAAATATACCGATGGGATCAGCATCGTTCGATCGGTATGGAAAAAGTATCCTGGTACGCGCTGGATTCAGCGCATCCCGGGCTGCGAGCTGTGGGAAGCGCTGATGGAGCGGCTGGTCGCGAGCGCATCCCGGTCTTTCTGCTCGGTGGCAAGGCCGAGGTACTTGCCGAGGTGGAACAGCAGCTGGTGGCGCGCTTTGCGGTGCCCATCGTCGGTCGCCGCGACGGCTACTTTCACGCCGAGGAACAGGCCGCGGTGTTCGAGCAGATCCGCGCGAGCGGCGCGGCGATCGTCACCGTGGCGCCGCGCGCGGCATCGCGTAGCGCCCGATACTCACCGGGCAGCGGACGTAGTGCACCGCAGTGGATGCAACGGGCTTCGTCACCATCACCGCTGGGAAGCGCGGCGCCACAGATTGAGCACGATAGAATCCGGAGCACCGACACCAGCATACGCCCGATGAGCTGAGTGCGCACCATGCAGCCAGAGCCCCCAGCGCCCCGCCACACCACCGCGCAGCCAGGCGCCCGCTCACTGCCACCGCGGCCTCAAAGATCGCAGCGCGATCCAGGCCGTACAGGACCGCCATAGCGCTTGCGTAGTTGACCAGCACAATGAGCAGATCCAGCCCAAAGATGCCAAAGATGCGGACCGGCTGAATCAGCCACGCTTGACGGTAGAGCGCGTAGCCGACGAAGCCCCAAGTGCCCAGGGCGGGCACAAAAGAGCGCAGGAGTTCCGTGGCGACCCAGGAGGCCGCTGCGGCGAGCGGCCAGGCCGCGTATCCAGCGAGCTCACGCTTCGGACGCTCGTTACGACTCACCAGAAAGACCAGGCCGGCGACAAGGAATGGGAGCCCCTTCATGTACCAGGCCGCGCGCTCGGGGAAAAAGCCCCCGAAGTAGCCCGCCATGAAACCGCCGATCCCCAGGGCCGGACCCAGCGCCGAGTACGCCCTGGGTAGTATCCGGTGCTGGGCAACGATCATGGGCACAAAGGCGAACCAGATCAGCCACCAGTGGTCAAACGGGGCGAAGCTGAGGGTTGCGAGCCCCCCGCTGGTGCAGGCCAGCGTACAACCGGCCACAATCCTGCGGGACGAGAGCGGGGCGATATTCATAGTCTCTGATTACCAGAGTATCTTGTATCGGACTAGCCCGGTCGGCATCCGTTGGCCCCATGGATCACCTTGTCTATTGGGGCAAGCGGCCGTACTGCGGGATGGTTGGCCCCGCCGAATGCGGCGAGCAACACCGTCATGCCATTTGCACGGACGAAGTCCGGCAAAGATCAAAACATATCCAAGCGGACCAAACGACATGGCGGTCGCAGCGATTTCCATAGCCCTGCAGAACAGGTACAAGGAGGGAGTGTTGCCGATCCTCCGTCCATCTTTGATATAATGCTGGCCGCATGAGCCCCCCCAAACCTGCCGGCTATGTCGCGCCGCCGCCGCCCAGCCTCATGGACGCGCTGCGCTCGCTGGGGGTCGTTTTCACCGACTTGGTCCCCCATCTGGCGCGGCTGGCGCTTCATTCCGAGTTGCTCTCAACAGACACACCGGAAGGCAGCAAGAGCATAAGGACGGCGTTCGGACGCACGCTGCGCCGAGCTGGAGTTACCCTCGAGGTGCTGCACGCCGAGCGCGTTCCTTCCGAAGGGGGGCTTGTGCTGATGTGGAATCAGGAGTCGCACCTGGACCACCTGGTCCTCGGAGCGGCGATCCCACGTCCGTTTCTATCGCTGAGATCGGAAGAGCGTCGTGTAGGGAAAGAGTGTCTTCGCCTGTGTAGA
>CALFML010000483.1 GCA_937879845.1 uncultured Myxococcales bacterium
TACACAGGCGAAGACACTCTTTCCCTACACGACGCTCTTCCGATCTCAGGGGGCGTCCTGGGGTAAAGAAGATGAACTGTCCCTTGTCCTTGCCCGCGAGGGACCACAGGAGCGGCTTTTGCACCCGGCGGCTGAGCTGGTGCTCCAGCCGCTCAAAAGCTCCCTCCAGGTAGACGTGCAGCTCGCTCGCGAGAATGACACCGTCCCCAGGCTGGCCATCGATGCGCAGGTCGGCAGCACCGCGCAGTCCTTTGCACACGGCTGCCGCGAAGGGGGAGTTGTCATCCTCTGCGCTTCGTCGGCCCAGCACGCCTCCCGCGACGGCATCGAGCGCTTTCTCATCGGCCGCTGCAGAGGCAATGACCTGCCAGGCCGGGTCGCGGAGGTAGCGCTCATAGCGTTCTCGATAAAGCGTCGCCGGCCGAGCTCGCAGGCTGCGGGTCTGCGAATAGCGGAACGCTCCGGCGAAGCAGCAGTCTAAGAGCAAGAGCAGGTGCCTGCACGGCAGCTTCGATAGCTGGGCAGCAACTTCGGTCATGGGTAGGAACGTCGTCAGATCGTCGCGCTGCGCGTCTTGTGGAATCAGGAATCCCTGCAAGCCGGCGGCGTCTTGATCGGGCTCCTCTGCGATTCCGTGGCCCGAAAAAAATAGAATCAGACGGGTGTCTGCGGAGGTTTCCGTCGGAAGCTGTCCGAGCAGGGCACGTAACCCCGACAAGCTCGCCTGCTCGTTCAGCAGCAAGCGAGCCTGATAACCGTGTTCCTCGCGAAGTACTCGAGCGACGGCTTCCACGTCCCGCACAGCATTACGAAGCTGTGGGATGCCGTTTTTATATTCATTGATTCCAATGAGGACTGCGATGCAGTGTCCTGCAGGGGGTTCTGAAGAACTTGGAACATGCACGACCAGATCCGCCTCAGCGGGCAGCGTACTCGAAGTGACGTCCAATGCCCAGCCCTTCCCCCTTTTATTCCCCATTTATCGCATGTGGCCATTTTCTCGACGGCCTTTTTTCGGACGGACCTTTAGCCAGGAGAGTACAATCAACGGCCGTGTCCGGCCGTGTCCGGCCGTGTCCGGCCGTGTCCATAGATGCAGAAGCATCCAACCCAGCGGTGCCGCATCGCAAGAGGTCGGTTCTGGCACTACCGGCAGGATTGCACTCATCCAAATTCACGGTACTCTCGGAGGTCTGCCTACTAGATGTGGTTCTCTCGGACACGGTTCGACGAGGGATGCTCCCCACATCTATCTTACGAGACTCAGGCTGCCAAGCCATCAAGACTCAGCCAAGCCACGCAGCATCTGTGGTCACCTCCGAGGACGGTCGGCACCACAACAAAAAGACCATCTCGGTCTTTATTCAGCAGGGTAGTGCCAAAAGTGGTAGACCGGCTCCTCCGATCGGAGTTGATCAAAGGGAGGGGCAAGAGCACGTCCGTACGGTTTCTTGTCTGACGGTCTGCCGAGCGCGGCATCAGATGGCGCAAGCGCACGAGGTCATATGTCTGACGCGCGGCTGTCAAACGGATGCCCGCCTGGCGTCCTTCTTCGAGTCGCCGGCGGGAGGAGCAGGCCGGCGAAGGCGTATTCAGAGCGGGTTTTGAGGTGCTTCAGTACCATAATCATAGCCTCGCGCCAGCTCAGGGGGTCACGCAGCCGCTCAACGAATTCGTAGTGGCCTCAGCACGATGGCGACTCTGGATGAAAAACGGTACCTTGACCGGGCCGTCGCTAGGGCTCGGCGACCCGGGGATGCGGGCGTTGCTGGAGAGCGAGCGGCTGCGGGGAGGGCTCGATCGCGGCTACCCGGGGCCCGACCTGCTTGATGCCCTGGACGCGTGTGTGTGTACGCAGCGGGCGACGAGCGCCGAGCTCTCGAGCGTGCTTTCGCCGCTCCGGTATCCTTGGGACGGCGCGGCAGCGTGCGAGTGAGCCTGGCCAATTCCCACCTTCACGAAGCGTTCACCCTCTTCGGTCGCGAGATAAGCCGCTCCACCGTCAGCGCCTCCTCTGGATGAAGCTGCCGCTCCAGGGAGGCTCGGAGTTCCTCCGCCAGCACGCGCTGCAGGCAGGGCGGCATACCGCCCCCCTTCCTTTATGGAGCAGGCGGCGGCCAAGTTGCGGATGGATTCGTAGGTCCGCCGGTCAATCGATGGAGAGCATGCCTGCTTCGAGGAGTCCCTTGATCTGCGGCGTCATCTCCTTGGGTCCGACCAGCATGTCGCGCTTGATTCCTTCAAACCGCGCCGGATGCACGGCAACCTGCTGATACAGCGAGTCGGTGCCGAGCGAGTACACGCGGAGGTTGCGCAGCGAGTAGGCGCCTTCGAGCCGGGTGAGCTTGATATGGCCGGCGTCGAAGCGCAAGGTCACAGTGTGCATGCCTGCGCCGAACCCTGCTCCAGTGAACGCCGACGCGACTGCATGCTCTTTTTTATCGGCACCGACTGCGGCCAGCATTCCCGAGATCTCCAGACGATCCATGCCGGTCGACTCCAGGTGCACGTCGACCTCGAAGGCTTCGATCTGGCCCTTGTCATTTTTCATGACGCGGGTGGCGCTGACGTCGGTGATGCGACCCGTCGGAATGCCGAAGTGAAAGCCGGTGCGACCGTGCCGTAGGAATGGCTGCCCCTTGGCCGTGCGACCCTCAGCGCGCACGTCGAGAAGGTAGGCACCTATGGCATCGCGCTGGCTCAGCATGCTGGAGGTCACGTCGGCGCGATACCGCCCGCCGCCGAGCTCTCTGGTGGCGACGCTCGCGCCCTGACTTCCGTCGGGTCGTAGAAGATACGCTTGCACCGTCGCGCCCGTTACCGGCTGGCCGTCGTCCTCCAGCTTGATCTGTACGCTCAAGGGGTTGCCATGCAGATGCTGGATCGTCGATGGCTTCAGCTTCATCGCCAGCGCCGCACGCGGCTGCCGCACGTCGAGCGTGATGCCGGAGCGAAGCGCCGCGTCATTGAGCTTGATCGTATACATTCCCGCTGGATGGCCGGAAAGTGGCACCATCGACATGGGAAGCTGCTCCGATTCCGGACGGCTGTTCTTGGGGGCGCGCTTGTTGATCTTGACTCCGTTTGGATCAAGGACTTCGATTCCGCGCAGCATGGCATTGATCTCGTTCTCATCGCCTGACTGCGGTGCCAAGAACAGATAGGCCTCGTCCGCAGAGTCGACCGCAATCTGGTGCTGGCTGCCCGAGTTCTTGGCGATGATGGTCACCGCGTCCGTATGGGCGGTCTCCTGCGGCAGCGGGTTTTCGGGCAGTGCTTCGACCGGCGAAGCCGGCATCGAAGCGGAGACCAGCGTGGTCGGTAGCGGGGGCGCGGGCATGGTGTACAGCTGAATGGGGGTCACGTCTCCGGCCGTAGCGACCGGCATTCCGGTGACGGCTGTCTTCGGATCCGGTTGCGCCGAGCTGCTTTCCGAGTTCACGCAGGCCACCAGGCCCAAGGACGCAAGAAGAAAGGCGGAAGTCAGAGTCCTCATCTTTATCTCCTTGTCCTAGTGCACGGCCGTGTAGCTGTAGTAGCCGATCGACCCGGTCTGGTCGTAGTACGCGAGATCGGCGCAGGAGTTGCTCGTGCCGCTGCCCCGGTTCACGCAATCATCGGGCCCGGCACCGCCATTGGCGGCGTCGGAGCCATACTTCGCGACAAGGCACAGATCGCATTCACCATCGCCGAGCCAGCTGTCGCTGCACCCGGTGCCGCCCGGATAGTATGAGCTTGTGAAATAGGGAGACTGCGTACCGGTGTTATAAGCCGCAGGCAGGTTATAGCCGTTGTCGCCGCCGTATGCGGACTGGCAGTCGAAGTCGGTGCTGCTGTCGCTGCGCATCGTGCTGGTGCAGCCGTACCAGTAGAAGTTGCCGGCATAGGGCGAAGCCGGCTGCCAGCCCTGGCGCAGGGCGTTGCAGGCCTGTGCGGAGGGCGCAATCGTGTAGTCGGTCAAAAGGGGCGCGAAGGTACCGCCTAGGGCACCATGAATCTGCGCTGCGATGCGCGTGCCCGCACCGTGGCACGAACGTCGAGACTGGTTATGATTGAGTCGATCATCGCCGCCGCCGTCTGTGCCTACGTACCTGGCGCTCGCGGTGCCGATGAAGCCATCCGTACCTGAGGCCGAGCCAAAGCCGTAGAGCGCCGCGGCGTAGAGCCCGGCCGTGAGGCCGTAGCCGCCGCACCACGCATCGCTTGACCAGATTGCGGCGTACACCCGCGTTCCGTAGATGGACACCGCCGCCACGCCACCGGGTGTCGTGCCGGTCGCGAACGTGCCGTTGCCATTATAGGTGGCCATGTTGTCCGTCCGTTGCTGCCAGACCGCGGGGTTGTTCCAGCTGCTGCCGAACAGGGAAGTGATCGCGTTGCCGATCGCGGCCAGGGAGCCTGCCGTCGTGACTTTATCAGCAAGCGGTGTGCCCTGGCCGTCCGGAGCCAAGAAAACGATCTTCTTGATGACGCTGATGATCGTCGAAGCGCTCCGGCCCTTGGGGGTGATGGCGGTGGGATGCGCCAGCATGTACCGTATCGGGTTGCTGCCGTTGGAGTGGGTCACGGCGACGATGTTGCGTATGGCGCCATTATTCCCAGACTGATAGTAATCATAGAGCTGATCCGCGACCTTGCCCCAGGAGGTCTGCGCGTTCTGCCCCGCCCCCTGATAGCCGGCGACTCCGTACGACCATTGGCCTGAGCCGTCTGGCGATGTCGCCATCGCGGCCAGCGAGCTCGCGGTCCAGTAGCTCGTAACCGCTGTTCCGCCGCTGGCTTGGAATGCCGTAGCCGCACTGGTGGGTGGGGTGTAGTCGCCGGTGCCATGGATGAAGAACACACCGTTTCCACTAGGCGTCGCGTGCGCTGGCGCGGCCAGCGCGAGTCCGCACCCGAGCGCGATCGCCGCCATCGCCCCAGCACCCCTTGGAATTGCTCTGAACATCGAGCGTCTCCTTCGAGCGGTAAGCTCTGCTACTGCTTTGAGTGCTGTCAAAACTACAAAAATAAATGTAATACAGCAAACAATTTCTCGGCATGATATGTAGAGCCATGTCAATCAACGGCAAAGCTTGCAGGAATGGCCCCCTGGGATATGGGGAGGATGCTCACAGCGTTGGCAGGGAGCCGGCCGCTTTGCATCCTGGGCTCCTCGCTACGGTTTTGTTGGGCATTCTGAGGGGGGTTCTGAGCTTGGGGCTTGCGCTGGGATTCGCATCGTGTCAGGGCAGCGCTGAGCAGGCGCCGGATATGAGCAGCGCTTGTCTGGACATTCCGCCGACCGGGCGCTGTCTTGACCGCCAGACCCTGGCGACCTGCGTCGTCGGAGCAAACGGTGAGCCGAGCCTTGTGCAGAATACCTGCGCGGCCGGCTATACCTGTGTCAGCGCAGGCGATGAGTCCTCCTGCAAGTTAACCTCCACCTGCCGGGAGGGACAGACCCGCTGCAGCAGTACAAGCGTCCAACAGGTCTGCCAGGGTGGCGTCTTCCAGGACCGCACCTGCCTCGGCGGCATCGAGTGCCGCACTTTTCCCGGTCTCGGTGGAAGCTGTATCCTGCCGGGCAGCGAAGTCACGGCGCAGGGGACGCTGCACTACGAACGCCGCCAGCCCAACGCCAGTTTGAGCGGGTACACCGCGCCCACGGCCACCGCGGCGGCGGGAGTGTTCATCGCGCTGGTCGATGGCAGCGAGGTCCTAGGCAGCGGCTTCTCCAACGAGCAGGGGCAGTTTACGATCAGCGGCTACCGAACTCCGGGTGCGGGTGGCCAGGTCCTCTACATCCCGCTAGCCTTCTTTCCCGATGACGGTCCGGCATACGGGGTGGCCATTCCCAACGACGGCGCTACGAGCACCGCTCCGGCGATGTGGTCGTTTTCGACTTCCAACCTGCCGGCGCCGCAAGCTGGGGTCATCCCCGTGGGCACTCAGATCATCCGTGCCGAGAACAGCGGCGCCATGCACATCTTTTCCTGGCTGCGTACCCACCTGGCCCGCGCCGCCACCGTGCTGGGCAGCGCGCAGACGAGCAGCGTGGCCGTACTGTGGAAGCCGGGAGTCGACAGCTATTGTCTCGCCTGTTTCCTCAACCGCACGAGCGGCGGTACGGATGTGGGCGGCGGTCTGCTGCCGCTGCATTTCGACACCACCATCCTGCTCAGCGGCAGCGACGAAAATCCATTGCAGTGGTCGAGCAGCATCATCAACCACGAGATCGGCCACTTCGTGATGGACCAGTACAGCCGGCCACCCGGCGAAGTGGGAATCCACTATCTTAGCGCGCCCGAGTCGCCGGGACTGGCTTTTAGCGAGGGCTACGCGACCTGGGATGGGCAAGCGGCGCTGTCCGCTGAGCAGCCGGCTCCCAACCCCATCTATTTCGCAGTACAACAGGGGACGGCATTTTATATAGATATAAGCAGCGCCATGGCCTCAAGCGGCATGATTCCGCTGCCCGACCCGCGCGGCTCCATTGATCAGCAAATTGGCGAGATCGCGGTTGCCAGCATTGCCTGGGATCTATGGAGCAATGGGGGCGATATCCCAGTGCTTTCCGGCATCACCCTGCCCCGCGTTACGAGCGGGCTGAATCGCGGCTATAAGACCATCGATCTCGTTGATTTCGCCGATGCGCTGCTGTGCGGCGGGCGGGTCAGCGCCAAGCAGATGAACAGCAGCATGAGCAAGTACGGGTTCCCATGGGACAATCAACCCCTCTGCCCCTGATGATGAGGCTGAAGTTGCAGGAATGTACCGCCGGGCTTTTGCTCTGTGGCGCTCTGGCCGGGGCTTTCGGCTGGGCCTCCGGGTGCAGCCAGCCGGCTCCGCCTTCACCGGGCGTCGCGACTGCGGCACCGGCAGAGTCCACCAGCCTGCAGGCGCCCTTTGTACTGCGGCTGAAGGAGCTACCGGCAACCGGCACTATACTCAACCTGATGGCTATCTTGGAGGCGCCGGCCTCCTCGACCTACCCTGTGCCAATCACTATCGAGGTACTGACCCCGGCCGGCCTGAAGTTGCTTGGCGGAGCGCCGCATCAGCCGGTGCGCGTCGGCGGCACGCTGCGTCAGATATCGCTGCCGCTGTCATTCCTTGTCGCCGGACCGCGGCGCGAGCCGATCACGGTCCGCGCCTCACTGCGTATGGGCAATGCGCTGGGTGCAGTAGCCGAGCGCCATTATCCCGAAAGCCCGGCAGCGCCGCCGCCAGACCCTCTGGGCGATCAGGCCGGCGACAGGCGACGGATCGGCGGCGTGCCGATCGCAGCGCCAATCGCGACCAGCCCAGAGTAAACGCGCGGCGGCGAGCTCGTCTAACCGCACGCGAGCGCAACGCCATGCGCGAATCCCCCTGTTTTGTGGCCCGCCGCTTTGCCGCTATGCCCGGCGTCGGTCGGCTGAGCTTGGGCGGGCAGCGGGTTCCGCGCTCGAGCGTGACATGATGGGTGAACGTGGCCCGCAGCGACTCACCAAGGTAGGCATGGGCATAGAGCGGATCGACGCGCTCACCGCAGGTGAAAAAGTCCACGGCGGCGTACAGGTGCTCGGGCCAGGTGTGGATCGTAAGGTGTGACTCCGCGATGATGACGCCGCCACTCACCCCGTAGGGAGAGAAGTGGTGAAACTCCCGCTTGAGCGGCGTCGCGCCGG
>CALFML010000484.1 GCA_937879845.1 uncultured Myxococcales bacterium
CTCGTCGGCCGCCAAGGTGGCGCGGGAGTTTGCCAAGAATAACGAAAAACTGAAGATCAAAGGCGGATACCTCGAAGGCAACGTGCTCGACCCCAAGGGCGTCGTGGCATCCGCAGACCTCCCCGGCAAAGACGAGCTTCGCGCGGCGCTGCTTGCCACACTGGTGGCTCCGGCGACCAACCTTGTGCGTACTCTCAACGCGGGTGCGCAAAACTTCGCATATGTGCTCGACGCGCGGAAACGCGCACTCGAAGCCCAGGGCTAACTCCAAGGAGCTGAACCAATGGCTGACGTAAATATGGATCAAATGGTAGAGCATCTCTCCAACATGACGGTGATGCAGATCGCTGCGCTCACCAAGCTGCTCGAAGACAAGTGGGGAGTGAAGGCGGCCCCGGTGGCCGTGGCGGCGGGCCCGGGCGGTGGTGGCCCGGCTCCGGCGCAGGAGAAGCCGGCCGAGCAGACTGAGTTCACGGTGGTTCTGACCAACGCGGGCGCCCAGAAGATCGGCGTCATCAAGGTCGTCCGTGAGATCACGAGCCTGGGCCTCAAGGAAGCCAAGGACCTGGTCGACGGCGTGCCCAAGGAGCTCAAGGCCGGCGTGCCCAAGGACGAGGCCGAGGCGATCAAGAAGAAGATCACCGAGGCTGGTGGTACTGTCGAGATCAAGTAACAAGGAGCTTGGCCCAAGAGCCACTCCATGGTGCCTGACACCAATACGTAGGGCCCAGCAATCGGCTCGCAGGGAAACGTGTCCCCTGTGGGCCGGTTGCTCATTTGTAGACCCTCGGCGCTTATGCCCGATGCACCTCGTCACGAGGTAAAGAAAGGATCTCTATGGCTTCGGTGATTCAAAACAATTTTCGCGTTCGTAAGAACTACGCGAAAATCACCAAGATCATTGACATCCCGAACCTCATCGACATCCAGAAGCAGTCCTACGAGAAATTTCTCCAGAAAGATATTCCGGCGGATCAGCGGGATGATGTCGGCCTTCAGGGCGTGTTCCGGAGCGTCTTTCCGATCAAAGACTTCTCTGAGACCTCGTCGCTGGAATTCGTCTCTTATCACCTGGACAAGCCCAAGTACGATGTCGATGAGTGTCGCCAGCGGGGAATGACCTTCGCCGCGCCGATCAAGGTCGTTATCCGCCTGGTCGTCTGGGACACCAACGAAGAGACTGGCTACCAGTCGATTCGCGACGTCAAAGAGCAGGAAGTCTACTTCGGCGAAATCCCCCTGATGACGGACAACGGTACGTTCATCATCAACGGGACCGAGCGCGTCGTGGTCTCCCAGCTGCACCGCTCGCCGGGCGTGTTCTACGATCACGACAAGGGCAAGACGCACTCCTCGGGCAAGCTGCTTTACAGCGCCCGCGTCATTCCCTACCGCGGCTCCTGGCTCGACTTCGAGTTCGACCCCAAGGACATCCTGTATGTCCGCATCGATCGCCGGCGCAAGCTGCACGCGACGGTGCTCCTGCGGGCGCTCGGCTACTCGACCGAGGATCTGCTCAACTATTTTTACGCCACCGAGTCGGTCTACATCGACTCCGACAAGCGCTACTCCAAGTCGGTCGAGTACGACCTTCTGCCGGGGCAGCGGGCGACCCGCGACATCCGCCACCCGGAGACCGCGGAAATCCTGGTCAAAAAGAACCGCAAGTTCACCCGCGCCGCCATCCGCAAGCTGCATGAGTTCGGGATCGACCGTCTGCCGGTCGAGCCGAGCGAGCTTGTCGGCAAGGTCGCGGCGCACGACGTGATCGATGAGGCCACCGGCGAAGTGCTCCTGCAGTGCAACGAGGAGCTCACCGAAGCCAAGCTCGACGAGCTGCGCGAGCACGGCATCAGCGCCTTCAAGGTCCTGTTCATCGACGGCCTGAACGTCGGCAGCTACCTGCGCGATACGCTTATCGCCGATCGTCTGTCCACGCCGGAAGAGGCGCTGATGGAGATCTACCGCCGCCTGCGGCCCGGCGATCCGCCGACCATCGACACGGCGCAGACGCTGTTCGAGAACCTGTTTTTCAACCCGGAGCGCTACGACCTGTCCAAGGTCGGCCGCCTCAAGCTGAACTACAAGTTCAAGATCGATGAGAAGCTGGACAACTGCGTCCTCACCAAGCGCGACATCTTGGAGACCGTCCGCTACCTCATCGATCTGAAGAACGGCAAAGGTGCGATCGACGATATCGATCACTTGGGCAACCGCCGCGTGCGCGCGGTCGGTGAGCTCATGGAGAATCAGTACCGCATCGGCCTTGTGCGCATGGAGCGGGCGATCAAAGAGCGCATGAGCATGTCTCAGGAGATCGAGACGCTCATGCCGCACGATCTGGTCAACGCCAAGCCGGTGTCGGCGGTGGTCAAGGAATACTTCGGCAGCTCGCAGCTGTCGCAGTTCATGGACCAGACAAACCCCCTGTCCGAGGTCACCCACAAGCGCCGTTTGTCGGCCCTTGGCCCCGGCGGTCTCACCCGCGAGCGCGCCGGCTTCGAAGTGCGCGACGTGCACGCCACGCACTACGGCCGTATCTGCCCGATCGAGACGCCGGAAGGTCCCAACATCGGCCTCATCGCGTCGCTTTCGACCTACGCCCGCGTAAACGAGTTCGGCTTCATCGAGACCCCCTACCGCAAGGTTGATCAGGGCCGGGTCACCGATGACGTCGAGTTCTACTCGGCGCTTCAGGAAGAGGGCCACTTCATCGCCCAGGCCAACGCCCAGGTGGATGCCGAGTCGCGGTTTGTCACCGCGCTCGTGTCGTCGCGCCATAACGGCGACTTCGTCTTGTCCAAGGCGGAGGAAGTCACGCTCATGGACGTGTCGCCGAACCAGCTGGTCTCGGTCGCCGCGTCGCTCATTCCGTTCCTTGAGCACGACGACGCCAACCGCGCGCTCATGGGCAGCAACATGCAGCGCCAGGCCGTGCCGCTCATCCGTACTGCGGCGCCGCTGGTCGGCACCGGCATCGAGGGCATCGTCGCCCGCGACTCCGGCGTCACCCTGGTCGCCAAGCGCGAAGGCATCGTCGAGTCGGTCGACGCGGCGCGCATCGTCGTCCGTCCGATCGAGCAGGACGACAACGATCAGGTAAGCGCCAAGCCGGACATCTATACGCTGGTGAAGTTCCAGCGCTCTAACCAAAACACCTGCATCAACCAAAAGCCGATCGTCCAGCGCGGCGACCGGGTCCGCCCCGGCGATGTCATCGCCGACGGACCGGCCTGCGAGATGGGCGAGCTGGCGCTGGGCCAGAACGTGGTCGTCGCCTTCATGCCGTGGGGCGGCTACAACTTCGAGGACTCGATCCTGTGCTCGGAGCGGCTGGTCAAGGAAGACGTGTACACCTCGATCCACATCGAGGAGTTCGAGTGCGTCGCCCGCGACACCAAGCTCGGGAAGGAAGAGATCACCCGCGACATTCCCAACGTGGGTGAAGAGGCGCTCAAGGATCTCGACGAGTCGGGCATCGTGCGCATCGGCGCCGAGGTCAAGGCCGGCGACATCCTGGTCGGCAAGATCACGCCCAAAGGCGAGACCCAGCTGTCTCCGGAAGAGAAGCTACTCCGGGCGATCTTCGGTGAGAAGGCCGGCGATGTCCGCGACAGCTCGCTGCGCGTGCCGCCGGGCGTGCAGGGCATCATCATCAACGCCAAGGTCTTCGCCCGCAAAGGGACGGAGAAGGACGAGCGCGCCAAGGACATCGAGGACGCCGAAAAAGAGAAGCTCATCACCGATCAGCGCGATGAGGTGAAGATCGTCTCGGAGTCCTACTACGCCAAGATGCGCCGGCTGCTGGTCGAAAAGACCACCGCCTCGCGCCTGGTCGATGACAAGGGCAAGGTGCTCCTGGCCAAGGGCCAGGCGCTGGATCTGGCGACGCTGGAAGGGATTCCCTCCCGCCACTACCGCGAGATCCGGGTCGCCGAGGGCGAGGGCCGCGTCGAAGAGAAGCTGGAGCAGCTGGCGCAGAAGTTAGAGGACGACATCCACGCCATCGAGTCGCTCTACCGCGACAAGATCGCCAAGCTGACCAAGGGCGATGAGCTGCCTCCGGGCGTCATCAAGATGGTCAAGGTGTACGTGGCGATCAAGCGCAAGCTGGCGGTCGGCGACAAGATGGCCGGACGCCACGGCAACAAGGGCGTCGTCTCGCGCGTGCTGCCGGAAGAGGACATGCCGTACCTGGAGGATGGAATCCCGGTCGACGTGGTTCTCAACCCGCTCGGCGTGCCCTCACGCATGAACGTCGGGCAGATTCTCGAGACGCACCTGGGCCTGGCGGCGCTGCAGCTCGGGCGGCAGATCGACACGATGCTGCAGACGCACTACAACCCGCAGACCCTGCGGGAGCGGCTCAAGCGCATCTACACCACCGAGCAGGCGCACCAGTTCATCGAGGCGCTCGACGCCGATGATCTGCGGCTGTTCGCGGCCAAGCTGCGCCGCGGCGTGCACATGGCGACCCCGGTCTTCGACGGCGCCAAGGAAGAGGAGATAAAGGGCGCGCTGTCCATGGCCAACATGTCCGGCGATGGCCAGTCCACCTTGTTCGACGGCAAAGGCGGGCAGGCGTTTGACCACGATGTCACGGTGGGCGTCATGTACATCATGAAGCTGCACCACCTGGTCGACGACAAGATCCACGCCCGCTCGATTGGTCCGTACTCGCTTGTGACGCAGCAGCCGCTCGGCGGCAAGGCGCAGTTCGGCGGCCAGCGTCTGGGTGAGATGGAAGTCTGGGCGATGGAAGCGTACGGCGCGGCCTACGCGCTGCAGGAGTTTTTGACCGTCAAGTCCGACGACGTGGTCGGCCGCACCCGGATGTACGAGGCGATCGTCAAAGGCGATCACAACCTCGAGTCGGGCCTGCCCGAGTCGTTCAACGTGTTGCTCAAGGAACTGCAGTCGCTGTGCCTCAACGTCGAGCTCATCGAGGACCCGAGCGCGCCGCAGAAGGACAATGCGTCATCGGTTGTGCAGCAGATGGCGCGTGAAGTGGCGGCCAAGATTGCCTGAAGATCCGCTGCGGCTTTTGGCCCTTCCTCTGTCTGATACAGGGGAGGGGACCGCGGCCGCGGTTTACGAATTTGATCGCAACGCCTGATCGTAACGATCAAGGAGAGGTCTCGTGAAGGATATCTTTAACTTCTTCGAGAAGCCCAAGGACCCGCTCTCGTTTAGCGCCATCCGCATCAGTCTGGCCTCGCCGGACAAGATTCGGGAGTGGTCCCATGGCGAAGTGAAGAAGCCGGAGACCATCAACTACCGCACCTTCAAGCCCGAGCGTGACGGCCTTTTCTGCGCCAAGATCTTTGGGCCGGTCAAGGACTACGAGTGCAACTGCGGCAAGTACAAGCGCATGAAGCACCGGGGCGTGGTGTGCGAGAAGTGCGGCGTCGAGGTGATCCAGTCCAAGGTCCGCCGCGAGCGGCTGGGCCACATCTCGCTGGCGACGCCGGTGGCGCACATCTGGTTCCTCAAGTCGCTGCCCTCGCGCATCGGCAACCTTTTGGACATCACGCTGAAGGAGCTGGAGAAGGTCCTTTACTGTGAGTCCTACGTGGTCGTCGATCCCAAGGAGAGCGGCCTGCAGCTCGGGGAGCTCCTGTCGGAGGAGCGCTACCAGAAGCTCGTCGATGAGATGGGCGACGAGGCGTTTACCGCCGGCATGGGCGCGGACTCGATCCGCGAGCTCCTGCGCACCATCAACATCCACCAGCTCTCCGATCAGCTGCGCGCCGAGATGCGCGAAGCGACCTCCGAGGCCAAGCGCAAAAAGATCGCCAAGCGCCTCAAGGTCGTCGAGGCGTTCAAGGAGTCGGCGAACAAGCCGGAGTGGATGATGCTGGAGGTCATTCCGGTGATCCCGCCGGACCTCCGGCCGCTCGTGCCGCTCGACGGCGGGCGGTTTGCGACCTCGGATCTCAACGATCTGTACCGGCGCGTCATCAACCGCAACAACCGCTTAAAGCGTCTTCAGGAGCTAAACGCCCCGGAGATCATCATCCGCAACGAGAAGCGGATGCTGCAGGAAGCGGTCGACGCGCTGTTCGACAACGGCCGCCGCGGCAAGACCATCACCGGTCCGA
>CALFML010000485.1 GCA_937879845.1 uncultured Myxococcales bacterium
GCGAAAGAATGTCTTCGCGGGGGATGCCGTCGGCCCGCCGCTTTTCCACCTCCGCCATCGTCATCTGCTGGATCGCCCCCATCGCCCGCGTATACCGCGCCCAGGGTCCGAAGCCGAAGAAGTTCCGCCGCAGCCCCCGCAGCACCACGATCGACGGCACAAACGCATCAAGGGCCGCCATGACCTTGTGGTGGAAGCGCTGCACATGCTCCGGATCCGTGATGCCGAAGATGGCGCGGATGATGATGTCCAAGGTGATGGCCTGCGTCGTGTTTTGCATGACGAAGGGCTTGCCGGGCTGCCACGTACGCGCCCACTGCAGCGCGACATCGCGCATCAAGGTGCCGTACGCGCGCATGCGCGCTCCGTGAAACGGCGGCGCCAGGAGCTTGCGCGCGGCGCGGTGTTTGTCGCCGATCATCTTGAACAGGGAGCCGTCGCCGTTGCCGGGGAAGATCTCAAACAGCTCGGCGAACGGAACCGCGAACGTCTCCGGATCGGCCGTGAGGATGGTCTTTATCCCCTCGGGATTCGCGGTGATGAAGTACGCGCCGCCGAGGGACGGCATGGTGAAGGTGTCGCCGTACTTGCGCAGGGACGCGATCTGCATCTTGTTGATGTCCCCAAGGTACGTATTGAGCGTCTGAAGCAGGATGCTGCGCGGACCTTTGGGCAGAACGGGGGCGGCCATGGACCTTCTCCTTGGGATTTCTTTTCGGCTGCAGGTAGGACGCAGGGAGCGGCGATCGGTCGCAAAAATTTTCTCAGCCGTCGGCTCCACCGGCGGCGTCTTGGGTCGGCAGCGGGCTTGCCGGCGGCGCGGCTCGTGTGCGATGCTCCTGCCGCGATGACACAGTCACCGGTAGTCGATGATCTCCTGCCGCGCGCCGACCTTGGCGCGGACGCCGACCCCGCTCTGCCGACCCGGCTTGCCGAGCAAGCGCGCCGCATCCGTCAGGATGTGATCCGCATGATCGCGCCGCTCGGTCAGGGCTATGTCCAGCAGGGGCTGGGTGCGGCGGAGCTGTTTGCCGCTTTGTACTTCGCGGTGCTGCGGCTCGATGCGCAGGATCCGGCGTGGCCGGAGCGCGACCGCTGCATCTTATCGACCGCGCATAATTCGGCGGTGTTTCACGCGACGCTGGCGGCGCGCGGCCTTTTAGAACGCGAGCGCTTAGAGACGTACTGTCAGGATGGCTCGCGGTTGGAGATCAATGTCTCGGAGCGTCTGGGCCCGCTGGTCGAGGCCACCTGCGGTTCGCTGGGGCAAGGTCTGTCCGTGGGTCTGGGGATGGCGCTTTCCGGCAAGCGGCGCGGCCGCTGCTACCGCGTGTACGTGATCCTCGGCGATGGTGAGATGCAGGAGGGGCAGGTATGGGAGGCGGCGATGGCGGCGGGGAGCATGGGGGTGGACAACCTGTGCGTGGTGCTGGACTGCAACCGCATGCAGGTCGAAGGGGATACGGATCAGGTGCTGCGGATGGCGCCCATTGCCGATAAGTGGCAGGCGTTCGGGTTCCACGTCCACGAGTGCGACGGCCACGATCCGGCGGCGCTGCTACGCGCCTTTGCGGCGGCGCAGGCGCAAAAGGGACGACCGACTCTGATCATCGCCCGGACCGTACCGGGAAAAGGGGTGTCATTTTTGGAAGGGAAGCTGGCCCATCACATGAAGCTGCCGCCAGAGCAGGCCGCCGCGGCCCTGCGCGAGCTCGGCGGTGCGCCATGAGCCGGACCGGCGGCGCCGACTTCACCGCCACGCGCGCTCAAGGCGGGAGCACCTACCCGCGCGTATATGGCGAAGCGCTTTTGGAGCTCGGGCGGGAGCGGCCGGAGGTCGTCTGCCTCAGCGCCGACCTGACGAGCTCCACCGAAATCGACCTGTTCCGCGACGCGCTGCCCGAGCGCTTCGTAAACCTCGGCATCGCTGAAGCCAACGCGATAGGAGTTGCCGCCGGCATGGCGCGCTGCGGCGACATTCCGTTTTTCCATACCTTCAGCGTGTTTACCTCGCGCCGGCCCTTCGATCAGATCGCGATGCAGCTGGCCTATCCGCGCACCAACGTGAAGCTCGTGGGTTTTTTGCCCGGGCTGACCACGCTGCTCGGGGTCTCGCACCAGGCGATCGATGATCTGGCGATCTTGCGGGCGCTGCCCAACATGACGCTCATTGAGCCGAGCGGTCCGGAGCAGATGCGCGCCGCGCTGCGTGCTGCCGCCGATCATCGCGGTCCGGTCTACCTGCGCATGAAGCGCGCGGAGTTCCGTCCGGAACGCGAAGCGCCGCTCGTCATCGGGCGCGGGGAGGTCCTGCGGGCGGGGCAGGACGGCGTCTTTTTCGCCTGCGGGCTGATGGTGCAGGTCTGCTTGGCCGCGGCGGCGGAGCTGGCGCAGCAGGGCGCTACGGTTGCGGTGGTCAACTTGCCGACCCTCAAGCCGCTCGATCACGAGCTGGTCATCGAATACGCCCGCCGCTGCGGCGTCGTCGTCACGGCAGAGAACCACACCATCGTCGGCGGCCTTGGCAGCGCGGTGGCCGAGACGCTGATGGAAAAAGGCGTGTCCGCCGGCTTTGCCCGCGTCGGTATCATGGACACGTTCGGCGAAGGCGGCTCGACCCCGTACCTGCTGAAAAAATACGGACTCACAACCGAGTCCGTGATCGCCGGCTTCCGGCGCGCGCAGCAAAGCCGCCGGCCCGCCTGACCTAATCGCAAGCTCCATCTACTAAACCGCAGCGGCAACACCATCCATATCCGGGACACCTGGATCCGTCCGAGCAATCGTTCCCCAGCTGATGGGCCGCGTCCTGCGTTCCGCCGCAGCGCGACGCATCATGGCAGACCGGATATTATAGTGGAGAATGCGCGCAGCGGACTGCCGTCGCGAAATGAACGAAATCGGCAGCGGGGAACGAGCGGGGAATGCGGCACCTTACGAGCCGCGGCCTGCTAGGGGCTCGCCGCTGGAGATTTTAATTCATCGTAGTAGGTCGCGAAACTGCGTCCGCGCCGGCGGTCTATTAGCGTCACGGCCCGGCCGCGCGGACCGGTGCTCGTGAGTAGCAAGAGCTCCTGCTTGGGTCCGAACAAGACGCCGGAGAACTCCTCGATCGGAAACTGCCGCACGAGCTCAGAGACCGTATCCTTATCAAGCTGCACCGACTGACCCGAGACGACTACCGTACCCTGGTTCACGGACTCCCGGGACACCGCGGAGCTCGCGGCGAGCTGCGCCACCGCTTCCGCCTTGCTCGGATAGGGCCCGGTGTAGACTCCGGGCATCGGCCCGAGCACGGTGACTAGGAGCTTGACCACGGCGTTATTGGGCAAGTGGGTGAAGATCTCTGAGCCATCGACGATGCAGCCGGAGGTGGAGCGATATACGCGCCAGCGCTCATCGAGGTTATAAAACTCACGATGCGGCATGCCGAAAGTGCGCAAGTGAGCGGTTCCAAGACAGTAGCTGAGCATTCCCAGCGCCGCGCTGAGAAAGGATAGAAGTACGTAGGGAGATAACAGGATACACAGACTCGCCAGCCGTCGCCGCTGCTGCCGCAGCAGGTAGACGACGACGGCCGCCGCGATCACCGCGCCGATCGGCCACGCCGTAAAGATCGTCAGCCACATCGCCGCCAGCGCCAACAGCGCCGCCAACCACTTGGGAAAGCGCCATGGCTTCGGCTTCAGGCTGGCCGCCAGTGCGTCGTCCAGGTTGCCCGGCGCCGGATCGCGCTGCCCGCTTGGGTCCATGCGCTCATGATACTCGCAATCGCCGGGCGATTGTAGGCGCGACGGTTTTCCCGCGATCCTCGTGTCCCGCCGCCAGCCAGGGAACGATCGGCGGTCCGGCTCCGACAGCGTCCGGTTCTAGTGGATGATGGAAGCCGTGCCGCTCATCGAGCTGATGGCGCTTACGGCCCATACATCGGTGGCGGCGCTCCCCCAGATCGCGGTGAGCAGGGAGGTCGTGCTGCTCGGGCCGATGGAAAAGGCAGTGCCGAGCCAGTGCAGGACGCTGCCGTTTATCGTCGTCACCCAAAAGTCATTGGCGCTGCTGCCCCAGAGCGCGGTGAGCGCCACTCCGGCGCCGGTGTTGACGGCGGCGAAGGTGGACCCGTTCCAGCGGCGGAGGGTCGTGCTGCCGTCGAGGAACCAGACATCGTTTGGTCCGCTGCCCCAGATTCCGGTGACGTCCTGGCTGCCGGTGATCGCGGTCGGGGTGAAGGTGGTGCCGTTCCAGCGCAGCACCAGGCCAGCCGTGGAACCGATCCAGATGTCGCTTGGTCCCGAGCCCCAGATGCTGAACAGATCACTCCCGGTGCCGCTCTGCACCGGCGAAAATAGGGCGCCGTCCCAGTGCATGATGCTGCCGCCGGCTCCCACGACCCAGACGTTGTTGGCAGAGGTGCCCCAGACCGCCCGGAAGCGAGTCGTCGGCAGCGGCGTGGGAAGCTTCTGGCAGACGCGGTCCAGGCTGCACGCGGTGGCGACAAAGCGCGCCGCAGCACTGGCGGTGGGCGCCGCCCCCGTGGTGAGCTGGCACTGTCCCTGGACGGCCGTGCAGTCTCCCGACCAGCCGGTGAACAGCGAGCGGTAGTCCGGGGTGACAGAGAGGGTCAGCTTGGTGCCTGGGGCGAAGCTGGCGGTGCACTGCGTGCCGCAGTTTATTCCCGCCGGCATCGAGGTCACAAGTCCGTTGCTGCCGCCGGTGGCGGTCTTTACCACCGTGACCGGATACGTCATTCCGCCCATGTCGTCGCTGCCGCAGCTGGGGCTTGCGAGCGGGGCCAGGCTGATGGCGACATCGGCGCGGTTCTGGCCGCCGCTGATGCTCACGCTGCCGTTGCCGCCGGCGATGGCGCACTGATCGGCGCCCAGTCCTTCCAGCGTCAAGTTGAGCAGTCCGCTGGCCCCGGAGGGCAGACGCAGTCCGAACTGGCCGAGGTTGCTCGTGAATACCTCGACATCGGTCTTTCCGTCCAGCATCGCCGTGGTCCGCACGGACTGCACCTGCGGCGTCAATCCATCCACCGAGACGACAACCACCGGACGGGCGTCCGAGCAGCCCGCCCACGCGGCGAGCAGTACTCCTGCGACCCCGGCCGCGCGGCCGCGGCGGCGCGCAAGGGGAGGGCGCTGGGCAAGGTCACTCTGGCCGATTGGGGTCATGGGCATCCTTCCCTAAAAGACGTTGCGGATCTCGATGTTAGAGGGGTCGGAGTTTGTTGCCGCGCGCACTCCGAGCGCAATCCCGGTGGCGGCAGCAGCGGTGCCGACGCCGATGAGAGTCCAGAACCACCACTTATAGATAATTACGAAGGCGGGCCTGAAAAAGCCCACAAGCCCCCACAATTCCCGCTCCGCCCATGGCGGAAAAAACGTAGGCCCCTCGGGGCGCGATGCCCACATTGATGGGCCATCCTTGGCTGGATATGATGAACCCGTGCAGAAGTATCGACGCGTTATCGGATACTGCCGGGTGAGCACGGATCAGCAGGCGGAGCGTGGGCTCAGCCTGGATTCGCAGCGGCAGCAGATCATCCAATACTGCAGCCGAAACGATCTGGAGCTAATCGATATTGTCGTAGATGGCGGACAGTCAGGGAAAGATCTGGCGCGACCCGGCTTTCAGAAAATACTGGCTTTGCTTGAGAGCAAGTCGGTCTATGGATTGATCGTGGCCAAATTGGATCGGCTCAGCCGATCCATCGTCGATATCTGCAAACTGGTCGATACGTATTTTTCCAACCAACAATACGCGCTCTTATCCGCCAGCGAGAACATCGACACCAAGTCGCCTGCAGGGCGCATGCACCTGTATCTGATGTCGATCTTCGCCCAGATCGAGCGGGAGTCGATCGTCGAGCGCGTGACCACGGGGCTGCACCACTACCAGGCGCAGGGCGGCAAGGTCGGATGCATGCCGTACGGATGGCGGTATTCCCAGCGGCTCGATGAGCGCGGCAACCGCGTCGTAGAAGAGGATCCGCACCAGCAGCAGGCGATACGGCGCATTTGTGAGCTATTCGCTGAAGGGAACAAAGCGCGGGCGATCGGACCTATCCTTGACGCGGAAGGCTTCCCTCCGCAGCGCGGCGGGCGCTGGACGTTCAACTCGGTTTGGCGAATCCTGACTCGTTACGGGAAGATCTCACCGCAGAGGCGCCCCCTGATTGAAAAGCGGGCCAATCTGGCCAGCATTAGCGAGCGCGCCCTTTCCCTCCGCTCCCAGGGCGAGAGCTACCCCGAGATTGCCCGGTCGCTGAATCGCGAGGGGCTCCTGCTTGCGGGCCGCGTACGACGCTGGCAGGCCGCCACGGTGGCGGACCTGCTCGACCGCGCGACCACCCGCGACCACCGCACCGCCTACGGCTACGCATGCCAGCTCCGGACCAAAGGCCACTCGCTGCGCGAGATTGGAAAGATGCTATTGGCCGAAGGATTTCTGCCGGTGCGCGGGGAGTACTGGCATGCGGCGTCGGTGCGCAACCTGCTGCTCAGTCGAAGCGTCTGAGCGCAGCTAAGATTTCCGGCTTGCCGCCGCCCCCTTTTCTACGGGCAGAGCAGCCTCGCGTTCAGCATCACGGTACGCAGGACGTCGCGCAGCTGCTTGAGCGGGGCAGACTGCTCGCGGCACTTCTTACATGCCCCAGCCCAGATGATGCCGGCGTCGCCGGCTGTGAGCTTGCCGGCGCTGTCGGATGCATAGGGAGCGCCGCTGGGGAGCAGTGCGCTTTGGATCTCGGCGGCGCGAAAGGCCTTCTCTACTTCAGGTCCGCTCCACATGTTGCCGTGCTCGGAGAGGCCGTATTGGCAGACCTTCAGGCTCCCGTTCTTCACGCGCGCGATGCGGACGCTGCGCGGTGCGATAAAGAACACAGTATCGTTGTCTTCCGCGTATTGAAAGAGCGGGGCCGCGCTCGCGGCAGGGGCCGCGCCTTCACCAATTTCGACGGTAATGGCGTTTGAGCGCAGCGGGCCGAGCTGCCAGCTTATGACGTGGGCGCCGGGCTCGGAGAAGCGGTATGTTGTGATGTCGTAGTTGTAGTCCACGGCCGGGCTCTTGAGCACGGCTCCGTCGTAGATCCCGAGCCAGGGATACGTCTTGAGCTCCGGTGCGCCGCTTACGGGCGCGCCGTCCACCGATTCGCCATAGACGAACTTGGGACCCATGACGTAGACATCGATTCCAGCGCCGGGCGCCTCGAAAACATGAATCACGCGAATCTGTTCGCCGAGCGCGTACCGCGTCTTTTGGGTCAATAGGGTGATGCGCATTCCACTGTTAAGCGCGCCCTTGCTCGGCCAGCTCGGATAGCTCTTCGCGACGGTCTGATCTTCAGCGGGCGCATCGACGATCCGCTGCTCCTGCCGGACGTAGAGCCCTGGCCAGCGGGCTAGGTGCGGCGGCAATCCGCTCGCCGGTGGCAAGCTCGGCTCTTTCGCCGTCACGGGAGCGGTCATGAGCAGGAGACCAAGGAGCGCAGGCACAGCGTTTCGCATTCCGAGATCATATACACGTCGGGCTGAAGTTCGGGGCCAGAAACCCGTACTCGGCGAATCGGGCGCCGCCAAGCCGTGGATGCTCTTGTTGCAGATTTGTTTAAAAGAGACTGGCAGATGGCGGAGAGCCGCGGCGTGCGAAACATCGATCTTGATCTTGCTCGACGCCGAGGACAAAATAGTCGGACGCGCGATAGAGGTAGAGACCAAGGAGCTGATCACAGAAGTGATGGCAGCGGCCCTGGACGCGCAGCAGTTCGAATGAAAATGGGCAGGGGGGCCTGATGACCGACCACGAATTTTCATTAATGGTGAATCTCTATAAGTCAATGAATCCAGGCGTAACGTCCAAGACGGTCAACGCAGTGACCCGGAATTTCAAAGATCTATGCACGGCCTGGAAGGTGGACGTAAATACGGAGCGGATGAGCCGCGTGCCCAACCTGCTGGTCAACGCTCAGAACGGAAGCTCGCCGTACGCCAACACGCCGCGTTCCAACGGCCACGCTTCTGATGGAGGAGGGGCTGCCACTCCGTCCGCCACGGCGCCGGCGGCTGCCGACAACGGCGGCGCCTTCCAAGACAGCGGCGGCCCGGTCGCCCAGTAAGAGGCGTATTCAGAACCGAACCACGAGCGAGCTGGTTAGTGCGGGCGCCGCCAGCTCGACCGGGAAGCAGACCTCCCCCCCGAGCTTTTCGCAGCTGCTGCGCTGCGCCAGCACGGTCGGCACGATGATGGCGGTGGCGATTCCGACGGCGCCGATCGAAGCCAGCGTCCACACCCACCAGCGAGTATAAAATCGGCGCTCCTTGGGCCGCGCGGCCTGCTCCTTGCGGCGCTCCTCGGGCTTGAGCTTGACCACAATGTCGCGCTCCACTTGCTCTCCGGCGACCGCGGTCACGGTGAAGCTTTCGTCCTGAATGTTGGGACCGCGAACCGTCACCTGGTGCAGGCCGGGGAGCAGCGTCAGCTCGATCGGGGTCTCCCCGCGCAGCTCATCGCTCACGAAGACCTGGGCGGTGACCTCGCCGGTCCGCAGCCGCAGCAGCATGTGAGTCGGGATCATGGTGAGCTCCAGCGCCACCAGGCGCCCCTTATAGGCGGTGAACGCTTGGTCGTAGGTTGAATAACCCCGCCGCGTCACCCGCAGCTGGTGCGGCCCCGGACTCACCGGACTGCGCGGCGGCAGCGGCGTCGTCCCGACAGTCCGGCCGTCGATACTCACCTCCGCGCCGGGAGGCGCCCCGAGCAGCGTGAACGCCGTCTCGGTCGGCGGCGGCTCTGCGGTCACCTCCGGCGCCGCCGCCGGGCCGGCGGGTCCCGGCGCGCTCGCGGCGCGGGGTCGCCCCTGCGCGAACGCCGCAGCGGCCCACAGGACCGCCAGCAGCGGCAGATAACTCAGCCATCGCGTACCGCGGGGCCCTCTCAACGTACGGCGGCGCATGGGGTGTCTCGCCCTACTCCTTATCGCTCAACCCGGACGCCCCGGATGGCGGTTGCATCGAACTCGAGCCATGGTGCAGGCTCCATTTTCCGGCGACGGTCACGGGATGCACTTATGGGTGATCGGGTCGCACATCGGCGTCGGCGCGCTGCAGGTCGTGTTGTCGATGCACTCCACGCAGCTGTTCTTGGTCGTGTCGCATGCGGGGGTCGGCGCGCTGCAAGTGGTGTTGTCGATGCACTCCACGCAGTTGTTTTTTGTCGGGTTGCAGGCGGGCTTGGGCGCGCTGCAAGTCGTGTTGTCGATGCACTCCACACAGGCGTTCTTGGTCGTGTCGCAGACGGCTCTTGGCGCGCTGCAGGCTTTGTTGTCGATGCACTCCACGCAGATGTTCTTGCCGGTGTCGCATATCGGGGTCGGCGTGCTGCAGGACTTGTTGTCCACGCACTCCACGCAGGTGTTCTTGCCGGTATTGCACGCCGGGGTCGGCGCGTTGCAGGTCTTGTTGTCGACGCACTCCACGCAGGTGTTCTTGCTCGTGTCGCCGCCGCCGTCGAGGAGACAGGCCTGCCGGCCGGGGACCTTGCAATTGGCGCTGGACAGGCAGGTGACACAGCGGCTTGCCACCACATCGCACACCGGAACGACCGGATTGACGCAGAAGGTGCTATCCGAGCATTCCACACAGGTGTTGTTGGCGCTGCAGGCCTTGGTCGCGGTGGCCGCGCCGAGTACGCGCAGACAGTCGGCGCTGCCCAGGCACTGGACGCAGCCCTTGCCGCTCTTGCACACCGACTTGGCCGGGTTGGCGGAGTCGCACGCCGGGTCGGCCCCGCAGGCGCAGCTGCCGCCTTTGCAGCTGTCTTCGATCTGGCTGTCGTTGCAGGCAATGTGACAGCCGCCACAGTGCGCCTTGTCGTTCTGGGAATCGATGCAGAGCGTCAGGTCGGAGCAGCACATGGGCTTACCGGCGTCGTTACCGGCTCCGCACTGATCCATTCCGTCCGCATAGCTCATGCCGGCGCACTTGTTGTCCAGGCCATCGCAGAGCTCCATCGCTGCCGGTTTGGTATTGGGGATGGCCGGGTATACCGTGCGGCTGCCGTCGTTGCAGTCGCTGCAGTACAGGTAGCTCTGGTTGAACGCCTGCGGGTCGGCGGTGTTGAGGTTCACGCAGCCGCTGCAGGCCAGGTAGGTGTCCCCGTCCGCATCGGTCTCCCCGATCGCCGCCCCAAGCTTGCCATCGCAGTCGTCGTCGTAGCCGTTGCAGGACTCGGCCTTGGGGTCGACCTGGGTCGCGCAGACCGTGTAGCGATCGCTGGCCGGGAAGCCCGGTACCTTGTACGTGTAAAACGGGTTGTCCGAGTTGCGGTTGCAGCCGACCAGGGTTCCCGCCTTGCAGCACGGCGCATTGGGCCGGCAGAGCGAGCCGTTCACGTCCACCCCGCAGGCGTTGCCCTTGCCCTGCAGGTTCTTGCCCGCCACGTCACTTAAGTCGCCGTTGCAATCGTCATCCACGGGGTTATTCGCATCGCAGCTTTGGGGCTGCGGCTGGTTGGCGAAAAAGCAGCGCGGCGTATGGGCGGCGCTGTCGTTCTCTCCGGGGCACATGGCGACATTGGCGGCACTGGCATCGCGGACCGAGGTCGGGACGCTGCCCGAGCAGATGCAGCGCCCGCTGTAGAAGCCCAGGGCGGATTTCTGCCCGCACAGCCCGACCGTCGAATCGGCGCACGAGCTTATCGCCTTGGTGGTTCCATCGCTGCCAAGCTGGATCAGCGGGTTGCCGGACGGATCCGGGTTCTGCTCATCGGTGAGTCCGTCGCAGTCGTCATCGACGCCGTTGCACATCTCGGTCGCGAACGGGTGCACCGCCGGGTTTGTGTCGTTGCAGTCGCCCGAGGAGTCATAGCCGTCCTTGTCGCGATCGATGCCGCAGACATCCACCGCGTTGTCGCAGTCGTGGTCCTTGCCATCGCAGTGCAGCGGCGCGCCAGGAAACGTCGTCGGGTCGTTGTCATCGCAGTCGATCGGCTTGCCGGGCACCATGCAGCCGGGCGCGGCGCTGGGAAAGCCGTCCAGGTCCTTATCGCACGCCGCCGACGGGCAGCCCAGGCGCGCGGTGCCGTCGCAGCTGGTGTCCGCCGCCGCCCCCGGCGCGTTGACGTTGCGGCACAGCCCGCGTATCGCCGCCAGCTTGTTGAACCCGCGCGAGGCCGCATCGAGCGTCCCGTACTTGGCCACGCTCGCCGTGCCTTGGAACGTCGCCGCACCGGGAAACACGCCGCTGTCGCTGTCATCGCAGTCCACGGGGCGGCCGGCGCTGCGATAGTTGGTGAGCGGGCAGGTGGGGTTGGGCCCCGTATCCTGCCGCTGGTAGCCGTCTCCGTCCAGGTCGCAGCCGACGCAGCCGCTCTGCGGCCGGCCGTCGCACGCCCAGTCTTTGAGGATGCCGTCGGGCGGATCGCAGAGCTTGGCCGCCTGCGGATGCACGCGGGCGTCGTTGTCATCGCAGTCCCGGAGCGTCGGATCGGGGTTATTGGGCGAGTAGCCGTCGCAGTCGTTGTCGGTGAAGCAGCTGACGCTCAGGCCGGTGCAGTCATAGTCGTACGCCGTGTCGCAGCGCTTCGGATCGCACAGGGCCATGTTGTCCAGCTTCTTGGGATTCTGGGCGCAGCTCTTGGGATCGCTGCACTGGCAGCAGTTGCGCGGCCGCGGGTTGCCGTGGAAGCGGTTGGGATCGTTGTCATCGCAGTCGCTGCCCTCGGGGTCGCCGTCCCCGTCTTTGTCGGCGCAGGTGCGCGGCTCGCCGGAGCAGGACACATCGAGCGGGGCGAAGTCCGGCAGCGCGGTGGCGCTCGGCGGATGCGGCGGGCGCAGCATGGCGTTGCACAGCGGCTGCGCCAGCGGATGGATGTCGAAGCTGCGCGTGCGCACCGGCAGGATGTCGCCGGCCGGCGGATCGCTGTCCACGCAGTCGAGAACCTCCGGCGCGTCTCTGTACATGGCCGCCGCCTCCGGCACCGCGGCCAGCCAGGTCGCCGCATCGGGAAAGTGATCGCCGTCCAGGTCATACTGCGCCGCCACGGGCAGAAGCGGCGCGTCCACTTCCTGCAAGGTCGAGACATCGAGGATCCGGGCGAAGAACAGCTGCGGCTCGTTGATCCCCGGCTGCGGCAAGGAGTCGGCGTTATCGACGTTGGCGGCGAGAACCTGGATCAGGAACTTGCCCCGCTCGCTGAACGGCATCGCCACCCGCAGCGGCTCGGCGCTCAGGTCGCGGCCGTCGGCGATCTTCTGCAGCCCGGAGAGGAACACGACCTTGCGCGTGCCGCGGTCTTGGACCTTGATGACGTAGCTTTTGACTTTGAGCGTGGGCGGCACGCTGATGTTGAGCATCAGGCCATCGGGGACGCTGCACGATGCGGCCAGGCACGCCAGCAGCAGGCCGGGGAGGGCCCACGGGCAGCGGTGCGGGGATGTTCGAGCAAGGGTCATCGGATCACTCCAAGCTAAAAATAAGCTCTGGCAAGGCCGCGGCTCATCGCCGATTCAGCGCTTGGCGGCCGTGCGGCCCGCCCGCGGCACGCCCCGCGCGAGCGCAGGCGGCAGGCCGCTCTTCTCCAGCGCCTGGCGGAGCTGCTTAATCTCGATAAGGGCGCGGTACTGCTCCAGGCGCTCCAGCGTGGCATCGCGAGCGCGCTGCGCCCGCAGGCCGGCGACTTCGCTCAAGATGGGTCCCATGGCATCCTGCAGGCGGCTCTGCCCGCCCGCCAGCTGCTCCAATCGATCCTGCGCGTGCTGCTGCATGCCGGCGACCGCTGATTCGATGTTGGCGATGGACTGCGCCAGAAGCTGCGCGGCGCCGCGTACCTGCTGCACTTGCTCCACGAGCTGGTCTAAGTGATGGGCGATGCCGGTCACCATCCGCACCATCTGCAGGGTCGTGTTGGCCAGCCCTTGCGCCGTCTGTTCGGTGCGCTCGGCGACCAGATCTTGGATCGCGCGTAAATCGGTCTGAAGATCCACCAGGCTCGGCAGCTCGCTCGCCGGCCCTGCTGCATCGGTGGCGGGCTCCGACTCGACGATCTCTGGCTGCGGTTCGACTGCCGGCGGGGCAACCGCCGCCAACTCTGACTGCGATTCGGCCTTTAGTTCTGATTGCGGTTCGGCCGTTAGCTCCGATTGGGGTTCGGTCGTTAGCTCCGATTGGGGTTCGGTCGTTAGCTCCGATTGCGATTCGGTCGTCAGCTCCGGTTGCAGTTCGGTCGTAAGTTCCGATTGCGGGTCGGTCGTCAGCTCCGATTGCGGGTCGGTCGTCAGCTCCGATTGCGGTTCGGTGGTCAGCTCTGATGGCGATTGGGTAGTTAGTTCGGGTTGCGGTTTGGTGGCTAGCTCCGGTTGCGAATCGGCTGTTAGTTCCGGATGCGGTTCGGTGCTTAGCTCGGGTTGCGGCTCGGCGGCTAGCTTCGGTTGCAGCTCGGTGTCTAGATCCGGTTGCGATGACTGCAGCGCGGCCGCGGGAGCAGAGGTTGCCGCAACCAGGCCGGCGGCTGAGGGCGCGGACTCCTCGATGGGGACCGTTGCCGCGACCGGAGCTTCGGTCGGCGTGACCGGGCGCAGCGTTCGTGACGACGCCGCCGAGCGCCGGACCGTCGCCGCGCGCGGGCCGGCAGCGCGGCGCCGGGTCGGTGCGGGCTCGACCGGATCTTCGACCGGATCGCGGGGCGTTGGAAAGCCGTTCTTGCGCGGGCGCGTGGTCCGTTGGGCCATGTCCTACCTCAGGGGGTCTGCACCGTTGGGACTCCGGGCGGCAAGAGCTGGATGACGCCGGCCCACATGCACATGAGCTTCGCCGTGCTGTTGAGCGCCGGCAGGCTGCCGATCATCACCGTCGGCGCTCCCACCACCCAGGGGCTCACCGTGGCCGGGATGCACGGCATCGGCGTCAGCACCCCGAACGCCGCCGCAGTCGCCGCCGCTACCATCGGATTGGCCATCGACATGCACACCCCGAAGGGCGGAATGTTGAGCATGGGCTTGTTGTCCATGATCGTCGCGGTGGGCTGTCCGGACAGGACTCGGCTCGTCGGGAGCACGACCAGGGAGCTCGGCGCGGCGCCGAACGAGCACTTCATCATCGCACCCATGCAGATTGCGTTCGCCATACGTTGCCTCTATTTGCCTCGCGGGGGCGGGGGCGGCGGGCCCTGCGCGAGGCCCGCCGCAGGCAGAAGCCCCGAGACGGCGCCGAGAACCGATAGCAGGAACATTCCGTGGACCCAGCGCAATCGACGCGACCTCATCTTCATTCGTCCTCCTCCTGGGCGCAAAAAAGGGCCCGAACCTCCAGCGTGGATCTCGAAGCTCTTCCTCCAAGAACACGCGAGCCGACGCTTTCCTACGGTGGTCGTCGGCGATCGCCTCAATCGCTAAGATGGCGTCCGATCCGCGATGCGACTTCGTCCTCCGCCCGCTCTCCTCTTCGCCGCCCTCCTCGCCCTCCCGGCGTGCGGCGGACCGCGATCGGAGAGCGCAGGGGCGGCCCCCGAGGCATCCTCCCACGCCCCGCGCACCGTTGGCGAGCTGGAACGTCGAGCGACCCAGGGGGCGCCGATTCTCTTCCTCGGCCTCGACGGCGCCGACTGGCAGCAGCTCGGTCCCTGGATCGATCGCGGCGCCCTCCCGAACCTCGCAGAGCTGCGCAAAGAGTCTGCCTGGGGCGAACTCGAATCGGAGGTCCCGGCGCTTTCGCCGCTGCTCTGGA
>CALFML010000486.1 GCA_937879845.1 uncultured Myxococcales bacterium
ACTTGGTGCGCGACATCGCGCATGAAGTCCTCCGCTTCCTCACGCGAGTCGAGTGATTTGGACACGCGGTGCCCGGTCTCACTGCGCAGCACCACGCGCCATTTGTCGCCGTCGGGGTACGGACCATAGACTTGTGTGCTCTTGGGCGCGACAGTGTCTTGCTGCGCTTGGCGTGCCTTCTGCGCTTGCTCGAGGATCGCACTGAGTTTCTTTTTTTCACGCATGGCGCACCCCCTCGCCGGCCGGCGATAGCTCGGTGGGCCGCTGGATCAGGTGCCCATGCGCAGAGAGCGCGAACCGCTCCGCCGGCTGATTGAAGAGCACCAGCGTAGCTTTGCGCGCCGGGTGCGTGCTCAAATGCGCCAGATGTCCCCGCGCGTCCCATGCGGCGAAGTACCACACGGTGTGCGGGCGGCTCGCTCCCCCAGCGGAACGCCTGTAGGTGCAGGACGCGACCTCGAGAAGAATACGGCTGGTGATCGGCTGCCCTGTGGGGGTAAGGATGGGCCGAAAGTCGCCGTCAAGCGTGGGGCACATGATCGGGCGAGCCTCCGTGAGGTACAGCGCGGAAGGGCCGGTATGCCAGTGCTGAAACTCGCTCAGGCGCTCCGCTTCCTCTACGCGGAGCATGATGGACGGGCCAAGCGCCACGATCCCCTCGAGGCGGTATAACAGCCCGGGGGCGATAGCATGGACCGCGGCTTTGGCGATGGAAATGGGCGCCGTGGCCGAGGGGCGGTCTTTTCGTGCGGACTTTGAACGTGAACGTGACATGATGCGCTCCGGTGCGCCGGCGTGGGCTAACACGCTGGCGTGCTACGGGACCGACGGGTTGCCGCCTGTCGTGTCCCGGTCTTTGCGGCCCAGCGTCGAAGAATTCGACGGGGCACCTTGTGGTGTGCTCTATGGGCAGTCTCCTTGCGCCGTCGCTGCGGCGCGGTTTGAATTTATGTTGATTGATTGCCTCGACGCCAAAGCACTTACGGCGCCCTATGCTGTTTTGTCAATAAATATTTTTACGCTTCGTTATCACTCTAACGAGTGTGATAACGAAGCGGAGTTTATATACTCAGGAAGGTGCGCGTGGGATTATCGGGAAGGCTTTGCAAGTGTATGCATAGGGGCGCGTTTATTCCGCCTTTGTGGTCTTCTTCTTTTTGCGGGTGGTCTTGCGCTTCTTGGTCTTCTCAAGGTCCACCGTCGGAC
Source organism: uncultured Myxococcales bacterium (assembly GCA_937879845.1). GTDB lineage: Bacteria > Myxococcota_A > Polyangia > Palsa-1104 > JAEUJZ01 > CALFML01. Next base: position 1,207 of record CALFML010000486.1, read on the forward strand.
CATCGACGAGGCGATAGATCACGACCCAGGTGCGCGGGTTTTTCTTCTTGTTCTTGGTGATCTTCACAAAGCTCTGCTTGGTTGGATGCTTAGTAATCTCTTCTTCTGTGATAGTGGCTTCTATTCTCTTCGACATGTGCATCTCCTTTCGTTGCCGTGAATGCGGAATGGATCGTTCTTTTCTTGCTCACTATGTGCCTACACCTGGGACGCCTCGTCGATTGAATCGATATGCGGGGCGCCTTTGGCGTACAGGAACCAGTTATGGATACGGCCGACGATGCCGCCGTAGCTTTGTTGCTTGCCGAGGATCTTCTCCGCGGTGTACTCGGGCTGCAGCGGCTTGCCGTCGGGGCCGAGCTTCTTGCTGGCCTTGCTCAGCTCGACGTACGCCGTAGGATGGGTGCGCTCGACGCGCTCCGGAGGCTGGATGCTGCCGTCGAGAAGTCCCCGGGCGATGCGCAGGGTTTCCGGCGTGGCGCGTTTGGCCGTCGATGCGTAGCGGATTTCCTTGCTGCCGTCGGAGAAAAAGAACTTCTGCGGCCCAAACTGGCCGGACTTGCCGGTCAGCAGCCGATACACCGACATCCGCCAAGTGCGCGCTGCGCTGAGGGTGATCCAGCCAATTACCACGCGCGCTTTCTCGTCGCTGGTCTCCGAAGCGAGCATGCGCGCTAGCGCGAGCACATCCCGCTCTTGTTCACTTAATCCATCTGGCGGCGATTCGGTGTGCTCGCTGTCGTGGGACGCAGGAGCCGGCGCAAAGGCGAGCAAGCCCAGCCCGCCCAGAAGCACCAATCCCCCGAGGGGACGATCCTCCTTGGCCTTCACTTGTCGCTCCGCAGCAGAAGCAGCGCCCCCAACCCAACGCCGATGGCCAGCGTGGCGGAGTCCAGCGTGTCCTTGACCGGGTTTGTGGCGGGCCTCTTTTCCGGGTCGAGGATCTTGACGCCCTCGGCGGCAAGCTGCTTTTTCCAGTCTTCCAATCGCTGCGCTCGCTCGCGGATGTTGGTGATGGTCGCGTAGGAGCTGCTGAGCCAACCAGGGTCTTTGTTGCGCTCATAGTATTGCTGAAACTCCTGATAGTGTGCGTCCCAGGCGGGCTTGCCCTTGGCGGTCTGGTTGACGACTTCGACGCTGGCCTTGAGCGCGTCCAGTTCGTTTTTGATGTCCTTGGGGAGGACGATTTCAAACAGGCCGTTGGCGGCGGGCAGGTGCTCCAGCTCAAAGCGTGCTTCGCGATAGGCGGCGATGTAGTGGCGACGGCGTAGCGCCGGGTCGGCGGCCTGCTCGGCCAGGTCCATGTGAACCTGGGCGTCTAGCGGGCGATTGAGTAGACGCGAGGCGCCGGCGATCTGCACGCTCGCGAGGGAGCGGAGATCGTCGAGCGCCCATCGATTCAAGGCAGCATATTCAGCGCCGGTCATGGTCCATCCCTCCCAAAGCCATCCAGGCCGCGCGACCCAAGAGCAGCGCGCGGCGAATCTGCTGCAGTGGTGACACGCGGCGCGGCCTGCGCAGGGCGAACCACGCCGCCCAGCCCTCCCGGCTTGCTATCCCGGTAGCGCGCAGCAGCGAGCTGCCCGCGCAGCCTAGCGTGCCTGCGCTGGCCGCGACCATGTGGCCCAGGCGCAGCGCTTCGGATAGCTCGCCCGCTCGCGCCGCGGTGCGCATCTGAGTCCATCCACAGGCTGCCAAGGCGGCGCCCTCCCGAATCACGCGCCCAAGCCGCACCGCCTGCACCAAAGCACATGCGCACCGCAGCCCCGGGGAAGACAGAGGCCGAGTCAGCTGAGCCTCTGCATCTCGCCGTGTGTGCTCCAGCGCAGCGGCCCAGCGCCTCAAGCCCTCTGCCTCCCCCGAGTGCATGATCAGGCGCTCGGCGGGGGGTTGTCGGTAGGGTACAGCGTCGCCATGATCACCGCGCTGTACATGCCGGCCGGCAGGATGCCCACGGGCGCATCCACCAGCCCGATCTCGGTCCATTCCCCGTAGACCGTCACATCCCATCCGCCATCGCTACGCTGCGTACGCGAGGAACGCACTGAATCGACAGAGAACAGGACATTCTTGGGCAAGGGGTTGGCACTCGAGGCCGTTCCGATGAAGGTGGGCGCCGAGGTATCCAGCGTATAGGCCCAGCCCTGCGGAACGGCGAAGGTCCACGAGCCCCCCGCCAGCACGACCTGCGAAGCCGGATTGGTCCCAGGCAAGCCGGGGAACTCCGGAGAGGTCATCAGAGGACTCTGCTTGAGCTGCGTCAACCCCTTGGGAACCGAAATCCCAAACAGCGTTAGCACGGAGCTGGAGATATCGCCGTTGCGGTAGTCCTCCAGCAGCTGCTGATCTGTAGCGCCGGAGAGCAAGTGAGCCTGACCGATGGGCGACAGGAGGTGGGCGGCCTGGTAGCTGACGGCCAAGATCGCCGACATGTAGCGCTTGCCGTCTTTGGTCGATATACCCGGATCGGGCTGCTGCTGAATGACGATCACCTGCGGCGTCACCGCCGGCGTGGTTGCCGTCGTCGGTGTCTGCGCCGGCGGCGCCGGCGGGGGAAGAACAATGCGATCGGCTTTGAAGAAACCCATGATGCAAACTCCTACGTAGTGAAACGGTTACCGTTGGTGCATGAGAACGTGATAAAATCGCCGGAGCGCGTACTCCTCTTCAGGGGACAGGTCTCCGTCGAGCGGCCCATTCCCGAGCAGCGAGCCAAGAAAGCCCATGAATCCCCCGCCATAAGAGCCGGGATAGCCGTAGCCATACCCGTACCCATAGGAAGGAGGCGCGGGCGGGTAGTACCCTCCGTAGCCGTAAGGGTCGTATGGAGCGCTGCCCGCGTACGGATCGGGATAACCGTAGCCGCTGGGATACCCCGGCGGCGGGACGGAATACCCCCCGCCCGGATAGCCGGGCGGCGGGACAGAATACCCCGGCACCTGTGAGTAGCCAGGCGCAGGGACATACCCCGGCGCGGGACGAATCGCCGGCGGCGCCGGAGTCGTACCCACGGAAGGAGCAACGCGCACTGGCAGCGCGGGACGAAGTACAGGCGGCATGGTCGCTCCTTACCCGTCGTTGGCGACGTAGACCCACGTCCCGTCCTGGTTGGCGATGCGGCCGGTAAAGGGAATGGGCTGATAGCGCGGAGCGATGTAGCTGCCGCCGTAGGCGCCCGGCGGGCCGACCAGCGGCGGACGCGGAGCGGCGTAGGCCGGCGGCGGCAGCACCTGCTGCACCGGCTGCGGCATGGCATAGGCCGGCGGCGCCGCCGGCATTCCCATAGGCATCATCGCCGGCCCAGCCAAGCCGCGCGCCATCGCCAGCATGCCAAGCTGACTCTCCAGCTGCATCTCGGAAGGCCGGATGAGATCCATGATCCAGCCGGTGACCAGGTCAATGCCCTCGATGGCGACGGCGTCAAGCTTGACATCCTGAAATCCGGATGTCATCTGCTTGCTGAGCGCCTGGATCGCTACTTGGCTGGTGGCGCTGGCGAGGTCACCCTCGACTACGGGCGTACCCTTGTAGTACGAGAAGACGCTCCAGGCGAAGCGGACAAGCTTACCGATGGTGCGTTTCTTGCGCTCGGACTCGCGGTTCATCCGCTCGGTGTATTCGGCGGCGAGTTGGTGCAAAGTGGACATGTTTACGTTCCTTTCTCGTCGGGGCGGGATTCCTTTTTGCCGCCCCGTGGTTTGTCGTTGCTGCGTGCCCAGTCGGGCAGGTTGTCTCCCCAAGCGGTCTCGATAGTGTCGGCTGCCTTGCTCATCCCAAAGGCGCTCAGAGCGATGCGCCCGATGGAGTGAATCCCCCCGAGCACGTCGTTGTACCAGTCGTTGGCCAGCAAGCGGCCGTGCTGGCGCGGGACGACCGAATCCAGAATGATGATCCAGCCGCGGCCCGTCTCCGGATCGACCACGACGGGCCAGACGTGGCGCGTGCGCTCGCTCAGGTTCTTGTCGAAGACATGGAACTCCAGGTAGTCCGCAAGTCCCCAGTACAGGAAGGCGGCGAGTGCGTGAGTCGTCGCCTCGAAGCAATTGAACGTCGCCGGCCAAATGCGCGCTCGCTGGATGGGGGTGCAGGTCGAGACCCCATCGCACGCGGTGCCGTCGTCGGGCTCAAACGGCCGGGAGCGGATGTAGTCCACGACAGCGCGGAAGCTCCCGAGCTGCGCGAACACGTCCCCCGCATCGCGTGCGATCCGCTGCGCGAAGCGGACCAGACCCAGCAGACACGCATCGCTCTGCGACGGATTGCCATGCAAGACAATCGGCATGATTCCCCCCTTGGTGCAGTCGTTAAGCGACTACGCGGCCATGCGCGTGAATACGTCCTCCACCAGCCGATCGAACTCCCCTTGTGCCGCATTGGCGACGGACGGATCGACCATCTGACGCCGGAGCATCTCGTGAAAGATCTCGCCGCTGAGGTCATACAGGTTCTGCCGGTTCTCAAGCACGCCCTGGGCAAGGGGACGGATGTCGAGCGCCGGCGGATTCCAGCCCTCTTCCATGGCTGCAGAGGAGCGGACGGAGTTGGCGGTTTTGGCGCCTGACTTGGCCGGCGCAGGGTCCTTGCTCGGCACCGCCTCCTTGGCCGGCGCGGGCAGCTGCTTGGCGGCATCCTTGGCGTCGGTGCCGCCGGGTACGGCCTGCGGCTTGCCGCCGCTTTGGGGCAGGTCCGCTTCCACATGCACTCCAAACTTTTCCCCGAGCGGCTTGATCACGTTCGTATAGGCTTCCGGCCCCAAGCGGCCGAACATTCCCGCCACGACGAGCCGTACCCCTTCGCGCGGGAGGAAGCGGAGCAGCGCCCAGCCCAGGCCAAAGATCACCGCCGACGCGGCCCAGGGCGACTTGAAACGGGCGCGGCTCGACCGGATCGCGGAGTCCGCCAGCGTCCCGCCGATTGCCGCGGCCAGGGCCAGCGGGAGCAGACCGCCGCCGAAGTCGTGAGCCGCCTCAAAGGCGTCCTTGCTGCGTTTGCCAAAATTAGCCCAGATGTCAGACATAGCGTTTCCCCCTTATGACTGTGGTTTCGGATCAACTTCACCCAAGAATCCCTTGAACATGGGCCAGAGCTGCATCACTTCCTTGATGTCTTGCGCAACGCTCTGCTTGCTAACCTGGTTTGTCTCGATGATTCGATTTTTCAGAGCTTCAATCAGAAGATCTTGAGACTCTTTCGCACTGTTTGAGGAATGCGTACGCGAATCATCGATCGCCTTAACAAGAGACTTGCTCATATCGGCAAATGGAGCCGCCGCGGCTGAAAATGCAGCTGCCGCATGGTTACTCACTTTATCCATGGTCTCCAGAGAATGCTTTGAAATAGTAGTGACGGCCTTTTCGTAACTTTCGTGCATTTTGCTGACCTGATCAACCATGCGCTGCATGTGCTCCTCGCGCTGCGCAAGGGACTCGGTCAGCGTCTTAATCACTTCGAGGGCAGTTACCTGAGCAGAGCTGCTTGATTCTTCAGAATCATCCTCGACAGGATAGACGGATATCTCTGTCGATTTTTCATCAATCATTTGCCCATCATCGTAACAAGTTAACTTCGCGGGAATCTTATACGCACCTTCATCATCCGGTTTAATTCGCTTGCTGTCGGATGCACGCTTGATATAAGCTCGAACCAGAGCGGACTTGCATATTTCCTCATATACTTCCGCCTCATTGGCTGCCGCCGAGCCTTCCCAGGCAACAAAGGGCTTTCCACGCCCGGCGATAAACCGGATCTTGACTGAAATGTCCGCAGAGCGGGGGATATCGACGCTAAAGAAGGACATAGTTATTACCTCGCACGTTCCAAGGCAGCCAGGAGCGTGTTTTGTGTTTGCTCTGATTGGATATAGAGGGTCGCTGACTGCCCTTTGTAGGGACGCAGGGCGCGGCCGGCCATCTGGAGCGCCGCGATCTCCGACTCCGTGTTGCGAGCGATCCAGAGGCGCTTGATCTGAGGCTGATCGAAGCCTTCGGTCAGCATCCGGTTCACGACGATGGTCCCGAGGAGTCCCAGCCGGAAGCGGGAGATCGTTAGGCGCGCATCGGCGGCTTGATACGCCGCAAAATCGGATGGCGAGATACGCAGACACATCTGTTGGATCTCGTCAAAGTTGGAGCAGTAGACCACTTGATATCTCCCCGGCACAGGATCGATCCAGTCTTCAATGCGATAGTTGCAGTTGACTTGATCTCGGACTGCTTCTGATAGAGGATAAACATGTAAACGGTTCTCAAAAAAGTCCAGACACCCGATAGACCAAGGTGTTGCAGAGAAGCCGATCGCGCGCTCGAAAATATTGCCGATCTTTAGATTTGTGGGAGCGTCGTAGTTGAAATGGTGGCATTCATCTACGAGAAGCAAAGACCTGCTGCGCCGATGTTTCTCGCAGCGGCGCCACATCGTATTGAAAGAGCCAATCGTATAGCGGGCAAACTGGCTCGCATGGCGCTCCGCCTGTTCAATCACTGGAAACATACCTTCGCGCACAGAGTCGAGCCGTTGCTGCTCGATGACTTCCTCTGTAGGACAAAGAATGAAGGCATTCCCGCCTTTCTTGATCCACGCCTGCGCCACTCGGCGGATCACAAACGATTTACCTGAGCCAGTCGGCATCTGGACTACGCAACGTGAATGCCCTGCCTCTAAGTTTCGGAGGCAGAACCCGATCGCCTCTGCTTGATGAGGCCTTGCCAACAACATGAGATTCAATTTGTCATCACGTCCAAGTTTGGCAAGGGGATATTTTTGTATCGACGGAGGTGAGAGAATGGGAATTTTGATTCCTACCGAAGGATTGATTTGCCGAGAAGAAAAGGTCACCAATAGATGATTATTTAAATATTCAGCGAATATTCCACATAATCGATTTTGTTGAGAATTTTGTTTCTCACATAGGAGTACATTGAGCGGACTGGATGCCGCGAAACGGACCTGTCTGGAGGCCCGGCTGGCCGCAAAATTGGCGCTGATGTAGGAGGATTTTGTGGGGAAGGCATTCCTTCCCTTTTGGGAGGGATTCTGGTGACTTGGCGGAAACTGATCTTTTTTTCGATCTCGGCGGAGATCGGTGCTCCGGGCCAGTCTGGGACCTAATGGGAAGGTAGGACAGCAAACCCGGGCTTCTCCGCGCCGATTTACGATAATTCGCTCCGAAAAATCCAAGTGGAGGGAATCATTGGGAATGATATTCCCTGAGATGAATATCCGCAGAAAACGGATGGTGATCCGCGCTGCCCAGTCTGGATCAGCCCGTAGGGCTGAGTCGTGCCGACGGAGCAAAGCTCCATCGGCATTGCGCGAAGGGTGATCGGGCTCGATGTAGACATCGATCTGCGCGGCCAAGCCGCACGGCAGATCGAGAGTACGCAGCCCTGGAAGAACTCCCTGGCGCGTCATGAGGTGTGCCACATGGCGCACTGCGGGCGGGTTTGCGGATGAGACATCGGGAGTCAATCGCTTACGGCTGGGCAGACTGCCCCGCGTTCTGCTTGGCCGGCGATGGATCGCCGGATGGCTGACGCCAGGCAACCTCGAGCTCGCGCAGTCGCTCTTGCGGGGCTTGGGCCAGCAAGGTCAGGAGAGCCACCAGGGGAACGCTCGGGGTACTGCGGCCAGAGAGGACGCGGCAGAGATAGCCCTGGGACAGGCCGGCGAGCTTTTCCAGGCGGCGCTGCGAGATGTAGCGGCAGATCTCGGCGAGTGCCACTTGCGCGCGGTGGCTCAGCTCCGCGGTGAAGGCGGACGCCAGCGCTGCCGCCAAAGCTTCTGCGGTCTGCGCATCAGGAAGCTGTGCGCCGCAGTGGCCACAGGTTGGGATCGCCAGCTCAGACGGGACGCGCAGCGCCGCGAACATCTTATAGGGCTGCGTCCGGCCGGCGCATGCACGCTTGCGGACGCCGCGCATCCCACAGCGCTTACAGAGGGTACTGTGCGGCGTCCCCATGGTGCGCCTGCCTTTCTGCCGACTGCGGCATGGTCCGGAGGGTCAGCGGCAGGTGCTCCTCCGCCCAGCGCGAAAGCAGCATCGCGGAGCGCAAGGTGCTGTCCGCGGGCGGGCAGGCCAGAAGCGCATCTATAAGGAGAGCCAGCGCCCGGCCCACGGACACCGGCCGGATGACGGTCGAGCCGCAGACCGGGCAGTGACGGCACTCCCATAGCGCACGCCCTACAGGCTGGATGCCGGCAAAGGGCGCCGCGGTCCAGAGATCATCGCTGCGCTTGAGCGGGGTGTGCTCGGGCTCGCACAGGGGCGACGCCAGAGCCTCAGCGGTGAGTCTGCCTGAGCCCAGGTTGTTTGATTCAGGCTGACGGCGCTGGCACTCACTGCCCGCGAACAAATCAAGGGTCGCGCCAGGCGACTGAGTCGTCTGGGATTGTCGATGGTTACGGACTGCCCGCTTGGCGGGCTGGGACCAGGGCCGCATGGTTCACCTCTTGTGCACGAGGCTCCGACGAGAGGGGTTATTTCTCGCCGCAATGAGCCAGAAGTGAATCAAGCGTGCTCAAGCGCGATCAGGTGCGTCTAGATCCTCATTCGCGACCTTGGGCGCTACCAAAACCGTACCGAGTCCCTACCAAGTAGGGTCGAAGGCTGGCGCGGTGGTGTGCAGGAGGGCCCATCTGTTGCCGTCCCTTTCGGTTGACGGTGCCTCACTCGTCTCTCCATCATCCCGTTTCCAGCCCCCGCCTCCTCGCACGCAGCATGCGGATTTACCGCACTACGCGCTCCTGTTGGCTTGGTGCCAAGGTTTATGGGACCTATCGGCTGGTCGTGCTTTCGTCGTCGGCCTTCTCAGCCGGTACCCATTGAAGAGTCCCAGCTGCCTATGCAGCCACTCGCTACTCCACCGTTTCCAGCCAAAGCCTGACCGCTTTCTCGCTCGCATCAGATGCCGCCTTACCTTCTTCTCCACCCACCGTTTGACCGAGTTGAAGCATCGCCCCGAGTGTCCTATCGCGTAGTAGTTCACCCAGCCCCGGATGATTGGGTTGATGCGCTCTACTGCTCTCTGCACCGGCTGCGATCGGTAGCGCCGGAATAGGTCTTTGAGCTTTCTCCGCAGTGCCGTTCGCTTGTTCTGCTTGGGCACATACTGAGGCCGCCACACACCCCTCCTGCTTCTCACGCGGCGGAACTCAAAGCCTAAAAATCCGAAGCTCCCATCCTTGGCCAGCTCGACCAGCTGGCTCTTCTCCTCGTTCACCTCGACTTGGAGCTTACCTAGCTCTTCCCGGACCCGTTTGTTCACCGCTCCAAAGAGTCTCTCATGACTCCAATGCCCGCTTACCATCACCACCAGATCGTCAGCAAAACGTGCGTATTCTACCCGCATGTACTTGCCTTCTTTAGTCACTTCCTTTGCTTTCTCCAGCATCTTATCCACCTCGTTGAGGTAGATGTTACTGAGCAGCGGTGAAATGACTCCTCCCTGAGGCACTCCCCTCTTCCCCGACGCCTTGAGCATCATTTTGAGCAAGTGCATCACTTCTTCGTCCTTCACCCGTCGCGCCACCTTCTCCAGCAACACATGATGTCGCACGTTGTCGAAGTAGGCGCGCAGGTCCAGGTCGATTACGCGGGTCTTGTTCATGACGATCGCTTCGGCGACTCGTTCTACTGCTTGCTGGGCACTCCGTTTGGGTCGGTATCCATAGGACCCTGGTTGAAAGTCGGCCTCGAAGATCGGTTCCACAATGAGCTTCAGGGCTCCCTGGACCACGCGGTCTCGTATCGCGGGGATCGATAGAACCCGGACTTGTTTCCCGTCGTCCTTGGCGATCTCCGTTCGTCGATTCCGCATCGGCTGATACGTTCGCTGGACCAGTTCGTCGCACAGCTGCTTCAAGAAGGTCTCCCTGCCTCCCACCTCGATCGCCTCGAACGTGACACCGTCGATACCCGGTGCCCCGTTGTTTGCCTTGGCCACTTGATAAGCGGCTCTCAGCGTTTCCATCTTGCAGACGTGCACGTACAGGCCCCAAAAGCGCCAGGCCGGCTCGGCCTTCGCCTTGACATAGATCCTCCGTCTCAGGTCTTGCAGACTGATGGGCGTCTTTATCATCTCGCCCCTGCCTTCCGTTTTGATTGAGGAGTTACCAACAGCAGGGCCCCTTGGCTCCACGGGCGTTACCCCGCTTCCTCGCTACTACGAGCCCGGCCGCCACCCTCTCGCCTTCCGCTGATTTCCCGGTGTCTCCGGTTATACAGCGTACCTTGCTCCGCCGATTTCTCGTCGGGGCGAGGAGGGCTTCTCCAGTTTCTTGACGTGTCCTTGTCACCGTGCTGTCGCTCTCACCCCGCCGAAGTGTCCCGCCGCATCGTCCAGTTTCGCGACGGTCCATGCTGCCTTCGCCCTACGGTTGCGGGCTCGGCCTTCAGTTGTTCTCACTTTCGAGGCCACCTCTGCGTTCACTTTCGTTACGGCCCGGTGACTCGCTCACCATCCTTTGATGGCTTCGCCGATGGGCTTCAGATCCTTGATTTCTCTCCTCTCTGCCATCCGGGCTACAGGGCTTCTGGCTTTTACCCTGGCGGGTTTTCGTCCCGCTGAACACGCCAGCCTTGGCTGGACACACAACCGTACCGAGTCCCTACCAAAGCCACACCTTGCCCGGTCCGCTCGTCTGTGCTACCGCTTTTCCGAGAGAATCCGATGAGCACCAAGACCACGCAGCCCGATTCCCCTGAAGATCTCAGCCCCTTGCGCCGCGCGCTCGACGAAGCGGTCCAGCTCGCACGCGAGTACGCCGATCGGATGGAAAAGGACATGAGTGTTCAGGAGTGTTTCCTTCTCTTACAGAAGGCAGTCGCCCGCCTGAACGATGAGGATGAGCTGTGGCCAGATACGACCGCGCCGGTGGATTGGGTCGCGTTTGGGAAGATGCTGAAGCTCCGACGGCAGCGAGCGCACCTGAGCCCCAAGGAGCTTGCCGACCTCGCCGAGGTCAGCGAGTCCATGATCCGCTTCATCGAGAGTGCGCAGAAACACCCAAGTCGGAAGCTCGTCCTGCGTCTGCTCTCGATCCCGGCGCTCAACCTGCGCCTGGATGATGTTATCGGAGACACCGATCAGTCTGGAGTCATTCCGACTCTTTGGCTGGCGCCACGCTACGATCCGCGCCAGCTCATCACGGAGTTGGTCGAGCGGCTTAACGGCTCGGGATGCTCGCTGGAGCAGACGACGGCCTACCTGGATTACCAAAGCGCCGCGGACTGGCTGACGACATGCAACACACCGAGCCATCTGGAGGCGTTCAGCAACACCGAAGCGCTGGAAGCGGTAGCGAAACAGGTAGCGGAAAAGTACGGCGCCGGTAGCATCGATGTCATCGCCCTGGGAAGCGGCGATGCGCACCGGGAGGTGAAGCTGGTCGAGTACCTACTCCGCCATACCAAACAGTACGGGACCAGAGACATCCGCGTCTTCCTACTCGACATCAGTCACATGCTACTGGCAGAGGGACATAACTACGCCACCTCGAAGCTCGGCCGCACCGTCAAGCAAGTCTTCGCCCTGCACGGCAACTTCCACGACCTGGCGCAGTATCCGCTGTTCGGTCCCGGCGATCTGCGCTCCCGCTGCCGCGTCTTTACCTTGCTCGGCTGCACGCTGGCCAACCTGGACAACGAGGTCCGCTTCTTCCGCGACACCATGAACGCCGCCGGCCCTGGCGATTTCTTCGTCGCTGACTACACGAACGCCTACGCCTCGCCGGAGCAGCCCGAGCGCATCAGCGAGCTAGACCCCCCGATCCAAAACGGCGTGCTCCCGACCCACGCCTCCTGGCTGGGCGGCGCGCTCCAGCGCTATTGTCGCGGCGCCCGCTCGGTTGAGCTGTCCATCGAGCTGAACACGGACTGCATCGTCCGCGGCAGCTACGAGCTGGTGTTCGTGGCCAATGTCTCGATGGAAAAAGCGATGCGCCCTCGCCGGTTTGTCGTGTGGCGGGTGCGCCGATACGATCCGACGCTGCTTGAGGAATGCCTGACGCGCACCGGCTGGAACACGGAGGTCCGGATCCCCTACGGCGGCAACGAACGGCAGAAGTTGACGCTGTCGCTCATGCGGAAGGCGTCCTGAGCGCGGATCGGTAGACGGCGGATATCTGACTTCGTCGTACAGTAGAGCTGCCGCTGCCTTGATTGGCTGGGTGACCGGGCCGATCAAGCGATCGGCATGCTCGCGCACCGCACAGCTGGGTTGCTCGCTCAGAGGCGTACAGGGGCACACGGACTGGGGGGCCGATGGTGGGAAAGCCAAGCGCAGCGGGCGGAAATGCGAGCGAGGCTGAAGGGTTGAGGCGGCTGGCCGGGAACTCTGATCGGGGTCGTTGGTGGTTTCGGTCTAATTCGTATCTATCTCTATTGTTTTCAAATAACAAAACTGATTCGGTCTTTTCTCATATTTCCATAGACTAATCTGTTCTTCTGTTAGATCGGAAGAGCGTCGTGT
>CALFML010000487.1 GCA_937879845.1 uncultured Myxococcales bacterium
GCAGGGCCCCCGCCTCCGGTGCCACCCGCTCTTTTGGCAATAACTTCGGGGTTCAACTGGGGCGCGGTTTAAGAACCCGGCATCTGGGGAAGCAGCAGCAGGTCGAACAGGGACTCCTGCGCGCGCGGCGCATCTCCCAGGCCGAAGTGCCGCTCATAAGCGGTCAAGGTCGCCCGCGCCGCTTCCAGCGTCGTATTGCTGGCGGCAAGGGCTTCGAACTCGACGCAGCAGACGCGGCGGTCGGCCGCGCGGGCATCGTAATAGACCACTTCACAGTCGGGATAGTAATAGACGCAGATGTCCTTGCCGAGCGAGCCGCGCCAGCGGATCGACAGCGACTCCAAGAACGCCGCCGCCGCCGCCACCTGGTTGCCCGCCGCCTGATCGAGGCGGAGGTTGACCTCGCGGCGGACCTCGGTGTCGCCCGCGCCGCGGCTCTTTACGGTAAGCTCCTGCCGCTCGGCATCGTAGCGGTGGCGGAAGATGACGCCGGGACCAAGGCCGGTGATGAAGTAGGTGTCTTCGACGTGCAGCTCGGTCGTATGGGTGGGCGAAAGAGCGGCGGCGCGGCGGCGGAAGTCCGCCAGATCGAAGTTCGGGCCGACGATGAATTTGTGTTCGATCTCGCGGTAGTCGGACGCGGCGCTCATGGGATTGCGCGCAGCATAGCCTTTTGTCCTTTTTCGCCAAACAGGTTCGCCGGATACTAGCGGATACTAGGACGATAGGCCTGGGCTCAGGCTGCAAGCCTTGCAACTACCGATAGGGGAGGGGGTCTTCATGGCGATATCTAACGGCCAGAGTTTCCGGGCGGCCAAGACCGGACTTTTGCTGGGCTTGGGAGGGGGCCTCCTCCTTCTTGGCTGCAGCGCGGCGCCGACCGAGGCGGGAATGCCGCCGGGTCCGGACCCCGATCCGGCCGGCGGCGGCGCCGTGGCGGAGCTTGTTCCGCAGGCCCTGTTCGAGCAGCTCTTTTTGCACCGCGGCACCTCTCCGTGCCAAGGCGGCTTCTATACGTATCAGGCGTTTCTCGACGCGGCTAAAGAGTTTCCGAGCTTCGCGCAGCAGGGCTCCGCGGACGATCGCAAGCGCGAGCTGGCGGCGTTTTTCGCCAACATCGGCCATGAGACAACCGGCGGCTGGGCCACCGCCCCGGATGGTCCCTACTCCTGGGGTCTGTGCTGGATCAACGAGGGCGCGACCGTAGACCCCAGCCAGCTCCCCGACTACTGCGCGGCCAGCACCGAGTACCCCTGCCAGCCGGGGAAGAAGTACTTCGGCCGCGGCCCGATCCAGATAAGCTATAACTACAACTACGGCCAGGCCGGCGCGGCGCTCGGCGTCGATCTGCTGAAGCAGCCGGAGCTTGTCGCCACGGATCCGGCCGTCTCGTTCCGTACCGCCCTGTGGTTCTGGATGACCGCGCAGGCGCCCAAGCCGTCCTGCCACGACGTGATCACCGGACGCTTCACCCCGAGCGCCGCCGACACCGCCGCCGGGCGCCTGCCGGGCTTCGGCCTGACCATCAACATCATCAACGGCGGCGTCGAGTGCAACCAGCCGACCCCGGCGCAGGTGACCGACCGGATCGGCTTTTACGGCCGCTTCACCCAGCTTTTGGGCGTGGCGCAGGGCGACAACCTGACCTGCGACAAGATGCGCAGTTACTGAACAAAAACGGCATAAAAAACGGCTCTGACCCGCCGAGCTGCGCTCAGACCCTTGTATCCGGCCCACGACCTGCGTCACAGTCGCGCGTATGCAATCTCCAGGGCCTGCGGTGCTGCACCGGCTCGACTGGGTGGCTATCGCGGCCTACGTCATGGTGTGCCTGACGCTCTCGCTGTGGCTGTGGCGGCGGCGGCGGGCCCAGCGCGGCGCCGACGGCTTCGCGCTGGCGAGCCGGCGGCTGCCGTGGTGGGTCATCGGGATCGCGGACGTGGCCACCGGGGACGGCGCCGATGCGTTCTGGGTGTATGTGTTCTTCGTCGGCGGGTTTGTCGGCATCTACAGGTTCTACTGGGTGTCGGCGATCCTCAGCCTGCCGCTCGGGATCTTCTGGGCGCGCTACTACAGGCGGCTGGCGCTGCCGAGCCCGGGTTACTTCTTCGCCGTGCGTTATGGCGGCCGGGCGGCGCGGGCGTTCCGCGTCTTGTCGACCGTGTACGGGGTCGCGGTGGGCCACGCGGTGCTCATCGGGTATGTGCTGCGCGGGTTCGCCCAGAGCCTGGCGCCGATGCTCGGCTGGTCGCAGGTGCGGCTGCTGGCGGTGTTCGGCGGGCTGGCGCTCGGCTATACGATGCTGTCGGGGCTTTTGGCCGTCGTGTATATGGACCTCCTGCAGTTTGCGCTGGTCATGACGGCGCGGCTGATGCTGGCCGGGCTGCTCCTATCCGCCACCGGCGGGCTGGACGGGGTCCTGTCGCAGGCGATGAGCGCCCGCGGGGCATCGTTTCTCACCTGGCTGCCGCTCTCCCCATCGACCGCGGTCGCTCGCTTCGGCTCCTTCGCCTTGGACCCGTGGTCGCTGGCGGCGCTGGCGCTGGTCGGCCTGTGGGGCTCCGCCAACCACCAGTGTCCGATGGTGCAAAAGTCCCTGGCGGCGCGCGATGAGCGCCATGCCGCCTACGGCCAGCTGTTCAACATGGTGCTCTCCCTGTGCGTGCGCACGCTGCCGCTCATCCTCATCGGCCTGTGCGCGGTGGCGCTTCTGCCGGCCGACCGCCGCGATACCAACCAGTGGGCCGACCTGGTCTTGCGCTACGCGCCGCCGGGCGTGTACGGGCTCCTGCTCATCGGCATCATCGCCGGCTATACCTCGACGCTGGCCGGGCTGCTCAACTTCAGCGGTTCGATCTTGCTCAGCGATGTGTATTTGTGCGCCCTGCGACCTAAGGCTGACGAGAAGGAACAGGTGCTCGCGGCCCGCCTGGCGACGCTCTTGTGTGCCGTGGCAAGCAACTTGTGGGCCTGGCTCCTTTTGGTCCATATCGACAGCGCCTGGATAAATTTCATGAACTCCGTGGTCTCTTTGTTCGTACTGCCAGTGGGGCTCTTACGCTGGGTATGGTGGCGGCAGAACCTGTATGCTGAGATCATCGGCTTCATCGCTTCGTTTCCGCTGGCCTACCTGGCATGGTTCGGCGCGCCGCACTGGGCGGTGGCGAGATGGCCGCTTTTGGCGGCGCTGCCGGTGCTCAAAGACCACCCTTACTGGCAGGTGTTCGCGGTGCTGTTCGGCGTGGGTCTCTTGGTCCAGGTCTTGGTGACGCTGCTGACGCCGCCGGAGAGCCGTGAGACCCTGGTGCGGTTCTTCAAGCACGTCCAGCCGCCCGGCTTCTGGGGACCGATCGCCGCGGCGGCCGAGCCGGATGCGGTGCTGCGCCGGGCCCAGCGCCGGCTCCACTTCGGCGAGGTGGTCACCGGCTTTTATGCCAGCGGGTTCGCGGCGGCGATGGTGCTGGCGATGAACGCCCTGCTCGTGCGGCGCTTCATGTGTGGCGTGAGCTTGCTTTTGGCTGCGGTATTTCTCGGCGGGCGGGTGATCGGGCGGGCGGCCCAGCGGGTGAGGTCTCCGGGCTCAGAGGATGCGACTGCCGTGCTGGAGGGGACATGACTACACCCAGGCAGTCTGTTGGCCGCAGCGTCATCATCCCGGCGGCCGGGCTCGGTACGCGGCTGTCGCCGCTGACCCTGGGCACTGCCAAAGAGCTGCTGCCGCTTGGGGCGTATCCGGCGCTCACGGCGTCCCTTTTGGAAGCGCGGGCGGCCAACGCGCATGAGATCGTCGTGGTCACCTCGGCCGATAAGCCGCAGCTGGCGCGCTTTTTTGCAGAGCTGCGGACGCTGGGCCGCTTCATCGAGTCGGGCGTGACCCCAAGCGCTGCCGGCGCCGGGCTGCCGGCGATTCGGCTGGCCCAGCTGCTGGTCGGCATGACAGTGCGGCTGGTCGAGCAGGCGCAGCCGCTGGGAGTGCTGGATGCCGTCGCGCGCGGGCTGGCGCTGACCGGCATACCGTGCGCGGTGGCGTTCCCGGATCTCATCCACCTGCCGGATCAGACTGCGCTGGCGCGTCTGTTTGCCGCGCATGCGGCGTGCGGTCAGGCGGTCATCGGCCTGCGCCGCGCCGACCCCAAGTCAACGGCGGGAACTACCGTCGCGGTCACCTTGGCACCGGAGTACGCCAGCGCCAGCGCCATGCAGCGCGCCGAGGCGACCGGGGCGCCGCTGCCCATCTGGGCCGTGGGTCCGTCGCGCGGCACCCCGGGCGAGCTCCAGACGACCTTCGGCCAGATCCATACGCGGGCCTTCGAGGACGCGATCGCCGCCTGCTGCCGTCCGCGCCCGGATGTGCCGCTCGCCGATAGCGGGCTTATACACGCGCTGCAACGTCTGGCCCGCCAAGGGCTGCTCTTCGGCACCCTCATTCCCGGGGAGGTCATCGACATCGGGTCGCTGGCCGGCTACCTGGATGCGGCGGGGCGCTTCCTGAACCGCCGGGCGAACCTGCGCGGCTTACCCTAGCCAATAGGAACCAGCGATCATGCTGAGCGCGTCCAGCGAGCGCCGCAACATACTCCTGTTGACGATCGATGCGTGGCGGCCAGACTTTGTCGAGGCGTATGCCGGGATTCCGCTCACGCCGACGCTGCAGCGGCTGCAGCCGCAGACGGTGCGGTTTAGCCGCGCCTATGCCACCGCCCCGTGGACCTCGCCCGCGATCATCAGCCTGCTGACCGGGGAGAGCGCCTTGCGCCACGGCGTTCATTATGAGTGGACCGCCCCGCGGGTCGGCGGACCGGCGCTGCCGGCGCGGCTTTTCGCCGCCGGCTACCGCGTGCCGAACCTGTGCTACTTAAACCGCGTCGGCAACTACCATCACCTCGGCTACGATCCGGCGGCGGCTCCCGGCTACCCGAGCAGCCCCGATGATGATCTCCTACCGCAGACCTTGCAGGCGCTGGCCGACGCGCCCGCGGCGCCTTTTTTCCTCTGGTACCACTACAAGTTCGTGCACCTGCCGTATTGGCCGCAACAGCGCTACCGGCAGCTTCTGGGGATCGATGACGCGGCGGTGCCGGCGCGGGTCCGCGAGTCGGTCGGGCAGCAGTTCGTGGTGCCGCGGCAAAAGTATGCGCTTCTCCCCGAGGATCAGGCGGTGGTGCGGGCCCTTTATGCCGGAGCGGTCCGCCAGATGGATGATTTCCTGGGCCGGGTTTTCGCGGCGCTCGACGAGACGGGACAGCTGGAGCGGACCACGGTGGTCCTGACCGCGGATCACGGGGAGGAGCTGCTGGAGCACGGCCATGTCGGTCATGCTTCCACCTCTCACTACGCGACGCTCTACGAAGAGGTGTTGCGGGTGCCGCTTTTGTTCATCGATTCGCGGGTCGGCGCGCCGCGAACGATCGCCGCACCGGTGCAGGGAGTCGATCTGTTCCCGACGATCTTGCGTCTGGCTGGCGAAGATCCCAAGCTGCCGAAAGGCAGCCCGGCGGTGGATCTGTCGCGGCTGCTGTTCGAGCCGACGGCCGCGGTGCCGCCGGAGCTGCGGGCCGATCGCCTGCTCGCGTTCCAGTGCGCCCGCATGGGGTACCAGACCCCGCAGAGCCACAAGGATCACGTCGTCACCGGCTTTACCGACGGCCGCTGCAAGTACATCTATGAGCAGTATGAGAGCCCGCGGCGCCTCCTTTACGATCTGACCATCGACCCGGGTGAGCAGTCGCCGCTCACCCAGGGACCCGAAGTCGACACCGCGCACGAGCGGCTGCTCGCCTTGCGGCCCGACCTGCCGCGGCGTTAGCGCCCGAAAAAAGTCCGCGGCGGACCACCGGTGCGCTCGCTGCTTTCGCCGGTGCGGCCGGCGTACGGGTCGTTGCCGGAGCTAGCGCGGCCCAGGTGGTGCCCAGGTGGTGCCCAGGTGGTGCCCAGGTGGTGCCCAGGTGGTGACAGATTCGCCGCGTTTCGGTGTTTAATGGAAGACCTCCGAGGGATAGCTTGGCGATCGACGTTGAAAATCTATACACCCGCTACGGGCCGATGGTGCTGCGCCGCTGCCGAGCCATGCTCGGCCGCGAGGAGGAAGCCGCGGACGCCATGCAGGATGTCTTCGTGCGGCTGCTGGTCGAGCGCACGCGCCTTGATCCGCAGGCCTGCTCAAGCCTGGTCTATCGCGTCGCCACCAATGTCTGCTTGAACCGCCTGCGGACGCGCCGGCGGCGGCCCGAAGATCCGCAGTCCGAGCTGCTTTTGAACGTGGCGGTGGCCAGCGCCACAGAGCAGGTGACGGCGGCGCGGGCCCTGCTGGGGCGGCTCCTAGGTTCGGAGCCCGAGTCGAGCGGAGTCATCGCCGTCCTGCACCTGCACGATGGACTGACCCTGGAAGAGGTCGCAGCGGAGGTCGGGATGTCGGTATCGGGCGTTCGCAAGCGGCTGCGGCGGCTGCAGGAACAGCTGCACGCCCTTACCGCGGCCGGCGCCAAGGCCGGTAACGGAGAAACCAAGGAGACAGGTGATGGAGTCCAAGCCAGACCGCGACCGCGCGCCTGAGCTAGTAGTCGAAAAGCTGGCGCTCGGCGAGGCCAGCGCGCAACAGCAGCGTCTTGTCACGGATGCCGATAAGCGGCGGGCAGATGAGCTGCATCGCGACAACGCGGAGATCCTGGCCCGCTATCCGGCGCACAAGCTGGCGGCGCAGATCCGCCATCGCGCGGCGGCGGCGGCGCCTTTGCCGGCGCGGCGCTGGCTGTGGGCTCCGGCGCTGGCGACCGCC
>CALFML010000488.1 GCA_937879845.1 uncultured Myxococcales bacterium
GCGCATGGCTTTGACCTATGGATCCATTGCCCAAACCCATCCGCGCATGGCTTTGGCCCTTGCTTCCATTGGATCCAGGCCTGTCTGTCCGTCGGGATTAGAAGAGGGGACGGTGTTTTATGGTCACCGGGTCCAGGCGTACCACTCCGCGCTGGTTGACGACGACCCGGACCCGCATGAGCGTGCGGACCCGGGCCTGCGGTTCCGTCGTATGCAGCACGAGGTTCATGTGATGCACCTTCGGCAGCTCCGTGCTGCAGAAGCGGCCGGTCTTGTAGTCGTAAAACCGCACCAGCTCCACCGGATCGTCGAGCCGCCGCAAGATCTCATCCAGCGACAGCCGCAACAACCCCTGCACCCCGAAGCCGGCCGGCACCGCCATCGCGCCCGCCGTGAACAGCAGGTGCCGGCGATAGTGCAGGATCTGTTCGGACTCCGTCGCCACCCCCCGCACCGTGCGGTGGGCCAGCCGCAGCGAGCTGATTTCCCCCGGAACCTGCGCTTCGCTGACATAGCGGACGCGCTCCCGCGCCCGCCCCGAGAAGGCGCCGAAGCCGACGCGGCTGATCGCGTCGCCGACGATTTCACGGTCGTGGTCCCACGGCAGGATGCGGCTCGCCAGCACCTGCCGCGTCCACTCCTTGATGCGGTCTTTGAGCACGTAGGCCAGCACCGCGATGCTGATGAACAGCACCTGATGCTCGCGCGTGAAGTCGTTGCCGCCGAAAGGCACCTGCGCCAGCACCGCCCACGTCGCCGCCAGGCCCGCCGCCACCATCGCCGCGCTGTTGCGGATGAACGGATCGCTGGCGCGCTGCCGCGTCTCGATGTGCAGGGCGCGCTCCAGCTCCGCCTTGAGCCGGCCGATGCGGTAAGAAAAATACTCCGGCGCGTCGCCCCACGGCGTCGCGAAGCCCTGCTCCAGCCGCCGCCTGTTTATCTGCGCCAGGGTGCCGGAGAGCAGCACCCGCAGCCGCGCCGCCGTCCCCCGGCCGTCGCGCAGACCCGGCAGCTGTTCGATGAGCGCCGGCAGCTCGGACAGCTCCTGGTCGATGACCGCGCTGGCATACTCCTCCGCGAACGCCAGGGCCCGCGGCAGCTCCGGCGGCTCCAGGGCACGGAACGCCGCGATCTTGGCCCGCAGCCGCCGCACGCTGCCGAGCGCGGCGAGCAGATCGGCGCACGTGCGCTGCAGCACCGCGCCGATCTGCGCCGTATCGTGACTCTCCGCCGCCGCCAGCACCGCCTGCCGCAGCTTGCCGACCGCCCCCACCGCGGCATCGGCCAGCTCCGCGCTATAAAGCTGCGCCAGCTTGGCCAGCGAGCTCGCCCGCGGCGCATTATCCGACAAGAGCAGCGGCAGCTGCCGGCGCAGCGCCGCCCCCGGGTTCTGATCGTTGTCCAGGTCGGCCAGCTCCCCGAGCTCCATCCCCGGCGCGTGCAGCCGCATGAAGATGTCGGCGTCGCGGTAGAAGTCCGCCTGGCTCCAGGTATCGGCGGAGATGCCGAAGCTGCGCGGGAAATAGATGTAGGCGTCCAGGGTGTGCAGGTACTGCTCGTCGCGGCCGCGCGGCAGCGGCAGGAACTGGCGGATCTCCAGGGTGCGCGGGTCGCGGGTGCTGATGACCGGGGCGCTCACATCGCCGGCCGGCGGGCGCTCGCTGGAGGCGGCCAGCGATAAGTGGCGTCCGGTCGTGACGCGGCTTCTCAGGCGCGCGGCAGCCACAGGGTGGTCTCCATCATCGCGACCTCGACGCTGCCGCCCAGGGGCTCGACCAGCGAGCGCACGTCCGCCACGATCTGCTCCGGCAGCTCGATCTCCAGGTGCAGGCCGACGCGCGTCACCTCTTCGATGAGCGTCACGCGCAGCACCGCCGGATTGCCGGCCAGCGCCTGCCCGCCGGTCCGCAGCGCCCGGCTCACCGCGGTGACGCAGCGCTCATCGGCTTCGGCGATGGCGAGCTGCGGCCGCGGCGCCGGCAGCTCCAGCCGCAGCTGGTCGAGCCGGAGATCATGGGCGCAGAGCCGGCCCGCCTGTTCCAAGACCTGGATGAGCGACCGCGCGGTGATGTGGGCGGGGTTGGGGAGCAGCGTCGGCTCGGGCTCGGGAAGCTCGGCGCCGAAGAAGACGCGCAGCGGGGCGGTGCCGGGGCGCTTGAGGACGTGGAGGAAGCCGCGCACCGTCAACGGGTCGCCCAGCTGCACCGTGAGCGGCTCCGGCTCGCCTTCGAGCTCGGCGGCGGCGACGGCGGATTGCACCACCGGGTGCTCGGCGAACTCGCGCATGTGCTGCCCGGCCAGGGAGCCCTCGATGCGCAGCGCCCGCCGGCCCGGACCGTTTATCGCCACGACATCGCCGGCTTCGGCAAAGACCACGCACGGGCAAGGCAGCGCCTCGACCAGCTGGCTGATCAGCGCTTCGCCCAGGCCCGCGTCGAGCAGCTTGCGGCGCAGCGCCGTCGCCATGTCGTTCAGGGCATGGGCCAGGTCGCCGACTTCGTCATCGCGGAAGCGCTGCACCTTGGCGCCCATGTCGCCGCCGGTCAGCGCCGCGACCATGCCCCGCACCCGCTGCAGCGGCCGCACGAACACCACCGCGGCGATCAGCGAAAAGCCGATGGCGGCGGTCACGGCGACCGCCGTGGCGTTGCGGATGAGGCGGACGATGCCCACGCTCATCGACTCGATCTTGTCGATCGGCGTGGCCAGGCGCAGCACCGCCGCGGGCTCGTTGTCGGCGGTGGCGACGCGCACTGCGACGTAGAGGGTATCGACGTTGCGGGTGGCGGAGACGCGCCGCGCCACGCCCATGCCGTCAAAGTGGGGATCGCGGGCGAACTTCTCGCGGCTCACCGCGGTGTCGCCGAGCGCCTGGCGGATCTCCGGCCGGTTGGCGTGGTTGTCGGGCATCGTGTCGGCGGGAATCTCGTTGTCGAACAGCACATCGCCCTGCGGCGACAGGTAGCTCAGCCGATCGGGGCTGAGCTGGCCGACCGCCCGCACCGACTCCAGCCGCTCCGCCGCCGAGACCTCGCCGAGCTTGTGGGCGAGCCGCTTGGCGCGCTCGCTGAGCTGGCGCGCCGCTTCGCTCATGATGTCGCCGGGCAGGACCTTGCTGATGTAATAGACAGTCGGCCCCGCCCCGAGCAGCAGGATGCACAGGTACGACAGAAACAGCTTCACGGGCAGGGGTATTCGCGGCATCAGCGGATCCGCCGCATCACAGGGAGTCGCATGATCGGCAACACTACAACAACTGCCCGGCCGAAAACCGCAGCGATGATACGCGGTTACGCCGGGCCGGCCGGCCCAAGCCAGCTCAGAACGAAAGCCGCGCCCCGAGGCGCATGTACAGCGGCGCCTGATATCCCGTCGGCTGACCGTAGTTGCTGTTTAGGACCGCGGGCTCGCCGTTGAGATCCTTGAGGTGCAGGAGATCAATCGGCTTGCCGAGGCCAATGGGCTGGACGCTGGAGTAGGTGTAGTCGTCATCGACGTTGGTGACGGTGCGCTGGTCGAACAGGTTTATCACGTCGGCGAACACCGACAGGGTGATGCGCTTGTTGAACTTGTGCTCGTAGCCGACGTGCAGGTCGAACTGGGTCACGGTCGGCGTGCGCCCGCCCGAGCCGCGCGGCAGGAGGAACACCTGGCTGAACCCGTACACCGGATGCGAGCCGAGGACGTTGATCGGCCGCCCCGAGTACGCCGTAAACGTAAGACCGATGGTCAAGGTGCCGGAGCTGCGGATCGGCTGCTGGTAGGTGCCGAGCAGCTTGAGGTTGTGCGGCCGATCGTTGGGCAGCGGCCCGTTGCGGTTGGCCAGAAGGTCGGTAAGGTCAAACTGCGAGGAGAAGTTCGGCAGGTTCTCATCGATGGTGCCGTCGTAGGTGCCGGGATAGTTGCCGAGCTGCCGCGAGTAGGTGTAGTTGGCGATGATGCTCACGCGGTTTGACAGCCGCTTGTTGGCGGTCAGGACCAGCGCGTTGTAGACCCGCTTGGCCTTAGGAAACAGCCGGCCGATCGACTGATAGGCGGCGAGCTGGGCCTGCGTGCGATCCAGCAGATCTTGGTTTTGCGGCGTGGCGGGATTCTGCTGCAGCGTCGCCACGCGCGCCTGCAGCTCGCGGATGCGGCCGGGATCGGGGTCGATGCCGGGGTTGCCGATGATGTAGTTGGTGCCGCCGTCGACCGACATGTCTTCGACGATGTTGCCAAGGCTGCGGTAGATGTAGCCGATGCCCAGGACCAGGTCGAAGCCGACCTCGTAGTTGATGCCGGCGACGATTTCGTCCAGGTACTGGCCTTTGAGCCCGGGCACGACGTTGCCGTAGCGGCCGCCGTTCTGGTTGGCGCCGTCGGCGTTGAGGTTGTTGAGATCGCAGGTGCCGGGGGAGCGGCCAAAGGGCGTCGGCAGCGGTCGGCCGCCGGGCTGCAGCGGCACTTGCGGGCAGTCGCT
>CALFML010000489.1 GCA_937879845.1 uncultured Myxococcales bacterium
ACGAGATACATTGGCGTGACTGGAGTTCAGACGTGTGCTCTTCCGATCTGCGGAAAACGGGAACGATCACGGAGCCGAGGAGCCCAAGCCCGATCCCCCACGCTGCGAGCTTGCGGAAAAACGGCAGCCGCTCTTCCGTCCGTTCGAACAGCTTGCTCATCCCCGCCCAGTAGCCAAAGAGGAATCGTCCGACCAGACCCGGGAAGTACGGCAGCCAGAAGCTGCCGACATGATAGTAGGCCTGCTTCACCTGCATCTGGGTGAGCAGGCGGCGATCGTGGCCGGTGATCGCTGCAAGGACCTGCGCCCGGAATGCATCGAAGTCGGCCGGTGCGGGAGTGATTGGACGCAGCGCCTTGGCAATCACCGGGATGGTCGCCAGGAAGTGCGGCACCACGACCAGCACCAGCGCCCAGAGCAAGACCTTGCGGCCCTTCATGCGGCGGAATAGCAGGAGGCCGACTCCGGCGATGGCGTAGCCCCACAGGATATCGCCCCACCACAAAAGCAGCACGTGACACACGCCGATGAGCGTCAGCGCGGCGAGCCGGCGCAGATGCGTCGTGGCCACCGTGCGTCCCGCGGCCTCGGCGCGCTGGAGCTGCAATGCGAATCCCAGGCCGAACAGGAACGTGAGGAGCGACATCGCTTTGCCATCGACGAAGATACCGAATAGGAGCATGAACGTCCGGTCCAGGGCGCCAAGCTGCGGCGACTGCGGACCGCGCGGCATGAATGCGCGTCCGCTGAACCAGACCACCGCATTGGCCAGCAGAACGCCGTATAGCGCCAGCCCGCGCAGTACATCAAGGACCTCCAGGCGCTCCGCGGCCGGGGTCGGGCCTGGCGCAGACGCGGCTGTCGGTTGTACTTCCGCCGTGGGGATAAGCGGCTCGGCCGCACCTTCATCGCGCATGCGTGCAGTATACCTGCCTGCGCGCGCAGCGGTCTTCGGCGCTTACAAGTTCAGCGTCAAGTCCGTGCAGCCGGCGCCGATGTGAATGGGTCCGCCGTGCGCCGACTCTAAGATCATAAAAGCGATCGTCCACGCCGCCGTATTTACCAGCACGGCGATGAAGGTGCGGAACCAATATCGGGGCTGCATCGGGCCGCGGGCAAACAGCACGCGCAAGATCAGCCAGGTGGCGTAGATCTGCACTGGCGGCAGCACCGTCCCGATGACTGCCGCGCGAAAGGCCCGCTGCGCCAGCTCCTCACGCGGGGTCAGGCGGCTTCTGGCTTCATCTTCCGCTTCAGACTCCGCCAGCAGCCGCGGGTCCGGGGCCGCCATGTCCGCATCGTCGTCCGCATCGCTTCCCAGGCTGCGCTCCGAATCCGGATCGTCCGGCTCCGGGTCGGGCTCCTCATTGCTTCCGCCGGGCGCCGCCGCAGCGCTCCGGGCGTCGACCGGCGGGTTCAGGATCGCGCGCGCCAGCGCCTCGTCCAGTTTGCGCACCCGCAGCTGCACCCCGCCGAGCGCCGGCGACAGGTGCCAGGCAATGCCAACGGTATGATCGCCGACGAGGATGGCCGGGATCCCCGCCCCGTCAAGGAGGCTCTTGGCAAAGTTTGCATCATCGAGTCGATGAAAGCAGCCAACCGTGACAAAGGCATCGTCCATGAGTTTTTCCGACCGAGCACTGGCTGGTCCCTTGCGCGCCAGCCATCCTATCACAGGGCCGCCGGCCCACCGTCCCGCCGGCCGAGCCCGCGGGGCAGAAAATGTTTGGCTGCGTCGCAGCCCGGCGGTCCCGCCGGCCCGAGCTCGATTGACCGGTCGCAGTCGGAGACGGTATAATCTATTGATTGTCAGTCGTGATCTACGCCACGCCGGGGATGCGTAGGCAGCCTGCCCACATGTGAGATCCGCGGCCGCCGCAGATGGAAAAAATCATTATGGAAGGACAGCTCATCGGTCGGTATCGCATCGTCCGCCGCCTCGGGGAAGGCGGCATGGGGATGGTGTTCGAGGCGGTCCGCGAAGACATCGGCGGCCGCGCCGCGGTCAAGGTCCTACGCCCGGAGCTGGCGCAGAACGCCGAGATCGCCACCCGCTTCTTCAACGAAGCGCGCGCCGCCAACCTCGTCGAGCACACCGGGATCGTCCGCGTCTTCGACTACGGCAGCCTGCCTTCCGGCGTCGTCTATCTGGCGATGGAGTATCTGGAGGGCGAGTCGCTCGGCGCGCGCATCAAGCGGCTTGGCGGCATGTCGGTCGATGACGCGGTCCGCCTGGGGCGGCAGATCACGGCAGCCCTCTCGGCGGCCCACGCCAAGAAGGTCATCCACCGCGATCTCAAGCCGGCCAACGTCATGATCGTCCCCTGCGAAGAGGCGGCGAGCGGGGAAAACATCAAGATCGTCGACTTCGGCATCGCCAAGCTGACCCAGGACGGCCAGAACATACATACGCGCACCGGGTCGATCATGGGAACGCCCATCTACATGTCGCCCGAGCAGTGCCGCGGCGCGGTCACGGTCGATGAGAAGAGCGATGTCTACTCATTTGGCATCATGCTCTATGAGATGCTGGTCGGCCGCCCGCCGTTTGTCGCCGAGGGGCAGGGCGATCTGATTGCGATGCACATGTTTGCGCCGCCGCCGCCGCTGGGAAGTTATGTGCCCGGTGCGCCGCCGGAGCTTTTGAGTCTGATGGAGCGGATTCTCGCCAAGGATCCCGCGGCCCGGCCCTCGATGGCGCTCGTGGCGACAGAGCTCCAGCGCCTCTGCACTCGGTCGACCGGCGCCAAGCCGGCCATCGCCATCCAGCAGACTGTCCGCACGGTGGCGCCGATGGCGTTCGCTGCGACGACCCCGCCGCCGCTTTCGGTGCCGCCGGTGTCTTTCGCTGCAACGACGCCGCCGCCTATTTCGCTGGTATCGGTGCCGTTCGCCGCGCCGACCCCGCCGCCGCATTCACCGGCAGCGGTGCCGTTCGCCGCGCCGACCCCGCTGCCGCTTTCGCCGGCACCGGTGCCGCTGGTCGGGGCGACCCCGCTGCCGTCTTCGCTGCCGCCAAGCTACACCGCCAACAGCTTCGAGATGCAGTCGAGCCGCGCGGGCGGGAATCGCAATCGGACTGCAGTTACCGCGGCCCTCGCGCTGCTGCTTATCGGCGCGGGCGGGGCGGCCTATCGATTTCTGCTCCATCCCACCCCTGATGCCGAGGCGGAAGCGGCCAAGCAGCTTGCCGCCATCGACACCGACCTTGTGAACAAGCGGTGGGCCGACGCGGCGGTGAAGGCCAGTCGCATTCTCGATACGCCGCAGCTCTCCGTGCAGACCCGCAGCAGCGCCGGCGCCCGCCGCGACCAGGCCGATAAGGAAAACCACGCCCAGCAGAGCTATAATCGGCTCCTCGGCAGCGGCGACGATTACGATCAGGCGGTGCAGCTGTACCGCAAGATTCCGCCGGACTCCATCTATCAGGCAAACGCGCGCGAGGCGTACGACAAGATCTTTCCTCTGTTCGTGGAAAAACACCTGCGCGCCGCCGATGACGCCCATGAGCGCGGCAAGTGCCTCGACTTCCGCGCCGAGATAAAGGCCGTCCTCGACGTAGAACCCAAGCAGGCAAAGGCTCTGGCGGCGCGCGAGCGGTCGTGCACCCTGGCCAAGGGAAGCAGCAGCGAAGAGGCGGATCAGGTGCTGTCAAACGCGCAGACCGAATACGTCAACGGCAACTTTCCGCAGGCCGTCGAGCTTGCCTCTTCGGTGCAGCGCGAAAGCCCGGTGCGCGCCTGGCGCATCATCGGCGCCTCGGCGTGCAGCATGAAGGACCTCAAGCTCGCCAATGAGTCCTTCAAGCACCTGGACGCCGCCAGTCGGCAGTACCTGGTCTACACCTGCCAGCGCCACAGCATCGTCAACATCGGCAATCGGTTCAAGCTGAGCGAGCCGTAGCGACATCCTCGCGCCTCCGCCGTCAAAGCATATATAGTCGGGGCATGAGAGTCGGAATACTCGGAGCCGGTTCCATCGGCTGTTACCTGGGCGGGCGTCTCATCGCCGCGGGCCAGGAGGTCGTTCTGGTCGGGCGCCTTGCGCGCGAGGTCAAGGAGCACGGCCTCACGCTCACCGATTACACCGGGGCGCGCGTGGCCTTGCCGCCGCAGAAGGTGACTTACGTCGATGAGGTGCAGGCCTTGGCCGGCTGCGATGCCATCTTGGTGACGGTCAAGAGCACGGCGACCCTGGAGGCGGGTACGGCGCTGGCGCCGATTGTGCGGCCGTCGGCGGTGATCGTCAGCTTTCAAAATGGCGTCGGCAACGCCGACTGCTTGCGGGCGGTGCTGCCCGGCCGCACCGTGCTCGCCGGCATGGTGCCGTTCAACGTCGTGCGCAAGGACGGCGGACAGTTTCACAACGGCACGAGCGGACCGCTGGAGCTGGAGCACGGCGGCGGTGCCGCCAAAGCGCTGCGGCAGGCGCTCACGGCCGCCGGGTTCGCCGTGGTGGTGCACGACGACCTGCGGGCGGTGCAGTGGAGCAAGCTGCTCATCAACCTGAATAACGCGGTCAACGCGCTGGCCGGGGTGCCGCTGCGCGAGCAGCTCGCCGACCGCGGCTACCGCCTGATCATGGCCGAGGTGGTCCGCGAAGGACTTGCGTGCTTGCGCGCCGCCGGAATGAAGCCGGTGCGCCTGGGGCGGCTCGTGCCGGGGCTTGCGCCCATGATCCTGTCCCTGCCCGACTGGCTGTTTCTTCGCGTAGCGGCGGCGATGGTCAAGGTCGATCCCAGCGCTCGATCGAGCATGTGGGAGGATCTCGATCGCCGTCGGCCCACTGAAATCGATCTGCTCAACGGCGAGATCATCCGTCTGGGCGAGAAAAACGGGGTCGCGACCCCGGTCAACCGCAAGCTCTATGAGCTCGTGCGGGCCGCCGAACGGGAGCAGCGCGGCTCACCGCAGCTGAGCGCCCAGGCCTTGCGCGCCGCGCTTGGCTGAGCAGACATAAGGACGCGGCCTCCTGTCGGATCGCGGACCGCTCCGCATCCAGGTGAATGGCCCGAGTCTTGCTCTACTTCGCTCGGCTACCCGAGTTGCCCGATACGAAACTTGCCTTATTTGGAGGCCCCCATGACTAGGTGCCGTAGCGCAATCGCCTCATTAGGTCTGTTCACATCGATGGCATTAGGTCTTTCCGGCTGCAGCAACGCGCCAAGCGGTGATCCGTTCCAAGGAGCCGGCGAGTTCACTCTCGCCTTGAAGGGCGCCGACGGAACCCAGACCGCGCAGCGCATGCCGTCGCATCCGCAGCTGCTCCTGCGACACGGCAAGCGCGGCGGAACCGATCTGGTGCTCGACCGCAGCTGCGCCCTCCGCTCCGTCGGCGGCAACATCACCGGCACCTACTTCTGCCGGATTAATAGCACCTGGGGACCGGTAACCCTTTTGTTGCAGAGCGGCAGCTGGAAGATCACCGAGTCGGTCCTCGATCAATCATCAGGCGGCTGCCCGCTGCACCACTACGATCTGGCCCTCTCTGCTTCCGGCACCATCCAGGGCCGGAGCGGCAGCACCGCGACCTTGCACTTCGAAGGCCAGCGCGAGCTGAAATACTGTCCGGTGAGCAGCAGCGACACGTACGACAGCGGCCCCTGGCTATGGACCGAAGATCCTTATGTCAGCGATGGATCGGACGCCTACGGGCCGGGCTACGACTGGGATGGCGACGGCGACTGGGACCAAGGCGGCGGCATCGGCGGCGACGAGGGCGACAGCACCAGCGGGGATGACGGCGGCGGCGGCGATGACGACGGCGGCGGCGGGGATGAAGGCGGCGGCGGCGATGACGGCGGCGGCGACGGCGGCGGCGACGACGGCGACTGGGACTGGGCGACCGGCCGCCATCCCAAGACCGGGAAGCGCTCCGGCCGCGGCACGACCGCAGCTGCGGTGTTCGAATTCAAAACACCTGTAGCAATCCGTGACAGCCGCCGCCCGGCTGGGAACTAGCTAGAGCGTCTTTAGATACTCGATGACTGCGCGCCGCTCATCGGCCGTGAAGATGTCGCCAAAGGTATGGCCGCCGTTGCCCTGGCTCCACTGCGTCGTGTCGTAGATGTACTTGCGCTCCGCCGCCGGGGCGGCGTCTTGCCCGTAAGCCACTTCAGTGAAAGGCCAGCCCACGACCCGCTGATCGAAGTCGCGGCTGTCGTAATCCACCCGCTTCCAATAGCGCGGCCGCGCGCGGCTGTTCAGCAATAATTCAAGGTTGGGCACCGAGCCGTTATGCAAAAACGGCGCGGTCGCCCAGATCCCATCCAGCGGCGGCGCGACGTATCCCGGAAACGGCGAGCCCGGCACCAGCTGGGTGACGCGTCCGTAAAAGTACTGATTCCAGAGCCGGAATCCATCGCGCGCATGAATCGTCCCGATGTCGGCGATCATCGGATCGGTGCCGATGACCTCTTTGGGAATGAGCAGGTTCGGATAGGTATCGTGCGCGTCGTCCTGCGGATCGTCGGCGTAGGTGCCGTGGCAGCCGGCGCAGGTGCGGGTGAACAGCTCCTTGCCGCGCTGGGCGAGCCCGCTGTCGATCGGATAGGGGTAGCGCGGGGCGCGCACGGTCTCCACGTACGCCTGGATGTCGGCGAACAGCGCGTCGATCCGCTCCGCTTCCGGAATATTATCGACGCAGATCGCGGAGGCGGCGGACATCGTGCCGCGGTGGTAGCCGCGCGTCATGCCGTTATAAAAAAGGGAGTTCTTCTTATGGGCGCGCCACCACGGCGGCGGGTCACTGGTAAAGCGCGCGTCCTTCCGCGGCGAGCCGTCGTCGTTATAAAAATCGATCTGGCGGAGCTGCGCCGCGCTCCACGACAGATCGAAGTTGCGGTGCTCCGCCAGCACCACCGCCAGCGAGTCCGCCGGGTTATTGCCCACGGTGCGCGCCATGGTGCGGTTGCCGATCGCCCGCGCCGTATCGAGGATCTTTTCGGTGTTGGCGCGATCCGCCTTGCTAAACCCCAGGATCGGCGACAGCATCCAGCTCTGCAGCAGATCGACGGGAATGTTGCCGATGAGGCCATCGGTGAAATCGCGCGTCGGATCGCCCAGGCCCACCACCAGCTTGCCGTCGAAGTAGCCGCCGTGGCAGTGCAGGCAGTTGAGGTTCATCACCTCGGCGCCGTCGGTGGTCTTAAAGACGTTGACGCCGTACGGCATCTCCGCGTTCTTGCCGGTGCGGCCAAGCTCCGGGAATCGCTCCCTTCCTTGTCCCAGCGCCTTCTGCACGATCGGCGCGGCGATGGGAAAGTTCCAGAGCTTGTACGGGATGCCGCAGCTCATGTAGTTGCCGTTGAGCAGGAGGTCGCGGCCGCGTACCGGATCACCGTCCCCGCGCAGCGGCTCCGGCAGGACAGCCCCTTTGTCCCAAGGTCCGGGCAGCGGCGGGCTGGGAAGATTCATCGCCGCGCCGAGGTTCATCTCCTCGCTGCCGCAGCCAGATAATAGCCCGCTCAAAAGCCCGATAGGGATCATGATGCGTCGTGCGTTCATGGCTTCCTCCTTGGGTAGAACTTGTGGGTACTACATCCCGGTGCACCGGAATCGTCAATGAAATCAGCGGGTTGTCTCTCCTCTCCTTTTCCTTCTCCTTGGACGCGCAAGCAGACGGGCCGGCAGACCGCGGCGAATGTCCGTTGCCATAAGGCTCACAGTGTTGCGATGATGCGCCGGCTATGCATCCTACCGACCGCCAACGTCGGCGGCGCCTTGAACCCGATGCCCGCCGTGAACAGATCCTCGAGTGCGCGGTGCGCTTTTTTGGCGAGCGCCCGTACGCCCAGGTCTCGACCACCGACATCGCCCAGGCGGCGGGGGTCGCCCGCGGGCTCATCAACCACTACTTCGGCCTCAAGCGCGACCTGTACCTGGAAGTCGTGCGCCGCATGGTGCTGCTGCCCAAGTTCGACCTCGCCGAAAAAGCTACCGGCACCCTCCGCGAGCGCGTCGAAAAGAGCGTGGACTGGTACCTGAACGCGGTCGGCGCGCACGGCAAGACCTTCGTCGCGGTCACCGGCGCCGGCGGCATCGGCGATGATCCGGAGGTCGAGCGCATCCTCGCCGCGGCTGACGACATCGCCGCCAGCAAGGTGCTGGAGCTCGTCGGACTTTTGGCCGATTCGGGGAGCGAGCAGCAACAGCGGGCGGCGATCCGCGCCTACGGCGGCCTGGTCAAGGCCACGGTCAAAGAATGGGTCCGCAGCGCCACGCTGTCGCGCGAGCAGGCGCACCTCCTGCTCAGCGAAGCGCTCATCAGCATCGTGGTGGAAGTACTGCCCAAGCTGATTCATGGTGCACATCCAGCCGGCAGCGCGGATCGGCGCCCGTAGAGCCGCAGGGGCCGCGGGCTCAGCCGACCTCGCGCTTGAGGGTCTTGCGCGTCTTTGACCCATAGGGCGGACGGAATCCGACGAGCCCCGATAGATCGATCCGCGGCTGATGGTAGATTCCCTTGGCGTGGCTGAAGGTGCGGAAGCCCTCGCGCCCGTGATAGGCGCCCATGCCGGAGGCGCCGATGCCGCCGAACGGCAGCTCCTCCGCCGCGCCGTGAAAGAGCACGTCGTTTACCGTGACGCCGCCGGAGACCGTGCGGTCGAGCACCCGGCGTTCCTCATCGCGGCTATCGCCGAAATAGTAGAGCCCAAGGGGCCTCTCGCCGCGGTTGACGTAGTCTATCGCCTCATCGATGTGCTCGTAGGTCAGCACCGGCAGCACCGGGCCGAAGATCTCCTCTTTGGTCACGCGCATCCGTTCATTGACGTTGCGGACGATGTACACCG
The DNA here is from genome assembly GCA_937879845.1 of uncultured Myxococcales bacterium. Lineage (GTDB taxonomy): Bacteria > Myxococcota_A > Polyangia > Palsa-1104 > JAEUJZ01 > CALFML01. The sequence continues at coordinate 8,792 of CALFML010000489.1, forward strand.
GCAGCTTGGTGACCGCGGCGGCGGTGAAGTCCTCTTTGGCGGGGTTTATCTCCAGAACTTCCGCCCCACGCTCGCGGGCATCGGCGACCAGAGACTGCAGGCGCTCACGGTGCCGGCGGTTGATGATCGAAGTGTAGTCGTCGTTTGCGAGCATCGTCGGGTACATCGCCGTCACGGCCTGCGTAAGGCCCCGCACCACCGCGTCCTCGCGCCCCTTGGGAACCAGCAGATAGTCCGGCGCCAGGCAGATCTGCCCCGCGTTCATGAGCTTCCCCATCATCACGCGCTGCGTCGTGCGCCGGGTATCGGCGCTCTCGCCGATGATCACCGGCGACTTGCCGCCGAGCTCCAACGTCGTGGGCACCAGGTTGTCCGCCGCCGCGTGCAGGATGTGCCGCCCGATCGCCGTGGCGCCGGTGAACAGCAGGTGGTCAAACGGGAGCCCGGCGAAGGCGCGGCCGACCTCCTGATCGCCGGGAAACATCGCCAGCTCGGCCGGATCGAAGTGGCGCTGCACAAGCTCGGTCACAAGCTCGGAGGTGCACGGGGTAAACTCCGACGGCTTGACCATCGCCCGGTTGCCGGCCGCGAACGCCTGCGCCAGCGGCGTGAAGATCAGCATGATAGGAAGGTTCCACGGCGCAATCACCCCGATCACGCCCTTTGGCTGATACTCCACATGCGCCCGCGCGCCGAAGATCCGCAGCGGCAGATCGAGCGGCCGCGACTCCGGCTTCATCCACGCTTCGACATGCTTAATCGCATGGCGCAGCGGCCGCACCGTCGTCATGATGTCGGTGAGCATGGTGCTCGTCGCCGAGCGCTGGCCGAAGTCGCTGCACAGGGCCTTGGCCAGGCGATCCTTGTTGGTGACGATGAGGTCGACCGTGCGGCGCAGCCGATCCCGCCGCAGCTCGACGCTCACCGGCAGCTCCCGCAGGAACGCTTCGCGCTGCCGCTGCAGCACCGCGAGCATCGCCTCCCTGGGCGAGGTCGAAGCTGGACCCGCCTTGTCGCTCCCGCTGCCGCCTTGCTTTGCCACGGTGTTACTCATCGCGATCTCCTCCGGTTCGAGTTCGATGGCCTGACCTGACCTCCATCGTACCCCTACGGAAACGCGGCGTCTCTCTCCGCCCCCGCTACCAGCGATGCGGGGGGCGCAAAGTGCGCGCCGTACCGCGCCGCCAGCTCCCGCGCCCGCGCCACGAACCCGCGCACGCCCTTGCCGGCGGGACCCTCATAGCCGTTTATGTACTGGATCACGCCTCCGGTCCACGGCGGGAAGCCGATGCCCATGATCGATCCGATGTTGGCATCGGGCACCGAGCGCAGCACCCCCTCATCGAAGCACTTGACGGTCTCCAGCGCCTCGGCGAAGAGCATGCGCTCTTGCATATCGGCAAACGGAATCTGGCAGTCGCTACGCGCGAAGTGCTGGACCAGGCCGGGCCACAGCCGCGTCCTTTTGCCATCGACGTATTCGTAGAAGCCGGCGTGGGTGGAGCGGCCTCTGCGATCGAACTCGTCGATCATCCGGTCCATGACGGCGTAGCTGCCGTGATGCGGGAACGGCTGGCCCGCCGCCTCTGCGGCGGCTTTGGTCTCAAGACGGATCTTGCGCGGCAGGGTGAGCGTGAGCTCGTCCATGAGCTGCAGCGGCGGCGCGGGATAGCCGGCCTGCGAACCCGCCTGCTCGATCGAAGCCGGATGCGCGCCCTCCCCGAGCATCGCCATCGCTTCGTTTAGGAACGTGCCGATGACGCGGCTGGTGAAAAAGCCGCGGCTGTCGTTGACGACGATCGGCGTCTTGCCGATCTGCGCCGCCAGATCGATCGCCTTGGCCAGCGTCGCCGGGGCCGTCTTGCGGCCGGCGATGATCTCCAGCAGCGGCATCTTGTCCACCGGAGAGAAAAAATGCAGCCCGATGAAATCGGCCGGACGCTTCACCCCTTCGGCCAGCACGCTTATCGGCAAGGTCGAGGTGTTCGAGCCGAGCACCGCATCCTTGGCCACAAGATCCTCAATCTCACGGAAGACCTGGTGCTTGAGCGCGACGCTCTCAAACACCGCTTCAATCACCAGATCGCAGCCGGAAAGCGCCGCCGCATCCGCGACCGCGGTGATCCGCCCGAGCAGCTCCTCGCCGCGCTCCCGGCTCAGCTGCCCGCGCTCCACTTGTTTTTCCACCAGCTTGTGCGAGTAGCTCTTGCCCTTCTGCGCCGCCTCCAGGCTCACGTCCTTGAGCACGACTTCGATGCCCGCCTTGGCGCAGACATAGGCGATGCCCGCGCCCATCATG
>CALFML010000490.1 GCA_937879845.1 uncultured Myxococcales bacterium
CAGCGAGGCCCACAGCCCCACGGCAAGCAGCATCCTTAGCACTGCGCGGTAGCGCCAGGTCCTGGGCATCACACTCATCGGGTACGCAAGGGGTAAGGAGAAAATAGCTTTTCCATCTTACACCCTCAGCAGGCCCTGAGGAAACGCCAATAATCGGCGCCAGCGACGAGCTTTGGCTTGGCTTTTGTTTAGCTCGGGCGGCCGGGAGGCAGGCGACCGCTTATGGCCTTTCCGACCCAGCCCTTGGCCAGGACAAGCCCGACCGGCGAGGAGCAGGCGATCAGCGCGTAGATGAGCCACATCGCCTCGGTGTTCTGCGCCCCCTGCGCCGGGCAGTAGTGCGACAGGAACCACCCCGAGTACATGCCGGTGATGAGCTTGGTCAAAAACCACGGGAACTGCGCCACCCCCATGTACATGCCGGTCTTGCCCGGCGGGGCGATCTCGGCGACGTACTGGAGAAAGCGCGGCTGCCACAGCGCTTCGCCGACCGACATGAGGACCGTGAACAGAAGCAGCAGTCCCGGCTGCGGCCCGAACGCCAGCAGGAACGTCGGCACCGCCATCACCGCCGTCCCCACGATCATGCTCTTATACACATCGAGCCGCGTCGTCAGCGCGGTCACGAGCGGCGTCAGGATGAAGATCAGCAGCGGGTTGAGGTTGGAGAAGAACTCGAAGTTGCTGCTCACCCACGGGGCGTCGCGGAAGGCGCGCTCGATGTACAGCGGCAGGGTGAGCCAGTTGTGGGCGAACAGCGTCTGCACCGGGATCAGGATGAAGATAAAGAAGCTGAACTTCGGATCGGACAGCGGGTGCTCGCGCAGCCACTGCGCCGACAGGATGCGCGGCTTGACCGGGGTGCCCTTTTCTTCGGCGACGCTCGCCGCGACCGAGCCGAGCGTCTTGGCGACAACCTCGGAGACCTCGGCCTCCGGCGTGCGGGCGCGCGGCAGGAAGTGGACGATGATGACCATTCCGAGCGCCGTCAGCGCGGCGTAGACCCACAGCACGCCGGTCAGTCCGTTGGGCGGAAAGCGGCCTTCGCTGGCGTGGCGCAGCGGCGGCGACAGGAGTCCCGAGGCGAAGGAGCCGAGGTTCTGCAGCGCGTACAGCATGGCGTAGCCCATCGCCGCGGTCTTCTCGGTCGTGTATTCCTTCACCGCGGCGTAGGCGGCCGGCTGGTAGGCGCCGTAGCCGGCGACGATGAGCGCGATCCCGGCGAGGTTCAATAGGAACAGCGGCCCCCACATGCCGGCGCCCAGATGCAGCGTCTCCCCCGCCGCCATCACCACCCGCCCGCCGATCAAAAGCAGCATGGCGAAGATCAGCGACCGGCGCACGCCCCAGCGATCGGACAGCTCCCCGAGCAGAAACATCGATCCGGTGATGCCGCCGGTGAGCACCGCCGTGATCTGACCCGCCCGCACGTCCCCGGTCGCCACGTTCTCGGAGAGAAACTTGGTGAGGATGGTGAGCGTGCCGAAGTAGACCAGGCCCTCGATGAAGTAGGGAATGTTGATCCCGAGGTTTAGGGCGCGCGGCACGGCGGTGAAATCGCGCAGCGGCTGGACGACCTCGCGCACGGCGATGCGGACCGCCTGAGAAATCGAGGCCGGCCGACCGGGCAGCGCCAGCGTCCCATCGGCTGCCGCCAGCTGGAGCGCATGATCCGGGTTCGGGCTGTCCGCGGACGGCGGTTGCAGACTCACTGAGGGGTCGGGATCAGGTGGGTTCACTTCACTCCTCACGCCGTAGGGCTGGCTTTGTTCGCAGACGCCGGACTCCGAAAAAACGGCAGCTGCGGTGACGATGAGAACGCCAGGGGGTTATGCTAGAGTGCGACGGATGTAAAGTAGTTTTCCTTCGCTACTCGCCGGGGAGCTCGGGCGCCGGCGGATGCGGCGCCGGAGACCGCGTCGCTGCGGCGGAAAATGACCGAGTCCCCTGACCGTGTCCAAGGAGAATCTTTATGTCCGCCCCGCTTCCCTCCGATAACGGACGTGCCCCGGCCCGCATTCTCGATGGACGGCTGATCGCTCAAGCCGTCCGCGCCGAGGTCGCCGCCGCCGCCCGCGGTCTGGCGACGCCGCCCGGGCTCGCCGTGGTTCTGGTCGGCGAAGATCCGGCCTCGCAGATCTATGTCAAAAGCAAGACCCGCGCCTGTCACGAGGTCGGCATCGCCACCTTCGATCACCGCCTTCCGGCGACCACGTCCGCGGACCAGCTGATCGAATTATTGCGACAGCTCAACGCGGATCCGCGCGTGCATGGAGTGCTGGTGCAGCTGCCGCTGCCGGCCGGGCTTGATGCCACGGCGATTCTCGCGACGCTCGATCCGCGCAAGGACGTGGACGGGCTGCTGGCGGAAAACGTCGGGCAGCTGTGGCTCGGTCGGCCGCGGTTTGTGCCGTGCACACCGCTGGGCGTCATGCGGCTCTTGCAGGAATCGGGAGCCCCGATCGCCGGCGCGCAGGCGGTCGTGGTCGGCCGCTCCAACCTCGTGGGGCGACCGCTGGCGGGGCTTCTGCTGTCGGCGCATGCCACGGTTACGATCTGCCACTCGCACACCCGGGCGCTGCCGGAACAGATCCGCGCGGCAGACATCGTCATCGCGGCGCTGGGGCGGCCGCAGGCGATCGTCGGCGACTGGATCAAGCCGGGAGCCGTGGTGATCGATGTCGGCATCAACCGCCTGGCCGATGGACGAGTCGTCGGCGATGTCGACTTCGAGTCGGCCCGCATCAACGCCGCGGCGATTACGCCCGTTCCCGGCGGCGTCGGACCGCTGACCATCGCCATGCTGCTCGCCAACACCGTCCAGGCCGCCCGGACCTACCAGCCTGTTTCAAAAGCGTAGCGAGCGGCCTGAGCGCAGGGCCTGGCGCGCGGAGCGGCCTCGGGGCCGTGAGCACGGCAGGTCCTGTGATCATGTCGCGTAGTAGCTTTTGAAACAGGCTGCTACGGCGCCTCAGCGCCAGCGCCGTAGACCCAGCCAAAGCCCGGTCGCCCCGGCGGCTGCCAGCACAAGCCCCATCAAGAGCAGAACCAGATAGGAAAGCGGGGCCTGGACCGCGGGAGAAAATTTCCATACGTGCAGCCCGTAGAACGCGATGCGTATGGCGCGGAACATGGTGTCCACGTGCGCCAAGATCTCGCCGGTGGATGGGGAGACGTAGACATCATCGCCATTATCCAGGGTTATGCGGAGCGCCGGCAGCTCGTTCCAGGCCGGGTAGACCAGCGAGCCTGCGGTCTGCAGCGCACAGCTTTTGATCCCGACCCCGGGCGGCGCATCCCATAGCGCCGCTTGCCGGGCGAGCTGCATATCCACCGAAGGCAGCGGCAGCGGCTGCCCGCTCTCCCCGTCCACCACCTGAATCACCGGCGGTGCCGCAAATCGAACGACATAGCGCGGAGCGCCGGCGACATGCCGCCACTCCACCTGGGTCGGCGGCTCCGCACGCCCCAGGGTCCGCAGCACCTGCTCGACCGGCACGGTAAACGGCCGCAGGGGACCCGCTTGCGTGGGTCCAGGCGGTTTTGACCGCGCCCAGTTCTTCCACGCAAGCAGCGCCCCGGACAGGCCCCAGAGCAGGCACGGCAGGCCTACCAGCAGGCCGATCAGCCGATGCCAGCGCCGCAGATGCAAAAGAGCCTCGTTTGTTCGCTACGCCTAGAACGGAATATCGTCTTCGCCGCCAAACTCCGGTCCGTCCGCCGACATCGGCGCCGGCTCCGGATTGCGGTTGTAGCTGCGACCGCTGCCGCCGCCTCCTCCTCCACCGCCATATCCACCGCCGCCGCCTCCTCCTCCGCCACCACCGCCGAATCCGCCGCCGCCCTCGCCACCGTACCCGCCGGACTGCGCGGACCGCGGTGCCTCTTCGCCGCCGGCCCGACCGCCGCCGCCGAGGAACACGACATGGTTGGCGACCGTCTCCGTCATGTACTGCTTCTTGCCTTCCTTATCGTCCCAGGAGCGGGTCTGCAGCCGTCCCTCGACGTAGACCTGCCGGCCTTTCTGCAGGAACTTGGCGCAGTTTTCCGCCGTCTTGCCCCACACGACGATGCGATGCCACTCGGTCCGCTCTTGCGGCTGCTCGTTGCGATCGCGATAGGTCTCCGTGGTCGCAACGCGCATCTCGCACACTGCCTGCCCCGACGGTAGATACTTGAGCTCCGGGTTCGCGCCCAGGTTGCCGAGCACGATTACTTTGTTGACGCTGCCAGCCATGGTGTCCTCGGAAAAAGTGAACGCATCGTGTCTGCGATAGCGCAGACCGTCAAGCGGCTAAGTATGGGTGTGCGAATTTGGCGGGAGAGATTACACGGACATAAACGGCACGGTGCCGGAGGCCGGCAGCCGCAGCTGCGCCTCCGTCTTGCGCTGCACCTCTTCGACCGTCGTGCCGGGGGCGAGCTCGCGCAGGTGCAGCCCGTCGGCTTCGACATCGATTACGGCCAGATCCGTGACGATGCGCTGGACGCACCCCGGCGCGGTGAGCGGCAGGTTGCAGCTCTTTACGATCTTGTGCTCAAACGCATCCTCGGCCGCGCCTTTTTGCCGCGCGACATGCTCCATCATGATGAGAACCCGGCGCGAGCCAGCGACCAGATCCATCGCTCCGCCCATGCCTTTTACCATCTTTCCGGGGATGGTCCAGTTGGCCAGGTCGCCGCGCTCCGAGACCTGCAGCGCGCCGAGGATGCACATGTCCACGTGGCTGCCGCGAATCATGGCGAACGACTCGGCCGACGAAAAAAACACCGACCCGGCGAGCTCGGTGACCGTCTGCTTGCCGGCGTTTATGAGATCGGCGTCTTCCTGCCCTTCGTAGGGGAAGGGACCGATGCCGAGCATGCCGTTTTCCGACTGCAGGACCACGTCCACGCCGGGTGGGATGTAGTTGGCGACCAGCGTCGGCAGCCCGATGCCCAGGTTGACGTAGAAGCCATCTTGCAGCTCGCGAGCCACGCGCTGCGCCATTTGTTCTCGAGTGATCGGCATTAACAAACGCTCCAGAGCTCTTTACGCGGCGCTCATCGCTTGCAGGCGAAGTCGCACACGCGGCTTGTGCAGCCTTGGCAAAAGGACCAGGCACAGATAGGCGATGCCGCCAAAAAAGCCGGTCAGTAACAGCAGCGTCGGCCAGCTGAGCGGGTCGGACCCGGGGTCGCGGCGCTCGCTGAAAAGGGCCTGCCGCACGCTATCCCACAGCGCATACGCCCACACGAGCGACAGCGGCACAAACACAAGTGCCAGCCCGAGGATCAGGGCCTGGTTCATGTTCATCGCTAGGGTCGTCATGAGCTTCTTCCTACTCTCCTACGTTCCCGGAGGACGTGTCCGCGGCGGGCTCTCGCCTTCTCCCGCGGGCTTGCCGTCTAGGTGGCCGCGGAGCTGCCCGGCCGCGGCCGGACCGTGCGCTGCTCAATCGGCTTCTGATAGTTCTTGCCGACGAACATGCGCTTCACATAGATGCCCGGCAGGTGAACCTGATCCGGATCGAGCTGCCCGGGTTCGACGAGCTCCTCGACCTCGGCGATGGTGACGCGCGCCGCCACGGCGACGACCGGGTTGAAGTTGCGGGCGGTCTTGCGGAACACCAGATTGCCGAAGCGATCGCCCTTCCAGGCCTTGACCAGCGCAAAATCGCCGGAGAGCGCCGACTCCAAGATGTAGTTGCGGGTCTGGCCGAAGCGATCACTGAAGGCTCGCGTCTCTTTTCCTTCGGCCCGCTGCGTGCCGTAGCCGGTGGGCGTGAAAAACGCGGGAATGCCGGCTCCGGCGGCGCGCAGCCGCTCCGCCAGCGTCCCCTGCGGACACAGCTCGACTTCGATCTTGCCGTCGAGGTACAGGCGCTCAAACGTCTTATTCTCGCCGACATACGACGCGATCATCTTGCGCACCTGCCCCGCCTCAAGCAGCTTGCCGAGTCCCTTTCCAGCGACCCCGCAGTTGTTCGAGACCAGCGTCAAGTCGCGCACGCCGCGGCGGACCAGCGCATCGATGCAGTTTTCAGGATTGCCGCACAGGCCGAAGCCGCCGCTCAAGATGGTGACCCCGTCTTTGACATCGAAGAGCGCCGCATCGGCATCCGCATAGAGCTTGTTCATGGCCCGCTCATTTTATGGCGGCGTTACCGCATGTCAATCGCTAGAAGGGGGCGTTGCCCGCCCCCGATTGTCTCGGCACCACCGAGCCAGTCTTTCTTACCGTTCGACCCACCGCGCGCTTACCGCGCCGAACACTGCGCGTTTGCCGCACGCAGCACCGCGCGGCGCTTACCGTGCGGACCCCCGCGCGCTTACCGTGCGGACCCCCGCGCGCTTACCGTGCGGACCCCCGCGCAGCGCTTACTGCGCGGCCCAACGTGCGCTTACCGTGCGGGACGATTCTACGTTGCTAGGGGATACGAACGACTGGCGACGGCTTTTTTATTTCGCTGCCTGGACTGCGTCTTTGCCCAGACGGTTTATGACCAGGGTCTGCATCGCCTGCACCTGGCCGGACTGACGCGCGACGACGGTGACGAAGTTCGAGCCCGGCCACAGCGGCACCGCGGCGTCAAACTGCATCTGCGTGGTCAGCGGACCGTTGCGGTTGCTGCGGTAAAACACCTTGCGGTGCTCGATCTTCGCCGTTCGGTTGCTCACGACGATGTAGCCGTCGATGACTTGCTCGGCGTCACGGGCGATGGCGCTCAGCCGGATCGAGTTCGCTTCGACGGCCAGCGGCGATCCCTTTACTTCGATCGTCGGCGGCGTCACTTGCCAGACCAGCGACAGGTTGCCGCTCCCCGCATCGGTGGGCGGCTGCGAGGTCGGGCTCACCGCCGACAGCGGCAGGAACCCCGGCCGTCCCGGCTCCAGCTCGACGCGGACGAACTCGCCGAAGATCTTGCTCTGGCGCAGCCGCGCCCCGGCCTTGACCTTGCCGACCAGCGGCGAGTTGCTATTGGCGCCGGTTCGCACCGTCGCTTCCCCACGCACCGCCACCACCGCCGCCGCATCCTGCCCCGGCGCACTGTTGTCGATGACGGGGAAGGTCAGCTTGTCCGTCACCCCTTCACGTGAGCCGAAGTCGTACACCTGCAGCTCGACGCGAGCGTTGCCTTCGGAGAAATCGGAGGCGACATCGAACGTAAAGTCGATGACCTTCTCCTCCGACGGCGACAGGGGCTGCGGACTTTTCCTTTTTGGCGTATGCAACGCTGTGGGCACCGTGGTTTTTCTGGCCGTACTATCTCCTGCTCGGGCTGTGCGGATCGCTCCATTTGGGATTTGGGCTGTATCTATCGGCGAAAATCCTGCGGCTCCGCAGTGGGGTTTCTTCGTCTGGACCATCGCGGCTAGAGACTTCGGCAACGCTTGTGCTTAGTATGTTTGTGCTCTGTGGCGTGCTGGGAATTCTGCTGCGCTCCTCATCGGCGCCGACGCAGCGTTTTCCGGAATTTCGCGCGCTTTCACAGCGCATTTTGCGATGACCAAAACGGCAACCACACCTGCACAGACATCCGTGATAGGCAATCCCGACCAGGCCGTTTTGTCGGCTTCACTCGAACAGGAACGCGGCTTTTTGCGGGCAGTGGCCTATCGCATCACGGGCACACTTGCCGACCCGATCGTTTCATCGAAAGTATGTTCGGTCAGATCGTCGATTCCGCTAGCCATTGAAGGTCCCTTTCCGTGAGCCATCGACTCCAACCGCGAGTCGCAAGGCCGCATTCCCCCCGAGTCTGCCTCGTGGGCGCGCCCCAAAGGCGCGAACGCCGCGCCCGCGGGTCACGCCGGGGCGCGAACGGGTGGACACGCCGGGTCTGGGGGAGGGGTCGAGCGATCGGCTCAGTGGTGGGCTTCGAGCCAGCGTTCGGCGTCGATGGCTGCGGAACAGCCGGAGCCAGCCGCGGTGATCGCCTGACGATAGGTGTCGTCAATCACGTCGC
>CALFML010000491.1 GCA_937879845.1 uncultured Myxococcales bacterium
TACGAGATACATTGGCGTGACTGGAGTTCAGACGTGTGCTCTTCCGATCTGCACGCCCTTGATGAAGTCTCGGCGGGAAGCACCCCGCAGTTCGATATCGCGTTTCATGGTGTCATTCCCCCTAGTCGCACAGGAAAATCGGGGACGCCATGGCCGCGACAGCCAGGCGCTTCCGGTTCAGGATGTTGGGATCAAACGTGTCTTTGACGACCATCACGTTGCAGAGATTGATCTGCGCGTCGGTCGGCGGGACGCCCATGAAGCAGCCGAAGCCGGCGGGATTGCAGGTGTTGTCGGCGTTGAACAGCGACACCCCGGAGCACGCCGCGCTCTTGGATAGATTGTCGGTGGTCGCGTCGGGTAAAAGCTCCTCCGCCGCGGCGATGAGGATGTCGTACAGGCGGACGATTCCTCCGGTGGTGTTGCGGTCGGACTCGGAGACGCGCGCCGGGTAATTGGCGACGCCGATGACCAGGTTGCCGCTTGTGTACAGCTGGCCGGCGCTGAACGTCGCCGTATTGGCGATGTTGACGCCGCGGCTCTGCAGGATGCGGCCCAGCGCCGCGTACTGCAGCTTGCCGCAGGCGTGCATGCGCTCGCCCACTTCCACCGGAACCTGGCGGCCGTCGGCGAACACATCGCCGATGGAGCTCAGGATGTCATCATGGTTGAAGGCGTTGGTCGGCCCCGTCCCGCCGGGAGTCGACAGCGTCGTCAGGTCCGGCGGCGCGCCGGCATCGGGGTTTTCGGCTTGATCGCCGCCGCTGTTGCAGCCCAGAAATCCCAGCGCTACGGCCAGGCCCAGGCTCGATAACGATTTGTGCATCTTCAGCATCGTCTTGCTCCTGTGGTGACCGGGCCTAGTAGCGAACGAAGTTGGGGTCATTGAACACCTGGCGGATGAGCTCCTTCACGTTCCAGTTGTTCTGGACCAGGATTCCCGACAGGCGCTTGGCCAGCTCCGGCGTCAACGTTACCTGGTCGTTGACGATGTCGCCGCGCGACATTGCCCAGTTCCACATCCGCGAAGCGACGCAGATCGACAGCTCGGGATCCGCCGCGATGGCATCACCGAGTCCCTTCAGATCCGCCACCGGCTTGCCCAGGCGCCAGGCGTAGCCTTCGCTCGCCGGGAGCCAGTCGCCCGGCACGCTCAAGCCATTGGGCGGCACCGGGGTGATGACCTGAATCACCCCGGCGCCGGCAGCCTGGCGAGGGCGGCGCCCAGACCCTTTGCCGACCGGGGTCCAGCTGGGGTCCACGGCGCAAGAGGGCTAGGACCGATAGCGGTGCGTGCGGCGATTGCGGTACACGGTCAAGATCGCGCCCGAGTGGGAGCAGACTACGGCCGTGCTCTCGAACCGCGACAGATCGATGCCGAGCTGCGCGCACTGGCTGACCTCCCGCCAACCAAGCGTGTAGATCTCGGCACCGCGGATGATGCGGCGGCGGCCGTAATCGAGCGCAGCGGCAATTGCCGCCTGGGGAATGCCGCGGCCGCGACAGCGGCGCGCTGCGTGATCGGTGAGCGGAAGTCTTGGCATCGGCGTCTCTCCTGGCCCGGCGTCGTACCGGAGCAATCAGGAAGTAAGCAGCCGCCATGCCAGCGCGAAAAGAGGAGATCCGCTCCGTGCCTCACCGTCGGCCGCGCGCTTGACTTCGAGACCTCTCCTAGCCAAGCCGTCCTAGGCGCCGTGCAAAATTTTGCCAATTAGTCAACCGTTTTTTATCGCCAGCTGCTCCTGCGCCGCTTCCCAGCGCCCATACAGCTCCTCCAGCTCTTTCCCAAGCTCCCCATAGCGCTGCATGACCGCTCGCGAGCGCTGAAAGTCGCCGAGCAGCTCCGGACTTGCGAGCTTTGGCTCCAGCTCCTTTTTCTCCGCTTCCAGCGCGGCGATGCGCCCTTCCAGGCGTTCGATCTCCTGCTTGAGCGGACGCAGCACCGCGGCCCGCGCTTCCCGCTCCTGCGCTTCGCGGCGGCGGCGGTCGCGATCCCGCTCTTCGCTGCGGGCGGCTGGCACCGCGGCGCCACCCGCGGCGGTACCGCCCGCGCTCCCGCCGGCCGCCGCCAGCTGCTGCTGGTGATACAGGTAGGCGTCGAGGTTACCGGTCCACTCCTCGACATCGCCGCCGCGCACGTCCCAGATGCGGGTGGCCAGCTGGTTTATGAAGCTGCGGTTGTGCGAGACGAAAAGGAGGGTTCCGCCGTAGTCCTTGAGCGACTCGGCGAGCCGCTCCGCGGAGTCGAGATCGAGGTGGTTTGTCGGCTCGTCCATCAGGATCAAGTTCGACGGCAGGACCAAAAGCCGCGCCAACGCCACGCGCGCCCGCTCACCGCCGGAGAGCACGGCGATCTTTTTGTCCACGTCGTCGCCCTGAAACAGGAAGGAGCCCAGCACGCCGCGCACAAAGGACTGCGGCTGCTCGGGTACGAGCGCCCAGATCTCTTCCAGAATCGTCTTGTCGCGGTCGAGCTTCTCCGTGTGATGCTGCGCGTAGTAGGCCATCTGTACGTTGTGGCCCAGCGCGATGGTGCCGCCGTCGAGCGGCAGCTCTCCGGCAATCAGCTTGAGCAGCGTCGTCTTGCCGGCGCCGTTGACGCCGATGATGGCAACCCGCTCGCCGCGTTCAATGGTGCGGGTGACCGAGCGGTAGATGCACTTATCGCCGAACTGCTTGCGCACCCCGTCGAGCCGCACCACCTCGCGGCCGGCCCGCGGCACCGGCGGAAAGCGGAAGTTCACGGTCGACCGCTGGTCGCGGACGCGGATGATCTCGCTCCTATCCAGCTGCTTGATGCGGCTCTGCACCTGGCGGGCCTTGGAGGCTTTGTAACGGAACCGCTCGATGAACCGCTCGGTCTCCGCCCGCTCCGCCGCCTGGCGCCGGGCGCGCACTTCCAGGTTCAGCTCCTCCTCCGCACGCTGGCGCTTGTAGGCGTCGTAGTTGCCGGCATAGCTGCGCAGCCCTTCGGGTTCGAACGACAACACCCGATCCACCTGGCGATTGAGAAAGTCGCGATCATGGCTGACCAGGAGCACCGCCTTGGCGGAGCGGCGCAGGAACTGATCGAACCAGCTGAGGGAGGGAATATCCAGGTGGTTGGTCGGCTCGTCCAGAAGCAGAAGCTCGGGCGTCAAAAGCAGGAGTCCGGCCAGCGCCGCCCGCATCTTCCAGCCCCCGGACAGAGTCTGCACGTCGCGGTCGAAGTCACGCTCGGCAAAGCCGAGTCCGAGCAGGATGCTCTCGGCGCGATGGCGGCCGTAGCGCTCCTCGAACTGGGTCAGCCGATCATGCAGGTCGGCGAGCCGGTGGCCGGCCTCGCTGCGCGCCTGCTCATCGCCCGCGGCAGCAAGCTCCTGCCCAAGCTCTGCGATCGCGCGCGCCAGCTCGTCGCTTCCCGGCACCGCCGACTGCACCGACTCCACGAGCGTTCCCGGCGGCAGCTCCAAGATGTCCTGCGGCAGATAGCCGGCGCGCACCCCGCGGGCGAAGTGGACGTCGCCGGAGTCGGGCTCACGCTCGCCGGCGAGGATGCGGAGCAGCGTCGATTTGCCGGTGCCGTTCGGGCCGATAAGACCGATCTTCTCGCCGGGCTGGATGGCGAAGCTTTCCTCGGCGAGGATGACCTTTTGGGCGAAACTGAGGGCGAGGTTTTCTGCGGTGACAAGCGACATGGCCGCCCCAGTCTAAGCGTCTCCGCCGGCGGCGGCGATCTTTTCCTGCCGCAACGGGCGGCGGACGCGGCGAGAAGCGGCGAGGTCTGCTACTCTCAAAGGGGAGATGCTCGGCACAGGCGATAGCGACCGAAGCCGGCAGGAGGCTTTTATGCGTTACCGTTGGGGGAGCTTGGTGGCCGCGATTGCAATAGGAGGACTCGCCAGTAGCGGAGCGGCGCGCGCGGCCGAGACCGTCGATATGGCGTCCTTCCGCACCGCCGTCCTTGAGAAACACAACGCCTATCGGGCCCGCCATCATGCGCCCAGTCTGGAATACGACAGTCGGCTGGAGAGCGGGGCGCTCGGCTGGGCGCGCCGGCTGGCGGCGAGCGGCAAGTTCGAACACAGCGGCGGCAACGATGGCGAAAACCTACACTTTTTCTTCTCCAGCGAGGCCATCTCAGCCGAGGAGCTGGCCGAGCAAGCGGTGTCGCACTGGTATAACGAGATCAAAAAGTACAACTACAAAAGGCCCGGCTTCAGCGGCGCGACGGGCCACTTCACCCAGGTCGTCTGGAAGTCCAGCACCAGCCTTGGCTGCGGCGCGGCCAAGAGCAAGGATCAGTCCTATTTCATAGTCTGCCGCTACGGACCCGCGGGAAATGTCCTGGGTCAATTCCCCGAAAACGTCGTCCGTCCTTCCGGCGGCGGCCATCGCTGAGATCCACCGCGCCTTCTGACGCCGCTTGCGCCGCAGCCGCGCCGTCCGCATCTGCGGTCTGGTTTAGCGGATAGTGGATGCGCTCCATGTCTTGTGCCAAAAAGTCCGGCGCCAGATGGGCGTAAGCGAGCGTCATCTTCATATCCGTGTGGCCCAGGATCTGCTGCAGTGCGACCAAATTGCCGCCGGCGCGAATGAACATCGAAGCGAAGGTATGACGCAGCGAGTGCCAGCCGCGCCGCAGCGGCGGGCAACCGGCGGCGCGCAGGAGTCCCTTGAGACCGTGGTCCGAGCGGCCGCTGCTCATCCGGAAGCGGCCGGCGGCGCGGGCCGGACATACCACGCCCTCCGCAGTCGCCGGGCAGCGGCGGCGCCAGTCGCGCAAGAGCGGAATCAGCGCCGCCGGAAGGCGTAGATGGCGCGGCTGGCCGCCCTTTGGCAGCGCGGCAAAGGAACGCGCCACGGTGAGCCGCTGCGCCTCCAAGTCCACGTCCGTCCAGCGCAGTCCCATAAGCTCACCGCGCCGCAGTCCGGTATGCAGCGCCAGCGCTACGGCGATAAAGTGCGAAGTCGCCTGGAGTCCCAGGTCGCCGCGCTCGCCGTTACCACCGGCCCGCTCTTTGGCGGTCTGCAAGAGCCGCGCGGCATCGTCCGCGGCCAGATACTCCAGCGACTGCACGCGCGGCGGCAGGCTGACGCCGCGCACCGGATTGTGATTGACCAAGCCCTCCCGCACCGCCCAGCTCAGCGCCGCCGACAGCGGACGCAGCGCGGCGCGCACGGTGTTGGCCGCGGGATAGCGAACCATCAAGCGGTCGCGCGCCTTTTCGACCTCGCGCGCCGTCAGCTGCGCCAGCGGCAGCGCCCCAAGCTGCGGCAGGACGCGCCGCAGCCCGAGCCGCGAGTGCTTGCGATAGCGGGCGAGATCTTTGACCTTGGGATTCCGATACTCCTCCAGCCAGCGCGTACATAGAGCCGCCACGGTCAACGCGCTCTGCGTCTTTTCCGGAATCCCAACCAGGCCGCGGGCGATGCGGCCCTCGATCTGCAAAAGAAATCGACGCGCCAGCGCGAAGCTCGGCTGGTGCGACGCCCGCTGCTTGCGCCGTCCATCGCTGTCGATATAGCGCACATACCAGCCGACAAACCGCTCGTTTTTACATTTGCGAACGATGTCGCCCATCTCTAAAGCCCTCGCTCCGGCGCCGTGGTCCCGCCGGCGTCCTTTGGCGGGTTGCGAAGCTCCGCCGGGAGGAATCGCGCATGTCGCGGCGCACCTACGCCTACCAGGTGATAAGTATGCAGAATGACTGGACTCCCTAAGCGACCGGGGTGATGACCTGAATCGTGCTGGTCAGGTTGCCCACCGCGTCGAACTTGGCGAAAAGCGGAGCGATGTGGTTGATCGTCGTGTGACAGTTGGCGCAGATGACCGCGGAGGTGTCGTGGAAGTCGATCTTGGGCGCGGTCGTGTTGAGCGAACCGGTGATGCTGGTGATGGGCCACGGCGAGCTGTAGCTGCCGCCGGTGTACATCACCGGCTTGGTGCCGGTCTCGGCCGGGAAGCGCGAGCACATGAACGTCTCTTGCACCCAGCGCGTGCGGCGGAAGGCCAAGGACGAGAGGAACTGCGCCTGCACGCCGGCGTCGGTCAGCACGCCGACCACCGGCTGACCGGCGGTGTTCGTGCAGTCGGCGGCGGTGAACTGGCCGTTTGTGCCATTGAACGTCGGGCAGGTGCCCTTGCTCTGGGTCACGATCTGGTTGAAGGGCTGACCCTGCACGACCAGCTGCGCGGCGAAGGTCGGCGCGGTCTCCAGGCTCACGGTCTGCATTCCCGCTCCGACCTGCACGGTGAGCGTGCCGCCCATCTTGAAGGTGTCGCGCCAGAACTGCACCTGCTGCGCCGCGAACGCCGGCCGGCTCATATAGTCGTTGATGCGGTTGGCATAGGTCGCCGGCTGATCCGCCGCGGCCTGCAGCTCGGCGATCTCGGTCTGGGTCGGATAGTTGCCGGTCAGCTTCAGCGCGGCCGAACGCAGGGCCAGCATGTAGTCGGTGGTCGCGTCGTTGACGGCGAACTTGTCGCCGTCGCGAATGACCGGCGGGAGTCCTTCACGGAAGGCGCTGGAGTTGTCATCCGCCTTCTGCCCCGTGCTGGCGCCGCCGGAGCAGCCGGCGGCAGCAGCAGCAGCCAGGGCCAGGGACAGCGTCGTGTTGCAAAGTCTTGGTTTCATGCTTCCTCTCGCTTTTTAGGGGAAAAGATCACTTCTCTCCCGAAGCCCACGTCACGATGGCGTTCATGTAGGCAGTAAACTGCGTCGAATCGTTGATCTTGTACGGATGGTTGGGGGTACCGCCGCTCGCCGCCGGCTGCGGCTGCACCACCAGGATGCTCTTGGCGGGATTGTTCTTATCGATGCGGCCCTTGGAGTTTTGGCACAGCTGGGCGATCATGGTCTGATCCGAGGTCAGCGCCGCCGCCATGTTGAAGGCGCCGGTCGCCTGGTTCTTGCGCGGGTCGCTGCCCGACGGGCTGTGGCAGACCGCGGCGCAGGTCGCCAGCTGGTTTTTGACCGGCGGATCAAACGCCGCCAGGTTCATGCACGCGACGTTGACCATCATCGGGTTTACGACGCTTATGGTCTGGAAGGCCATGGCGATGCGCGCGCTGGAGGCCGGCAGCTCGGTGAGCAAAAGGTTGCCCGAGCCGAGCGGCATCGACGCGCCGGCCGTGACGGTGATGTCCACGGTGCTCAGGCCGTCGCTCGACTCCGGAACCGCGCCGGCCGCGGTAAAGATGATAAAGCGCGGGTGCTTGAGCTGGATTCCGCCCGAAGGTCCGGCGGTCACCTTCAGGTTGGAGATGAGGTAGGTGGTGCCGGACACCTGCGACAGATCGAAGGTGATGCTCGACAGCGGATCCTGGGTCAGCGCCTGCAGGCTCATAAAGAACGTGCCGATCCGGATCGGTACCGTCGGCGTGGTCGGGCTGCTCATGGAGCTGCCGCGCGTCGCCGCCTCGGCCGAGAGCCAGCCGCGCACCGTCTTGGCTTGGTCGGTTTCAAACGCCGGCCCGGTGTGCTCCTTCTTTAAGAGCAGCAGGCTGTCATCGGGCACCGGGGTCAGGAACTTGCCGTTGCCGTACTTGGTGATGGCGTCGTACTCGGACTCCATGGCGAGAAACGGCGAGATCGAACCCTGCTGGGTGTAGTGGCAGCTGCAGCTCGCCGACACCAGGGGCTTGACCTGGGTGTCAAACAGCGTCTGCGGATCGAGGCCGGGCTCGCTGCCGTCGGACATCATCTGCTCTTCCAGCGGCGGCGGCGGACACCCGGCTAACGAGCCGCTGCCGATCGCCAGCAGCGCAAGCGCGAGTCCCTTTTTAGCGGCTGTGCGGCCGCCTGCTTTTAAGGTCTGGACGATGCGGCGCATCCACTTGCTCCATGAAGCAGCTCCCGTCGCGAGACGGGGGTTAGAAGGGGTCTAGGTAAGGTTTACTCCGACCATTATGGCAACTCTGGGTGCTGGGATCAGCACTGCTTTGAAATATTCGGCAATCTCGATAACAAGATGCGTGCCATGATGAAAATGCTCACCTGGGGCACCGATCGTCGCTGATCTATCTCTAGAAACCGTCTGATTGACTCGACCTATGAACCGATTGAGCCGCGCCTTCCCAAGCACTCATGATGCGATTTGAAAATCATATTTGTAATTTAGCTTAACTAATTATCATTGTGAGAAATACCAGGGCTGCGGTACACTGCAAGAGCGAGCGCTGACCGAAGATGCCGCCCCCAAACCCCAAGCAAGCCGGCAAAGGTGCCGAGAGCGCAGTATCCAAGGCCGCCGATCGCGCGCCGCGTCTGGGCGAGGTCCTGGCCGACAACTATCGCCTCGTGCGGGAGCTAGGCCGCGGTGCCATGGGCGCCGTCTACCTCGCCGAGGATCTGGCGCTGGAGCGTCAGGTCGCGGTCAAAGTGCTGCTTCCCGAGCACGCCGTGCACCCCGGTCAGGCGGCGCTGTTCCGCCGCGAGGCGCGCCTTCTGGCCGCGGTCCGGCACGAAAACGTCGTCCACGTGCATGCCCTGGGCGAGCACCGCAGCGTGCCGTTCATGGTCATGGAGTACATCGTCGGCCCGACGCTGGCCTACTATCTGGTCCAGGCGGTTCGGGTGCACGACGCGATCCCCATCGATCTGGCGGTCAGCCTGGCGCTGCAGCTGTGCCGCGCCGTCCAGGTCGTGCACTCCGCCGGGATCATCCACCGCGATATAAAGCCCGCCAACGTGATGGTCGCGCCGGGGCCGCGGGCGATCCTGATGGACTTCGGCCTCGCCAAGTCCACCGACTCACGCGGGTCCGGGACGCATATCATCGGCACGCCCGATTACCTCGCCCCGGAGCAGATCAAGCACCGGCCGCGCACCCCGGAGGAAGCGCGCCGCTGCGATGTCTACGCCCTGGGCATGAGCATCTACGAGCTCATGGCCGGCAAGCTCCCCTTCCCCAGCGGCGAGGTCGCCGACGTGCTGCGCAAGCACCAGGAGGAAGATCCGATGCCGCCGTCGATCTTCCGGCCGGATCTGCCGGAGATCTTCGATCAGACGGTGCTGCGGTCGGTGGCGCGCGATCCCAACCAGCGCTTCCAGTCGTGCGACGACCTCATGGCGTCGCTCATCGCGGCGCACCGCAAGACCCTGCGCAAGGCGCCGCAGCGAGTTCTGGTGGCCGACGAAGATCCGCTCGTGCTCGATCAGCTGCGGATGTGCGTCGAAGCGGCGGCGCCGGACGCCGAGGTGATTATGGTCACCGACGGTGAGCAAGTGGTGCAGGAGGCGCAGCGGCAGTCGCTGGGCCTCATCATCATGGACCTGGCGATGCCCAAGCTCAACGGCGTCGAGGTCTGCGCCACCCTGCGCGGCCAGGAGACCACCGCCGATCTGCCGGTCGTCGTGCTATCGACGCGCAGCACGCGCGGCGATCGCGCGCTCCTGCGGCAGCTGGGGGTGCGGGCGGTGGTGCAAAAGAGCCTGGGGCTGGACGGTCTTACGTCGATCGTCCGCGCCGTGATCAGCGAGCGGCCGGTCTAACTACCGGTCTAGTTCCGGTTTGGCTACCGGTTTGGCCGCCGGTTTGGCCACCGGTCTGGCCGATTCAACCGCCGCTCCGGCGAAGCCGCCCGCTAATCGCGCTTGTACTCGACCGGCGGCAGCTTGTAGCTGCTGAGCTGCTCGCGCAGCTTGAGCTTGTGCAGCTTGCCGGTCGCCGTATGCGGCAGCTCATCGACAAACAGCACGTCGTCGGGCAGCCACCAGCGCGCGACCTTTTTTTCCAAGAACTCGCGCAGCGCCGCGGCGCTCACCTCGACGCCGGGCTTGCGCACCACGACCAGGAGCGGCCGCTCCTGCCACACCGGGTGCTGGATGCCGATGACCGCGGCCTCATGCACCGCCGGGTGGCCCAGCGCCGCATTTTCCAGATCGATCGAGGAGATCCACTCGCCGCCCGACTTGATCACGTCCTTGGCGCGATCGGTGATCTGCATGTAGCCGTCGCTGTCCAGGGTCGCCACGTCGCCGGTGGCGAAGTAGCCGTCGGCGTCCAGGATCTCGCCGCCCTCGCCGCGGAAGTAGCTGCTGGCGATCCACGGGCCGCGCACCTTGAGCATGCCGAAGGCCTTGCCGTCGCGCGGCAGCTCACGGCCGTCGTCGTCGGTGATCTTGAGCTCGACGCCGTAGAAGGCGCGGCCCTGCTTGAGCAGGAGCTGCAGCTTCTCCTCGCCGCTGCAGTCCGCCAGCCGGTGCGGCAGCGAGGCGCAGGTCCCGACCGGGCTGGTCTCGGTCATGCCCCACAGGTGCACGACGGTGAGGCCCAGCTCGTTCTGCAGCCGTTCGATAAGCGCCCGCGGCGCCGCCGAGCCGCCGATCAGCACCTTCTTGAGCCGCGCCGGCACCGCCCCCTTATGCTGATCGATGTAGGCCAGGAAGTTCAGCCACACCGTCGGTACGCCCATGGACAAGGTGCAGCCGCCGAGGTTCATCAGCTCG
This sequence comes from uncultured Myxococcales bacterium, assembly GCA_937879845.1. Classification (GTDB taxonomy): domain Bacteria; phylum Myxococcota_A; class Polyangia; order Palsa-1104; family JAEUJZ01; genus CALFML01. Next base: position 10,434 of record CALFML010000491.1, read on the forward strand.
CACAGGCTCGCGCCATCCAGGGCCGCGCCGGGAAACACCAGCTTCGCCCCGCACATCGCCCCGGCGTAGGGCACGCCCCAGCCGTTGGCGTGGAACATCGGCACGATGAGCATCACGCTGTCACGGCTCGACAACCCCAGCGAGTCCGCGGCGCAGGTCGCCAGCGCGTGCAGCACGGTCGAGCGATGGCTGTACAAGACCCCCTTGGGGTTGCCGGTCGTGCCCGAGGTGTAGCACAGCGCCGCGGCCTGGTTCTCCGGCAGCGCGGGCCAGGTGAAATCGTCGCGGCCCGGCTCCAGCAGCTCTTCATAGGTGAGCAGATCGGCGACATCGGCCGGCGCATGCGCCTTGTCGCTCAAAAGGACCAAGTTCTGCACCGACTTGAGCGCCGGCCGCAGCGCCTTGATAAGCGGCACGAACGGCAGATCAAAAAAAAGCAGCCGGTCTTCGGCGTGGTTGAAGATGTACTCCAGCTGATCGGGAAACAGGCGCGGGTTCACCGTGTGCAGCACCGCGCCGATCCCCGACACGGCGTAGTAAAGCTCCAGGTGGCGGTGGGTGTTGACCGCCAGGGTGGCGACGCGATCGCCGCGCTGCACGCCGAGCTTGAGCAGCGCCTGGGCCAGACGCTTGGCGCGCTCATGGATCTTGGCCCAGGTGCTCGTGTGGATCGGGCCTTCCAGGGTGCGCGTGATGATCTGCGTCTCGCTGTGGTAGCGAGCGGCGTATTCGATCAGCGAAGAAATCAGCAGCGGGGTCTCTTGCATCAGACCGAGCATGGGGTCCTCCGGGTGAGCGTGCCGTGTAGCGCGGTGGAATCTCTGCACACCGGCGTCGGTCGTTCCCGCCCGAGGACGGTGGACGACGCGGCGATGGCGATCATGCAGCCCATCTTAACGAAATAAAAAAGGCCCGGGAGAGTTCTCCCAGGCCCTTGGAACTGCAGGACTTTTCTCAGACGCGACGCTAGCGGGCCCATACTGGCTGGGGCTGGCTAGCGCCGCCGTCCGAGGCAAGCTCAGTTGGCCTTGCCCTCTTGGACCACGACCTTGACCTTGCCGACAACCCCTTGGCCCGTCTTGACATCGACGGTGTACTCGCCAATGAGCTTGATCGGGTCGGCGATCACCACCTTGCGGCGGTCGATCGTCACCCCGAGCGCCGCAGCGGCGTCCTCGATATCGCGGGTGCTCACGGAGCCGAACAGCTTGCCGCCCTCGCCCGCCTGGCGGGTGATCTTCAGCGTCAGGCCGCCGAGCTTGTCGGCGACGGCCTGGGCGTCCTTGGCCAGCTTGGCGTTGCGCGCCGCGATGACCTTCTTCTGGTGCTCGATCTGCTTGACGTTGTGCTCGGTCGCGAGCATCCCCAGCCCCTGCGGGAGCAGGTAGTTGCGACCGTAACCGTCACGCACCGTGACCAGCTCGCCGCTCTTGCCGAGCTTGGCCACGTCTTCGCGCAAAATGATCCGCATCTATGTATCTCCTGTGCGTGCGTCTTTTGCTTACTGGCCCGTCACGGTGTACGGCATAAGCGCAATCATGCGCGACCGCCTTATCGACAGCGCGACTTTCCGCTGATGCTTGGCGCAGTTGCCGGAAATCCGCCGGGGAATGATCTTGCCCCGGTCGGTGATGAAGTACTTGAGCAGCTGCGAGTCCTTGTAGTCGATCGTCAGGGTCTTGTCGGCGCAGAACCGGCAGACCTTGCGGCGCGTGAAGCCCCGCTTGCGCATGCCCGAGCCGCCCGCCCCGCCGGGACCGGATTTCTTGTCGCCGCGGTCGCCCGCCTTACCCTTACCGCCCCGCGGGGCGTCATCAAAGTCCATCGACATGGCTTATTCCTCCGGCTTCTCGGCGCCGCCGGCCAGCGCTGCCTCTTCCAGATCCGGGTCGAACTCATCGTCATCGTCGTCGTCATCGCGGAAGCGCGAGGCGACGGCGCCGGTGACAAGCTCCTCTTCATCGGGAATGGTGCTAGCCGCTTTGGTGAACGTCTCTTCGTCAACCGTCGAGGGCCGCGCATCGGGGACCACGTCCTCGTCGACCCGAACGGTGTAGTAGCGGATGACCGAGTCGAGCATGCGCAGGTTGCGCTCGATCTCTTCGACCATGCCGCTCGTCCCCAGGTACTGCCAGTACATGTAGATGCCTTTGAGCTGCTTCTTAATCTCATAGGCAAGCTTGCGTTTACCCCAGTTATCGAGCTTGAGCGTCTTGCCGCTCATCGAGTCGATGACCTGGCGCACCTTGGTGTTGACCAGGGTGATGCCTTCCTGGTTGGTATCCGGCCGCAAGATGAAGATGGTCTCGTACTCGCGCTTAGTACCGGGTTCGTCGCGCATGGACACTTGCAACGTCATTCTTTTCTCCTGGCCTCATGGATCGTTAAAGAGCCCCCGAGCTAGGTCGGGAGCGAGGACGTGGGGGCCATTTTCACCACAGCCACGCTGGCCGGGTCAAGGATTGCTTTTACGTTTCGCGCTTTTAGCCTGCCGTTACTGGTTAAAGCCTGGGGCTATCGAATGGTCACAACCAAAGTATTAAACGGCGCGGGTCCCCCTACCCTGCGATGTTTCCGTCGGACCTGACGGCCCGCCGAAAACATCTCCGGTCGGCCCACGCCTATTGACTACCGACGGAGTTTCAAGATGTGACCGAGCAGATAAGCCTGGGCCGATGGGCGGTTACGGGTCATTCGGAGGGGGCCGCGCCGTTATAGTGGTTCATGGCGTAGGTGACGCCGCGCTCGATGATTGCCTGCACGGCGTCGGCCATGGACTCAAGCTCAAGGCCCAAGGTGATCTGCTCGGCGCGGCTGAAGTTGCCAAGGACGTGGCCGACTACTTTCTCGCTTTTTCCGCCGGAGCTGCCGCCGGGGCGACCGACGCCGCCGCGCACCCGCAGGTAGTCGGCGCCGACCGTCTGCGAGATCGAGCGCAGCCCGTTATGACCGCCGTGGCCGCCGCCTTTTTTGACCTTGACCCGCCCGAGCTCGAGATCGATGTCGTCGTGGATGACGATCACGTGATCGAGCTCGATGCGGAAAAAGGCCATCGCCCGCTGCACCGGTCCACCGGAGACGTTCATGTACTCCATGGGTTTTTGCAGCTGCAGCTTGTGCCCCCCCCACTCGGCCGGCAAGAGCTCGCTGCCGAACTTGTGGCGGAAGGCGCCCTTGCCCAGGCCCCAGCGGCCGACGAGCAGATCGAGGGCGAGGAAGCCGACGTTGTGCCGGTTCTGGGCATACTCCGAGCCTGGGTTGCCAAGCCCTACGATGAGCCAAGACATCTCTTGTCTTGCGGGATTGCCGACTCCCCGCGGCTAAGCGCGACGCAGCCAGCCGGTCGGCCCGAGCTGCGGGGAGGGCGCCAGGCCTGCTGTTACTTCTTGCCTGCCGCCGCGGCCGGCTTGGCCGCCGCCTTGTCACCGCCGGCCTTGGCCGCCGGAGCCGGGGTCTTGGCCGATGCCGCCTTGTCGCCCGCCGCCGCCGCCTCACCCGCCGGCGCCGCGCCTTCAGCGCCCGCAGCCGCCGTCTCTGTGCTCTTTTCAGCCTTGGGTATGGTGACCACGCACAGGGTGGTGTTCGCCGCCAGCGACACCGTCACGCCCTCGGGCAGCTTGAGATCGCGCACGTGGATCGACTGGCCGATGCCCAGGGCGTTCACGTCGAGCTCGATGTTGGTCGGGATCTTGCCCGGCACGCACGAGACGGTCACCGTGCGGTAGACCTGGTGCAGCGTCCCGCCGTCCTTGACGCCGGCCGCCTTGCCGATCATCGCCAGCGGGACGACCGCGCGCACCGCCTTATCGGTGGCGACGCGCAGGAAGTCAGCGTGGATGAGCTCCCCGCGCAGCTTGTCGCGCTGGGTGTCCTTGAGCATCACCGCCGTGGGCTTCGCCTGCCCTTCGATGTGCAGGTGCAAAAGGGTGTTGCGGCCCTTGACCGGATCCAGCGACTTAAGGAGATCCGTCGGGTTGATCTGCAGGGTGATGGGGTCCTGGCCGCCGCCGTAGCAGATGGCCGGAATCTGGCCCTTCTCCCGCAGCTTGGTGGCGGTGCCGGTGCCCGTGTTGGGACGTACTTGCGCGTTCAGTTTGCCGACTTCCATAGCAGAGTGCCTCTTGCAGTTGAGCTAGATCTCGGCGCGACGCAGGCATCTCTGTACAAGCTCCAAGGCGAGAAAACCCCAGGGCGCATGCCTGCCGCGCGATTTTTGTTTCACGTGGGTTATCAAATTACACGAGATTGGGCAATGGTTTTAAGGGTTTTGTTGCCAGGGCGGCAGCCGATGAAAGGCCGTGGGGCCTGGTGCGCCGGCGGGGCCTGAGCTACCCTGCGGGCCGCCATGAAAATGGTCTTTCTCGTCAGCGAATGTCTTTTGGTGCCGCGGCGCGAGCAGGTGGTGCCGCGGCGCGAGCAGGTGGTGCCGCGGCGCGAGCAGGTGGCGCCGCGGCGCAAGCAGGCGGCGCGCCGGCCACGTCTTGCGAGGAGGAGCCGCCGTGGCCAGCCCTGACTTCGACGCCAGCGCGGCGGCGGCGCCCGACTCCGGCCTGTTCGGCCTTGATGACTCGGTCGAGTCGGCCAAGGTGGTGATCGTGCCGGTGCCGTTTGACGCGACCACCTCGTACAAGCGGGGGACCGCGGACGGGCCGGCGGCGATCGCTGACCCGTGACCAGGTGGCCCGGGGCTGCAGTGAGCTGGCCGGGCTGCTGCGTGCCGGGTACGCGCAGGTGCGCGCCCTGGAACTCGTCGCCCGCGAGGAGCCGCTGTTCGCCGAGGTGGCCGCCCATCACCGCGTCGGCGGCGACGTCGTCGAGGTGCTGCGCGCCGCGGCGCGGCGTCCGGGGGCGTCCGGGCTGGCCGCGTTGGCGGCGAGTTGGCGGATCGCGGAGCGGACCGGGGCGGCGATGACCGCCTCGCTGGACGACCTGGCGGTGAACCTGGCCGCCGAGCGTGAGCTGGCTCGCACCGTGACCACCGAGCTGGCCGCGGC
>CALFML010000492.1 GCA_937879845.1 uncultured Myxococcales bacterium
TGCCGCTCGATCTGCACCGGCTGCGCCGCAACTTCCAAGACCCGGTGCTGCGGGCGGAGCTGCATCGGGCGCAGATCGACAGCCCGGAGGAGCTTCTGGCCGACCTTTTGCTGACCCCCGACGAGATCCCGGCGTTCACGATCGGCGCGGTGATCAACACCGATGACAACGCGCGCATCGAGTTTGCCGCGCCGCGCGATCTGCTCGGGTACATGCGCCATGAGTCCTCGGTGCCGCGGGTCTACAGCAACGAGTGGCCCTACGGCCGCTTCGAGCGCTATCTGACAAACCACGGCCTGCCGTTTGACAAGGCGCCGGACTTTTGGTCGGCGCCGCCGGGACAGACGTTCGAGCGCCGGGCCGATACCTACGCCCGCCTGGGACGGGCGATGCTGGCGCACGGCAAGCGCGATGCGGCTAGCCGCATGCTCATTCGCGCCCTGGCGGTGGGCGGCGGCGGGGAGACGGAGACGCTGGCCTCCCTGCTGGCGATGTTCTCCAAGCGCTCGGAGTTTGAGCATGAGGAAGCGCTGTCGCGCGACTTCGATGGGGACGATAATCACTTCGCCGCCGGCCTCGGACCGCTGGTGATTCCAGAGAGCCTGAGCGCCGCCGACCGCGAGCGCATCCGCCGCGAGTACGGCGAAGCGATCCGCAACCTCAACGCCCGGCGCTGGGTGCTGGGCCTGCGGGCGCTGCGGGAGTGGCCGATGAGCTGGGTCAACCAGCTTGGCCCCGACATCCGGCTGGTGCTCGGCTATCTCCTGTACAAGGCCGATCTCATCGACGACGCGGTGGATCACTTGGAGGAGCTGCTCGATGAGCCGGTGTATCTGCAGCAGCATCCGGGGGCGCTGTACTATCTGGCCCGCGCGCAGTTTAATAACGGCGACCCGCGGCACGCGGTCGAGCACATGGCGCAGTACTTGAATCTGCGCGATGAGGTCCACAAGACCCCGACGAGCCCCCCATAAGCTGCCGCGCGCCTTGCCAGCCGGCCGAGGCAAATGCGGCTTGGCCAAGGTGCATCCCTGGTGTACGAAGGCAGCATGCGCTCGTCTGCTAGGTCCGCGGTGGCGGCAGGGTTCCTGCTCGGGGTGGTCGGATGCCGGCCGGAGGTTCGCACCGATCCGCTGCGGCCCGCCGCTCCGCCTCCGCCCGCGAGAGTGACCGCGCCGGCTGCTGCGACGGTTCCACCGCCGGCGCTGACAGTACCGAGCAGCGGCGAAGCGGGCAGCGAGCGCCTGGTCCGCTTGCCCAGCGGGGCGCTGCTCGTCCTGCAAGAGGATCACATCGTCAAAACGGTCGCGCTGCAGGCCTGGGTGCTGGCCGGAGCGGCGGATGAACCAGAGGCCCAGCTCGGCATCGCCCACTTGACGGAGCGGCTCCTTTTCCATGAGCAAGCGCAGGACGCGGTGCAGCGCGTGTATCACAGCGGGGGCGAGGCCGCGTCGTGGACCACGCCGGACCACACGGTGTTCCATGCGCTGGTCCCGAGCCGCCGCTGGGAGCAGGGGATCGAGCTTTTGGGCGCCTTGCTCGGGGCACGGCGCAGTGAGCTGGCGCTGTCCGAGTCGGCGCTCGACCGCCAGCGCCAGGCGGTGCTCACGGAGCTGCGGCAAGAGGCGGCGGTGCCGCAGCGCGCGGCCCTCCAGGCGCTGCTTACGACGGCGTTCGCGGCGCATCCGTACCGCCGGCCGGTGCTCGGGCGGGCGGAGACCCTGCGCAAGCTGACGCGGGCCGAGATCGCGGAGTTTTTCACCAGCCGCTATAGCGCTTCGCGGCTCACGGTCGTCGTCACGGGCGACTTTGATGCCGCGGCTCTGACCGAGCGGCTGTCGGCGGAGCTTGGCAACACGCTGCTCGCCCGCGCGACCCGCGACCCGCGGGGGCCGGAGCGTCCGGTAGAGCCGCCGCAGCAGACGCCGCGCGTGGCGGTCCTGCCGCAGGATGGTGAGCCGGGCCGGGCGCGGGTGCTGCTCGGCTTTCATCTGCCATCGGCGCGCTCGCCGGACGTGGCGGCGCTGGATATCGCTGCGGTGTTGCTCGGGTATGGCGAGGGCGCCCGGCTGCATCGGGAGCTGGCGCGGACGCAGCGGCTCGATGGGAGCGAAGAGCCGTCGGCGATGAGCTACACCGCGCGCGACCCGGGCCTGCTTCTCACTGGCATCGTGGTCGCGCCGGCGCAGATCGAAGACGCGGCGCGGGTGCTGGTCAGCGAGGCGCTGCGGCTTGGCCAGCGTGAAGTGGCCGCGGCGGATCTCCAGCGGGCCCAGCGCGTGCTCTTGGCCGATGCCGCCTATCTGCGTGAGACGCCAAGCGGCCGGGCGCGGCAGCTCGGGTTTTTCCATTCGCTCGGTCTTGTGCCGCGTGACTATGACCAGCAGGTTCAGTCCCTGACCCCGCTGGCGCTGCGGCAGACCCTGTCCCGTTACCTGACGCAGGAGAACCTGACCTTGGTCGCCTTGCGGCCGCCGCCTGGCAACACGACCAGCGGTCGCACCGATGCTGGCTCCGAATCGGCGGCGGGTCTTGTGCGGCGGCTGCAGCTGCAGCTTGTGCAGAGCGCCGCGGCGCTCGGACCCATGGCGCCGCGGGCGGCGGCGACCCAAGTGAAGCCGGTGCCGGGCGGGGTCTTTGCGGCCACCTTGCCAAGCGGTGCCCGGCTCTTGATCGTCCCGGAACACAGCGTCGGCGTTGTCGGCATCGCGGCACTCTGGCCGGGGGGTCTGCGCGGCGAAGACGAACGGACCGCCGGCGCCCATCAGCTGCTCGCTCGGCTGTGGCCGCGCTCGGCGCGAACGCGGACGGCCGAAGCAATGGCGCGTGAGCTGGAGCAGATCTCCGGCACCCTCTCGCCCGTCGTCGAGCTCGACGCTTTCGGTCTGCGCGGCGAGTTCGTGAGCAGCCACCTCGATCAGGGCCTGGCGCTGTTGGCCGACTGTCTGAGCCAACCAAGCTTCAGCGATGCCGACGCCGATCGTGAGCGCCGATCCTTGATCGTCGAGCTGCGCGGCGACTTACGCGCCGAACACAGTGATCCGCGATCCGCCCCCGCGTCGTTGCTGGGAGCGCTGGAGCCGATTGGCGTAAACAGCGAAACGACGGCGGCGCAGCTGTTGCCGCGGGACGATGCGGCGCGGGCGGCGCTGCGGCTGTTCAAGGCGGCGCTGCTGCCTGGACATCCCTACTCGCTGGAGCCTTCGGTGCAATCGGTAGGCGGGCTCTCGCGGCGCCGGCTGCTGGAGCTGTTTCGCCGCGCCTACCCGCTGACCAAGCTGACGATTGCCGTGGTCGGCGACGTGGAGCCGCAGACCGTGCTGGAGCGCCTGGATGCGCGTCTGCCCGCCGCATCTGCCGCCTCTGTGCCCGCGTTGGCGACGCCGACCGCGCCGCCCGAGCCGCCGGCGACCCCGGCCTCGCGGGTCTTGTACCTGCCGAGCCAGCACGCGCACATGGTCCTGGGTTTCCGCGCCCCCGGCCTGCAAGGACATGAGCGGTACGCGCTCGAGATCCTCTTCGAGCTGCTTGCCGGCCCTTCGGGACGCTTGAACCGCGAGCTCCGCGACAAGCGCGGCCTGGCTTATGCCGTCCAAGGTGTGCTGCAGCTAGGCGTGGAGCTTGGATTCGTCGCCCTGCATCTGGCGACCAGCCCTTCGACGTTCGATGTGGCGCAGACCGGTCTGCGGGAGGAACTGCGCAAGCTGATCGATCATCCCATCACGGCCGCGGAGCTCACCCTGGCGCAGGATCAGCTGGTGAGTCGTCAAGCCGCCGGGCGGCAGCGGCGTGATGACTACGCCCTTGAGCTGGCGCGCGTCGCCGCCCTCGCGCTACCGGCGGGGGCCGCGGGCGCTGAGGCCTATGAAGCCGGAGTGCGCGCCGTGACGATAGCCCAGGTCCAGAGCGCCGCCCGCCGTTACCTGGATGATCCGCATGCCGTGGTCGCTGCCGTCTTGCCCGAAGCGCTCCATCATCGGGCGGCCGCCGGCGCGGCACTCCTAGAGCGGATGCACGAAGACCAGCCGCCGCGCTCCGGCTCCGCCAGTCCGCCGAAGAAGCTGCAGCTCGCCAGTCGTCAGCTGAGCGGCCTCATTCCGGCGGACGCACGCGACAGCCGCGGTGCGGAGAGCAAGAGCAAATCGGCAAGCGGCGCAAAAGTCGATCACCCTGCCAAGTCAGAGCCGAAGCTCCGGGCTGAGCGCGGCGCGCATGCGCATGCCGGGCCGCCGGCTCACCCGTCTGGCCGTGCCAAGGCCTTGCCGCAGCGCAGCAAGGGTCGCTAGTCCGCGAGCGCGAGCCGACCGCCGCTCTGTCACGGTCCGGCGACCGGAACCATCAGCAGGAATCCGTCCGGCTGCCCGCTCAAAGACAGGCGCAGGCGGGTTCGCACCTCCAGGCCGCTGCGATCGGCGGCGAGCAACATCGGCAGGGACTCGCCGCGCTCAATCAGGTTGCGGAGATCGCGTTCGCCCAGGCGGCGACCTTTGAACTCATAAGGAATGACCAGCGGGCAGGCGCGAAAGTTCGAGCAGCCCCACGCCCGCCGCCCCCAGATGAGGAACCCCGCCCGACAGCGTGGACAGGCGAGCGCGGGCTCGACTGGGCGACCCACGGCCGCTTGGGCGGACTCTGGTTGCGGCGGCGCGGCGGCCGCTTTCTCTGCCGCGGCAAGCTGCGGGCCGCGCCAAGCGACAGCCGCCGGCGATGCGTGAGCTTTAGGCGGCGGCGCGGCCCAAGTGCTTTGAGAAATGCTGGGCAGCGGGGGCGCGAGGGAACGAGAAGCTGGCGCCGCCGCAGGAGCCGCTTGAGCCGGAGGCACCGCGCGCGATTTGCCGCGCGCAGAGGGGGCCTGGGCGCGGGAAAGCGGATTGTGGGAAACGGCTGGCATGAAATCGTCGGACAGCACGGGACCAGAGGCTTGGCGGCGCGGCTTTCGGGCTGTCGATTTTTTCGGCTCTGTCGCGCTGCGCGGTGACTTGGCAGCGGTTCGCGCAGCGGGCTTTTGCCGTGTGGACTTGGCGCTGCGGCGCTGCGGCGGGCTCTCATCGGTAGAGCGCGTGGACGGGCGTTTTTTCGGCGTGCGCGTCGGGCTGCGGGGCGCCGCCGCCTGAGCTTCATCGGGCGCGGTCGACTCCGGCGCTTTGGCGCTGCGGCGGCTTGGCAACCGACTGCGCGAGCCGCGACCGGCCGCGGGGCGGCTTGGTTTGGTGCGCGTCGACGCGCCGCGCGACGGGGCGGCCAGCGCAACTGCAGCCGGCGGCGCCGCGCTCTTAACCGCCGCAATGATCTGCTGCACGTACGCCGCGATGTCCGCCATGAACGCCGCTCGCGACTCTTGCCCGCGCGCCATGCGCGCCAAGCGCTCCTCCCACTCTCCGGTAAGCTGCGCCGAACCGAGGCTCGGCACCGGCAGCCGCGCAATCAGATCCATTCCCAGCGGCGTCGGCTGCAGCTGTTTGCCTTGGCGGACAATGTAGCCGCGGTCGAGCAGCGTCTCAATCACCGCCGCCCGCGTGGCCGGCGTCCCCAGACCGCGATCCTTCATCGCCTCCTGCAGCGCTTCATCGTCGAGCTGCTTGCCCGCTCCCTCCATCGCCAGCAGCAGCGTCGCTTCGGTGTAGCGCGGCGGCGGCTGGGTCTTTTTCGATTTCACCTCATACGCGGCGCGTAGGAGCTGGCCTTGGTGCAAGCGCGGCAACGACTGCGCAGCCTCTGCTTCGTCGTCCGGTTCCGCCGCATCGGCGTTGCGCGCCGCCGCTGGGCCGCGCGCCGCCCGCTCTTCGGCGATACCCGCCACCTCTTGCCAGCCCGCGCGCAGGCGCACCCGGCCCTGCGCGTGGTAGCGGTCCGGCGGCGGCGGTAGCTCCATGAGAGGCTCAGCTGCGGCCGCGGCTGCGTTCGGACTCTCCCGCGCGGCGGATTCCGATGGCGCTGGGTCCGGCGCTGCGGGTCTGCTTCTGCGTTTGCGGGCGGGGAGCGCCGCACCGGCTGCGGCTTCCCCTACGCGGACGACGACGCGCGTCTGCAGGAATTCGGCATCGGGGAAAAAGGCCGCGAGAAATCGCCGCGCCACCAGATCGAGGAGCTTGCCCTCATCGGGCGACAGCGCGGCCAGACGCGCGCTAGTGTGCGCGACCGGGGTTGGGATGATCGCGTGGTGGTCGGTGACCTTGCTGTCTTGAAAGACCCGCCGCGGCGGCTTGGCGGCGGAAAGCGTGGGCAGGAGCGGCGCGAACGCCGGCTGCTCGGTCACGGCGGTGAAGATCTTGGGCAGCTGCGGAATCAGATCCGAGCTGAGGTGGCGCGAGTCGGTGCGGGGGTAGGTCAGCAGCTTGTGCTGTTCATACAGGGCTTGGGCGATGCTGAGGGTGTGCTTGGCGGACCAGCCGAAGCGGCGGTTGGCGGTCTGCTGCAGCGCGCCGAGATCGAAGAGGAGCGGCGGCGGCTCGCGAACCGTTTTTTCTTCGACCGACTCGACGACCGCGGGCAGCGGCTCATCGCGCCGGACAATCGCGTCCCCCAGGGCGCGCTCGCCGAGGCGTCGATTCCCGTCGTACTTCCAGATGCCGGTGAAGCGTTCGCCGGGAGCATCCGCGGCGGCGGTGCTGAGCGCGGCGTGGACCTCGAAGTAGTCGCGCGGAACGAACTCGATGATCGCTTTTTCGCGTCCGGTCAGAAGTCCCAGCGTCGGGGTCTGCACCCGCCCGAGTGAGCACAGCACATCTTGCTCACTGCGCCGCCAGAGCGTCACCGCGCGCGTGGCGTTCATGCCGACCAGCCAGTCGGCCTCCGAGCGGCAGCGCGCCGCCGCCGCCAGCGCGTCGAGCTCACCGCCCGGGCGGAGGCGGGCAAAGCCTTGGGCGATGGCCTGCTCGGTCAGTGAGGAGATCCACAGCCGCTCGATGGGCAGCCGGCACTCGGCGAGATCGTAGCAGTAGCGGAAAATCAGCTCGCCCTCGCGCCCGGCGTCGCAGGCGTTGATGACGGTGGAGAACTCGCGCTGGCGTAACAACTCGCGGACGACTCGCCACTGGCGCGCGGTGGCGCGGCTGGGCCGCAGCTGGAAGCGCGGGGGAAGCATCGGCAGGGAAACCATTGCCCACCGGCGCCACGCCGGATCGTACTCGGCGGGTTCACACAGCTCGACGAGGTGGCCGATGCACCAGGTGATCACATAGCGGTCGCCGGCGAAGCTGCCATCGCCGCGGGCGGCAACGCCGAGCACCCGCGCGAGATCGCGGGCGACCGCCGGTTTTTCTGCCAGAATCAGCTTGCGCGCCATCAGGGCGGCGAGCTTACTCCGGGACCGTGACTTCGACGAGATGGCTGAGCCGCGACTGCGGCGTAAATTTGATCGCGACCGCGGGCAGGAACTGCCCAATCACATCGGCCTGCGTGCGCGTATGCAGCGATGGCTCCACGGTGCGGTAGGTGCCGCCATGTCCCAGCGCCAGCGGCAGCAGCAGCTGGTCCGCCAGGTGCTCGCCCACCGGCACATCGGCGGCCAGGTAGGCGCTGGCCTCCGCCGCCGCCCGCCGGGCCACCTCTTCCGCCGCGATGCCGCGCTCACCGACGCAGCTTACAAGCTCGGTGATGTGCTCGCTTTGAATCTCGATGAGCAGCGCGTTGCCGGGGCTTTGGCTGCGCGTGATGACGCGGGTGGCAAAGCAGTTCGGGGGCCAGCCCAGATGTTGGCGCAGCGCCGTGAGCTCGCGCGCGGCGACATGCTCGGGCAGTCGGGCGGCGATGGCGGTGGCTTGCCGGCTGAGCACCGCTCCGCGCTCGCCCAGCTCGAGCCGGCCGACGCGCGGGCAGGGGGAAACTTCGGCCAGCAGCTGCCCTCCGCCGGCCGGATAAAAGCCGGGGCGGTCCATGTGCACCCGCACCGCGGCCCCCAAACGCCCGAGCAGCGGGACAAACACCCGCGCAATGAAATCAAACGGCGGCGCCTTGGGATTGTAGGTCCCCCCGAGGATCGTCACCGTCGTCGGTCCAGCTGCCGCGAGCAGCGCCGGCAGCACCGTCTGCAGAACCAGCGGGGCGCTGCCCGCCGTACCGATGTCGAAGCGGTAGACGCCGGAAGGAATGTCTTCGCCGTGCAGCTGCGGCCGGAACGTCAGCTCGCGCGAGCCCACCTCGGCGCCGGCCACCTCGGCCGCGCTGAGCTGCGCCGCCGCCTGCACCGCGGCCAGGTGCTGCGGGCGCAAGCCCGGCTTGTCACGGTTTTGGCGTATCTGGTGGAGCGCAAACGGCCGCCCGGTGCGCATCGATAGGGACAGCGCGGTGCGTAAAATCTGGCCGCCCCCCTCGCCGTGGGAGCCATCCAGGGAGACGAGCTCGGATGCCATGACGCGGTTTACTCTAGGGTGGAAAATACGCTGTCGACGATTCGCACGCACAGCGCGTCGATGGCGTTGCGATCCGGAGCGTGCGGCAGCGGAGAGGACTTATAAAGCGCATCGAGCTGCGCGTCTTGCTTGCCCGCCCAGTCCATGAGCATGTCGTAGCTCCACGCTCCGTGGCGGATGGCGAGCAGCTCCTCGGCGTCGGGGCGGCGCACCTTGACTTCGCCGGTGGCGAGGATCTCGGCGCACATGCGCATAAGCCGCACAAGGTGCATCCCGTGCTTGCTGTCGTAGCCGTGCTTGGCCTCCAAGGCGGCGCGCGCCGGGTTCCGCGTCTTCTGCCAGCTGACGAACGACTCCCACTGCCGCTGGGCCGTGGTGTAGCGGCGCTCGCGATCGAGCAAGTCGAGGAAGTTGTCGTCGTAGCCGAGCCGCCGCCCGGCGCACAGAACCTGCGCGTCTTCGCTGGACAGGCGCATCTCGGCCAAGGCTTCGGCCAGCTTGTCCTGCAGCTGAATCTTGCTCGCCTCATCCAGCGGCTCCAGGTCAAGCTGCCAGGAGTCCACTTTCTTGCGCATCAGGCTCTCCGCCGCGGCCAGCTGATCCTTGGGCAGCACCGTTCGTTCGGGCAGCCCGAAGTCTTGGCGCACCGGCGGCGCGGACGGCGGATCGAGGAGCCAGCGGCGGTGGGTCTCGATGCGCTTGAGCTGCGACATGGCGTAGCCGCTGAAGGTGTGGCGCGCTTTCTTGGAAAGGAACAGGCGGCGCTCCTGCAGCAAGAGCTCCGCCGTGGGGTGGACTTTGAGGCGATCCGCGGGATCGACGAAGAGAATTTCCAGCACGTTAGGGTTGCAGTCCGCCGCCAGGTTCATGAACTTGCGTAGATCGAAGACGACGACATCGGGGTCGCCTTTCTGCTCCGCCTGTTCGAACCGATGGAGGCAGCCGAGGAAATATTCCCGCGGCGGCACCGCAATCCCGCGTACGTCCTGGTCGCTGGTCGGTACGTTGGTGCCGTAGGCATGCGAACCATGGCGGGCCAGATAGATCGTGCGGCGATCGAGCCAGTCCTTCACGTTCATCGTCGAGCCTCCGGCCCACTCTGCGACCCTGTAGGGACGTTCATGCCAGTGTTCATGGCCTGACAGCGTACAGGATCTTGCTGCCGCGGGTCGTTAGCTTTGTCTGCGCGTCGGGAGGTGTATAACAGGCGGACATGCTGCCGAAAGGAACACCGAGCGCGCACCGCTTCAGCGGCTAGAACAGACCGGCGAAGCCGAAGTTGAACAGGATGCCGCCGCTATTGCCCAAGGTGCGGACCGAGTTGCCGCTCACGTCCTGAAGGATGAGATCGTCAGCGCTCTCATTGCGGAAGCGACCAAAGCCGCGCAGATCCGCGTTGAGGAGGAAGTGACGGCCCAGGCGGATTTCGAAGCCGACGCCGCCCTGCGCCTCGAAGAACCAGTGGCTCTCCGGTAAGTACGAAGGATCGATGCTCAGCTTCGAATAGGTCGCGCCCGCGGCACCGACCAGGTAGGGCGAAAAGACCCACGACGGGTTGCCCAGGTGGATGCGCGCCCCGCCGAGGATCGGCACGTCGAAGCGATCGTAGTAGGCGACCGGCGCCGAATAGTCGACCGTGCTGACGTTCTGGTACTGGACCAGCGCTTCGAGGGTGATGCGTGGATGGACGCGCAGGAGGAGCTCCAGACCAAACCCCTCTGAGCCATAGCCGGTAAGCTCCGAGCCGGCATACAGGCCGCTGACGCGCAGGCCGATGCCGAACTGCGGCCGGAAGCGGTTTGTATAGCCCACCGCCGGGCGCCGAGTGGCATAAGGGGGGGCCACGTAGGTCGGCGGTGGGTAGGGCGGCTGGCCGTAATACGGCTGCTGTCCGTAATAGGGCTGCTGCGCCGGGTAGGGCTGTTGGGTTGGATAGGGCTGCTGGCCGTAGTACGGCTGCTGGGTTGGATAGGGCTGCCCCGGGTACTGCTGCGGGTAGGCAGGCTGCTGCGGATAGGCCTGCGGATTTTGGGCGTCCGCCGGACCGGGCTGATAGTACGCGCCTTGGCCAGGCTGGGCTGGCGGCGGCGCGACTTGATTGGCATCGGGGCTGGCGGCGGGCCCCGGATCGGCCGGCTGCGCCAGGGCGGTCGAGCTGCCAGCCATCGTGAGCGCCAACGTGGCGGCAAGGCCCAGCGGGATAAAGGGGAGCTTAATCGTTGCCATAGTAAGACCTCTCAATCGGTGATGGCTTTTCCTCTAAACTGTAGCAGCTTTGATGCCAACGGCCATCTCGTCGGTAATGTCAAAAGTGTAGCCTGCGGTTTACAAACACCCTGTGACCGTTTGCACGACCTGTGGCGGCGCGGCGGCGCCCGCGACCTTGACGTACTTGAGGACGACGCGCCGCTTCACCGGCGGTATCGCTGCAGCGGCAAGGCTCGGCGGGCGGTTTGGCGAGGCGTTCTGCCACCGGCGCGGAGGCAGCTAGGAATCGGCGGGGATGCCTAGCGCTCGAGCGCGGCGATCGCGATATCGGACGAGGTCAGCCGCTCTGCCAAGATGCGGATGATATAGATGTGGAAGGCGACCGCGAGCTTGGGTTCCTCGTTCTCCATGCGTGCCAGCGCCTGCTTGGTCAGGCGATGAATCACGGTCGGAACGTCGGCGAGGATGGAGGTTGAGCGCGGCTTTTCCCGATACAGGCCGATCTCGCCCAAGCTGGTGTTGGAGGCGACCGAGCGCAAGCGCAGCGGCGGTCCGTGCGGCAGCTCGAGCATGATGCTCACCCGCCCCGACTCGATGATGAACAGCGCGTCCGAGGCGTCGCCCTGGCGGACCAGATACTGCTTGGGCGCCAGCTCCAGCCGATCGGCGTACGACATGACGCGCTTTGCCGCCCCATCGCTGCCGAGCGCCGTGGCCAGCTGCGCCATGAACGAGTGACGGCCCATGAGCCCGCCGGTGCGCTCGCTGAGCATCTTGTCTTCGCAGTGCTCCAGGGCGCGATCGAGATCGGGCAGCGCCAGGCACACGTCGTCGTTGCTGCGCAGGCAGCGCTCGCGCTTGAGCAGCTTCTCCATCTCCGGCTGGAGGGCGGTAAAGACGATCTGGACCCGCTTCTGCTCCGCGGTCTGGCGCAGCTTGACCAGGGTCATGGCCGCCGAGGAGTCGATGCCGATGGCCGAGGCGAAGTCGAGCACCAGCGTCTGCAGCGGGCGGTTGTGGCGGTGGCTGCTCTCGATGCGCTGGCGCGCGTCCTGCACGAGGCGAACCACCGAACCGAAAAATAGGTAGCCGCGCAGGCGGAGCACCCAGTGGCGGTTGCCGTCGCGGTGCAGGTATTCGTTCTCATCGGCGCCGCGCTGCACTTTGCTGCCGTATTCGTCCAAGGTGAACGAGGACTTGATGACGCTGATCCGGCTGTAGTTCACCGCGAAGATGAGGCACGAGATGATTAGGCCCACAAGCAGCCCGACGACGAAGCCGAACCAGATGATGAGCACCAGGATGCCCACGACCAGGTAGTAGTCGGTGCGCTCCAGGTGCGCCCGCGCTTTGACAATCCACTCGTCAAGGAGGCGGATGCCCAGAAAGGCCAGGGTCGCGCCCATGATCGGCCGCGCCAGGTAGCCGGCGAACTCGGGCTTGGTGACCTCGACGATGAGGCAGATGCTGCCGGCCAGCACGCCGCTGAGCCGGCTCTTGCCGCCGGCCTGCAGGTTGACCATGCTGCGCGCGATCGCGTTCTGGCCAATCAGCCCGCCCCCGAGTCCCGACAGCAGGTTGGCGATGCCGTGGCTCTTGAGCTCATCGTCCAAGTTGGCATCGCTGCGCGTGGCGACCTCAATCGCCGCGCCGGTGATGAGCACGGCGATGGCGGTGACGGTGATAAGGACAAGGAGGCTGCCGGCGTAGTGCCCAAGGGTGTTGGTGTTGAGCGTCGACCGGGTAAAGCCGTGCCACATGGTGTCGCGCAGCGGCAGCCAGATGCGGCCGCCGCCGGCCACCTTGAGCAGCCAGCCTTTTTCCTGCGCCTGCGCCACGCTCATCCCCAGAAACGCCCGCACCACGTGCATGGCCAGCGTGCCGAACACAAGGAGCCCCGGCAGCGCCAGGAAGTGTTTGGTGCGGCTCAGGACCCAGACCAAAAGCAGGGTGTAAAGGATGCCGACAAAGAGGTGGAGGCGGATCTCCGGATGCAGCAGATCCGGCAGCATCTCCAGGCTCAGCGTGCGGCTCGTGACGACGCGGATGGCGCCGATGATCAGCGTCCAGCCGGTCGAGGCGAGGAAGCCGCCGATGACCGGGTAGGGCACATAGCGGATCCAGGTGCCCATCTTGAGTCGGCCGCAGGTATAAAGGACCGCTCCCGTAATGAGCGTGCTGAGCGAAATGCCAAAGAGAATGACGGAGGTAGGCAGCGCCTGACCTTTGAACCCGGCGACAAGCCCCGCCGCCAGGGCCGACTGCACGGCCGCGGAGCGCGAGTCGGGACCGGCGATCGCGAAGCGGAAGGGGCTGAGCAGCGCGACGACGATGACGGTGATGCCGGCGCTGGTCAGCGACATCCGGATGCCGTAGCCAAGGTCGCGGCTCAAGTCGCCGGTGAAGATCATGGCGGCGAACGACAGGCTGAAGCACAGCGAGACGAGCGCCGAGATCGACCCGCCTACCGCATCCTGCCCGAGCGCGGAGACGAGTCCCTTGAGCTCATGGCCCGTGGATTTTTTATCCGACGCCGGCCGTAGGCCAAGGTAGGTAAGTGCTCGACTCACTGGCGAGCGCTGCTGCTGCTTGCTTGCAGCCTGAGACTGCGAAGACTTTACGGGCTGCATCCTAACGCCAGGTAGCGATCATATGGAATGCGGCGCCCGGCGCACAAGCGTTATATTTTTTTCGGGTCCGGCGGATTTTGCCGCGTTGCCAATGGGCTGCTGATGGGCGGGCAATTGGTGGGCAGTGGGCGGCCAAGGGGCGCTTGGGCGGGCAAAGGGGCAAGGTAGGTGCTTGTACTAGGGCATGCCAAAGCGCAACGCCCGCGGACAAAACCAAGCAGTAACCGCACCGTAAACCTGACGAAGACCCTAACAAAGACTGCGGCGGCGAGTGCGGGCCGATTGACCAGCAGCAGCGATTCACTCATGATGTAGAAATGACCAAAGAGGGCGATAGGTCTTTAGAGACCAGCCTTGGGGCTAGTGCTGACGCTAAGCGGCTTGCCGATGGGATGGACGATACGCATCCCGGAATCGGCACCGTGAGCAGCACTGAGACCCAGCCCGCCGAGCAGTTCATGCAGGGGCTGGCAGGGCGTAACGGCGTCCGAGCTTCAGGGTTCGGACCGCCGGTTACGACTCCTCCGGCTGGGGTGGTGGTGGTGGTGCCGGCGCCGTCCTCACGGTCCGCTCGCAGCGGGCCCAACGCCTCGCTGGCCGGCCGTCCCGGGGCCCAGCCCTCATCCCGATCGGGCCGCAGCGGCACGCCGGCGTCATCGCTGTCCGGCCGCGTCGCGGTGCCGCCGTCGTCGATGTCCGGCCGCAACCCGACGCCGCCTTCCGCGGTTTCAAGCTCGGTGCCGGAGAACGAGCCCTTCGACCCGCGGGTCGGCGCCACCTTCGGCAAGTATCACATCGTGCGCCGCCTTGGCCGCGGCGGCATGGCTGTGCGGCGCGTCGATCAGCTCGACGCCGGTGAGGTTGAGGCCGAGTTGCTGGGCGAGGTTGCCGATCTTCGCCTGCGGGCCCACCAGGATCGGCTGGATGATCCCGGCCTCGGCCGCCTCCAGCGCCCCGCGCAGCGAGCTCTCGTCGCAGGGATGGGCGACGGCGCAGGCGATCGGCGGGATATCAAGGTTACGCCGGATCAGCTCCTCGTAATGGTCGTGGTCCTGGAGGTGGAGCTCCGCCAGCCCCTGCGCCGGGCCCTTGACCTTGACCGCCGGCGCCACCACGCAGGCGCTGCCCGTCAGCACGGTCGCCCCGTCCTGGTTCACGCAGGCGCAGTCGAACCGCACGATCCGCCGCTCGGGCAACTTCTCGCGCGCTGTCACGGTCACCGTGATCCGATCGTCGGCATGGACCGCGCCGGCGAACTGCAGGTCCTGCGACACGTACACCGTGCCGGCGCCCGGCAGCCGGTTGCCCAGAAGGTTGCCGATCAGCCCGGCGGTCAGTAGCCCGTGAGCCACCACGCCCTGCAGCCCGGCCGCGCGGGCGAACGCCTCGTCCAGATGGGTCGGGTTGGCATCGCCCGAGACCGCGGCGTAGAGCTCGATGTCGCGCCGGGTGATCTGGCGCTCGAACGAGGCCGTCTCCCCGATCGCGATCTCGTCGAAGGTTCGGTTCTCGACCAGGCTCGGCTCGACCATGGGCAGACTCTCCACCGCGGGTGGGTCGGAGCGCCGGCAAAGCGCGTGCCGGCGCGACGCGGCTCCTCAGCCGCACTCAGCCATCGCCGACTAGCGCCTTGGCCGTGCCCTCGTCGGTGATGAGCCCGGTCAGACGACGGCTCCGCAACACCGCGGCGATGGCGCCGATCTTCTCGGTGCCGCCGGCGACGGCCACGAGGCGATGGGTTGCGGGATCGCCGAACGAGGCGGCGAGCGTACGGCCGGTCAAGGTGGTGGTGATGATCTGTCCATCCGCGTCGAAGAAGTTCCCCAGCAGCTCGCCCATCCCACCGGCCGCTGCGATGTCCGCGATCTCGCCGGGCTCGATCATCCCCGAGGTGACGAGCTGCGCCCGCGCGTCGGCCGTCCCGATGCCGAGCAGCTTCAGGGTGGCTCGCTCCGCCATCTCGAACACCTCGCGCACCCCGCGCTGCTCCAGCAGCACCTGGCGATCGCTTGCCGAGTTGGCGAAGAACGGCACCGGCATGACGTAGGCCGGCGCCGAGAGCCGTTCCGCCAGCCGGTGCATCACGTCGTAGGGGTTGGCCGCGTACTGACGCGTCAGCCCGCCCAGCAGCGAGACCAGCACCATGTTCTTGGCATGCAGTCGCGGCAGCTCTTGCACCACGGCGGCCAAGGTCCTGCCGTGGCCAAACCCGA
>CALFML010000493.1 GCA_937879845.1 uncultured Myxococcales bacterium
CTACACAGGCGAAGACACTCTTTCCCTACACGACGCTCTTCCGATCTCGGCGATGCGGCTGCACTTCCAGCGCGAGTTCGAAAAGGGCAAGCAAGTGGCTGCGGACTTACAGAAGCCGGGCGATCGCGCCGCCGCCAACCCCAAGCCCGCCTGAGCTGCCGATGGAACTGACGCCGTTTCTAATCTTTCTCCTCCCGGCCGTGACGGTCCTGGCGGTGGGACTGCTCGGCAGCACGCGGCGCATCGGATTCTGGCCGGCTCTGTTCATCTCCGTCCTTTTGACCCCCGTCTCCGGGTTTGTCGCCGCCGTGTTTTCAGGGCCCAAGCTCTCCACGCCGCGCCGCCGATAGCCTGAAAGAGCCATGACCGCTGCGAGGCTAGACGAAATCGATTCCGGCGACCGAGAACTGACCGCGCGCGAGCGGCTGGCAAACTGGCTGAATCAGGCGCAGTTTGCCATCTACACGGTGCTGGTGATCTTCCTGTTGGCGCTCGGCGTCCTGTGGCGGCGCGTGGTCATCGTCGTGCCTCCGGGTCATCAGGGGGTCATGTACCGGACGATCTATGGCGGAACCAAGACCGAACGGATGTGGAGCGAAGGGCTGCACGTCATTCCGCCTTGGGACCGGCTGACGATCTATGATGTCCGGCTGCAGCAGCGGAAGCTCGACTTCAAGGTCCTCAGCGACGAAGGATTGACGCTGGGGGTCAGCGTGGTGGTGCGGTATCAGCCGTACAAGGAGATGCTGGGGTTTCTCCAAAAGGACATCGGACCCGACTACTTCGAGAGTCTCATCCAGCCCGAGATCGAATCCCATATCCGCCGCACCTTCGGCGGCCGTCCGGCCCACGAGGTCTATGCCAGCGTCCGCGATGTGCTGCAGGAAGTCGGGCAGTTTTCGCTGATCGGCAAGATCGAGAAGTCCCTGTCAGGAACGGTCTCGCATCCCTACGTCCATGTGCAAGAGATCCGCCTGACGCAGATCGATCTGCCCAAGATCGTCGAAAACGCCATCGTCGAGAAGTACCACCAGGAACAGCTCATGCTGGCGTACAAGTACAAGCTCGAGCGTGAGGAAAAAGAGGCGGATCGGAAGCGCACCGAAGCCGCCGGCATCCGCGACTACAATCTCATCGCCGGCAAGATCTCTGCCGACATGCTGCGCTGGCGGAGCATCGACGCCGCCCTCGAGCTGGCCAAATCGAACAACAGCAAGGTCATCGTGCTGGGCGGCGGACAGGGAAATATGGCGATGCAGCTCAACTTGGGCGATGTCGCCGGCGGCCAGGCGGCTGCGGAGGCGGCGGAGAAGACCGACAAGAAGGACGCGCCGATACCAGCGGCGAAGGCCCCGGAGCCAAAGAGCGCGGCGCCGGAGCCGCCCCCGCAGCATAAGAAGGGCGAAGGCAAGAAGGCGCCGGCCAACGCGCCGGCCAACGCGCCGGGCTAGCCGGCCGGACGCGCAATCGGGTCGCGCCGCGGTTTGCCACGGCCGGCTAGCGGCTCAGAAACGGCTCGTGGCTTCGCTCCACAGCGCGATAAGCTCTTGCACCACGCTTCCGTCCACGCGCGGAGCCTCCAGCGCCAGCGGCTCGCGCATCATCACATGGCGGCGCAGGCGCTGGAAGCGGTTCTGCTCCACTTTGTGGCCGCGGACCGCGCCCTCGGCATGGATGGGCCGGAACCCCATCTCAATCGCCTTGTCCTGCATTTCCGGGCTCAGGAGGAAGTGCAGCCATCTGCGGGCGGCGTCCTGCTGCTCCGGCTTGGCTTTGAGCAGCACCGCCGGATGCCGGGCGGAGAGCGTCGGCTGGGGATAGATCACGACCAGCTTGTTCATGGTCGTGGCGCTCTTATCGATCCGCTCCAAAAACGGCAGCGCCAGATGCTCGTAGGTAACGACGCCGTCATAAAGGGAGGCTCCGGTGTTGAACATGCTCGCCGTCAGCGCCTGGGCGTGTTTGGGGGCCGGGGGCAGGCCCGCTTCGCACCGCCGCAGCCACTTGCGCAGCGATTCCTTTTTTTCGGCAAAAGACTTTTCGAACTGCTCCCCCAGATCTTGCGCGGACGGCGGCGCTGCTTCGGCGCCCTCTGCCTCCATCATGGGGTTCTGGCGGCTCGCGGTCCGCTGACCGTGCGGCAGGACATAGTCGAACGCCATAAGATAAAGCGCCGCCAGCCCGGAGTTATCGCTCGGCGGGGGCGTATGGCCGATCTTGACGCGGCCCCATTTCTCGACATCGGAAAGAGACGGCAGCGGCTCGTCCCGAAGGCGCTGGCCCTCGCGCGCGGCGCGTCGCGGGGCCGCAGACGGATCGATCGGCGCATAGATCTCGGCCCACGTACCGGGCACCATCTTTTCAATCGGCACGGAGCTCGAATCCGACTCTTTGACAATCCCGGCACAGAGGCTGCTGGTCCACAGTCCATCGTCGCTGCCGCCCTGCCGCAAGGAGTGGCTGAGCACGCGCAGACGATCTTGGAAAAAGAGCATCACGATCGGCGACTGCACAAGATAGGTCTTTTCCGCCATCATGAACGGCAGGGGGCCGGCGCGCTGCTTGAAGCGGTGCTCCAGGTATCTCAGCGACAGCTCATCGGTGGGCGCCCACACCGTCGGCTGGATCTGACCGGAG
>CALFML010000494.1 GCA_937879845.1 uncultured Myxococcales bacterium
CCCGGATCATGGCCGTGCCGCGAAAATGGTGCTCGACGCTTGCTTTTATTCAGGCCTTGAAAAAATAGAAACGATTGATAGTGAAGGAAATAAACAGAAAAAATGGCGGCCTGCTGCGACTTCGGTCGGTGGCCCACGTTAAGTCCTTGGGGCGCTGACCGGGGCTCTGATCGCCCCGGGCATGATGACCCGAGTATTCGACCTCGAGGGCGGTCCCAGGAGATATCCTGTCCCTGTTTCTTCGCGCTACACCCGACACCGGAGAGGCAATGAGCAACCAGACTCTCATCGACCACGAGGACCGTCTCGGCCCCCCGCGGGGGAACCAGCCGGGTGCCGGAGGCCATGCGCGGCTGCTCGCCGGTGACGACCGGGAAGAGGAGGCGGAAGCTCGCGCCGCCGCCGGGGGCGCTGTCGCCCTGGTGGGCGATGGAGACGATGTGGCCACCTTTGCGGGCGAGGTAGACGCTCTCGCCGCAGAAGATGCGATCGGCTTGTTTGGTGCCGAAGTTGGTGCAGGTCTCGCCGGCGATGTGCGCGCCGAAGGCGACGTCGCCGTGATCGTTGATGAAGCCGTTTTCGGCGAAGTCGAAGACTTTGTGGCCCGGGGCGGGGTCGCCCGGGGAGACGATGCTGCTGATGTTGCCGTGCGAGTCGGCGGTGAAGACGCCGATGCCGAGCGCCAGATCCGGCTCGGGCGGGAGCTTGATTCCCTGGTTGGTCTGGATGATGCCGGAGAAGACGACGACGCGGTCGGCGTTGATGCCGGAGTACACGTGGCTGCCGGCGAAAGGCTTACTGTTTGGCGCCAGGGTGACGCCGGGGCGGATCAGCGTAATCGGGGCGCCGCCCGCATCGACCCGGAACACTCCCTGGTTGAGGCCAGCGGGCAGAGACTCCGATTCCGGCTTGTCGAGCAGGTACTTGTAGACCGCATCGCCATGCTGATTCATCCCCGTGCCCAGGCTCTCGACTCCAGCGGAGTAGGTGCCGCCGCCGGGGGCGGGTGTGCCAGGGCCGGCGAACTGCTCGGTCGGCAGTCCGGTCGGCATCCGAAACAGCGAGGATCCGGATGCGGTTTGCCCCTGAAAGAAGACATCCCCGTGATCATTTAAGCCGTTAGGAAGAAAGTAATCGGTGAACTGCTCGCCGGACGGAGCGGTTTCGCCGAATGCGGCAATCTTAGTAAAAGAATAGTCTTTGGTGGCCAGCAAGGCGGTTCCGGAAATCGTTTCCGGCAGACTGATAAGCGCGCTCCTTGCGCTGGCGGGAATGTCGTCGGTCTGTGCATCGATTTCGCCGCAGCCAAAAAGAGACGCAACGAGCAGGTTCACATAGGTCAGCTTCTTCATCGGATCCGTCCTCCAATGCTCGGCTGTTCAAGCAATCGAGGCGCCAAACCAGCCGCCAGCGCGGGCCGGTGTGGTTTCGCAGCACTAGCGCCTCTGCGAACCAAACCGACGACCGCGCAAGGGCTAAAGCCACAAGAGATGGCACAACCATGGCACGCTCATGTCCGGACCATGGCACATGAGCGTGTGCCACCTGTGCCTTGCTTTTGTTCGCGCTGGGACTAGCCGATGGTGCCGCACTTGTTGGCGACACCGCCGGCGCCGCGGGTGCGGCCGGCGGCGCAGGTGCCGCAGTTGAGGATGTTGCCGCAGCCGTCTCCGACGATGCCGCACTCGGCGCCGACGGCGGCGCAGGTTCGCGGGTGGCAGGTCGGTCCGCCGCAGACTCCGGGCGTGCCGCCGCCGCCGCAAGTCTGGCCGGTGGGGCAGGTGCCGCAGTTCAGCATGCCGCCGCAGCCGTCGTCGCTGCGACCGCACGTCAGCTTGAGCGAGGCGCAGGTGGCCGGCGTGCACAAGCCGGTGCCGCAGACTCCGGGCTTGCCGGCGCCGCCGCAGATCTCGGGGGGACTGCAGGTGCCGCAGCCGATGACGCCGCCGCAGCCGTCGCCGGCCGCGCCGCAGTTGTAGCCGAGCTTGGCGCAGGTCGTGGGCGTGCAGAACGGCGCCCCGCACATGCCCGGCATGCCGCCGCCGCCGCAGGTCTGGCCGGCGGGGCAGCTGCCGCAGTTCAGGGTTCCGCCGCAGCCGTCATCGCTGGTCCCGCACTGCAGCTTGAGGACGGCGCACGTGGTGGGGGTACAGGTCGGCGCGCCGCAGACTCCGGGGCGACCGCCGCCGCCGCAGGACTCGGGCGGGGCGCAGCTGCCGCAGCTCAGGGAGCCGCCGCAGCCGTCCCCTTGGAGGCCGCAGTTGTAACCCAGCGCGGCGCAGGTTTTGGGGGTGCAGGTCGGTCCGCCGCACAGGCCGGGAGTGCCGCCGCCGCCGCAGGTCTGACCGGCGGGGCAGGTGCCGCAGTTGAGCATTCCGCCGCAGCCGTCATCGGCCTTGCCGCAGTGCAGGTTGAGCGAGGTGCAGGTGGCCGGCATGCAGGAGTTGCCGCAGACCCCGGGCACGCCGCCGCCGCCGCAGCTGTTGGGCGGACTGCACAACCCGCAGAACAGGAGCCCGCCGCAGCCGTCGCCCGCCGCGCCGCATTTGTATCCGAGCTTGGCGCAGGTGAGCGGCGTGCAGGTCGGCCCGCCGCACACTCCCGGCGTGCCGCCGCCGCCGCAGGTCTTGGGCGGCGTGCAGGTGCCGCAGTTTATGACGTTGCCGCAGCCGTCGCCCTGCATGCCGCAGCTGTAGCCCTGGTCGGCGCAGCTCCGGGCCGCGCAGACCGGCAGGTCCGGCCGCACGCAGGAGGTCAGATCGAACAGCATGTACTCCAGCACCTTCTCCTGCGGCGTGAGCTTGACGCCGGTTCCCAGGGCGCACTCGGCGGGGAAGTTGCCGGTGCCGGTGGCGCCGGTGCTGACGTGGAAGTCGCTGTACATGACGCGGCCGCACTGGCTGGCGGGGGCGGCGCCGGCGGGCGTGTTGAACGTGTAGTGCATCGGGAACAGGCTCGGATCTTTGCCGTACATCCACTGCTGCGATGGCGAGACCACGGCCGTGAAGTCGTGGCGGACCGAGGAAACCGGAATCTCGCCCAGCGTTCCTCCCGAGACCTGCTGCAGCCACTTGGCGAAGAGCAGGCCCTTGGGAAACGTCGTATCGATAAACGCCGTCTGATCCGGCGGCGTGGTCGGCGGATTCACCATCCAGGTCGCCGTCGCGTTCCAGGGGGTGTTGAGCGCCGGCGGCGCGGTCTGATTCTGACCGTGCAGGAAGGCGTAGCCGTAGTGGCTGAGATAGATCCGACCGCCCGCGGCGGTATAGGCCAGGAGGTTGCTGTAATACGTCGACTTGTCGTAGGCCGCTCCCTCGCAGTCGATGATGATGAGGTCGTACTTCTTCATCGTCGCCAGGTTGCTCCACAGCGAGGTGTCCTTAGGGGTCGAGCCGCTGATCACGGCGCCGGCGCCGGCCGAGCTTGCCTGATAGAAGTTTACCCGGCCGGTGCCCGTCGGGTCGCTAAACTCCGAGGGATCGATTCCGATCTTGGGCAGCACGCACTCCATCGGATCGGCATTGCCGGTGACTACGGCGATGGCGGGAATGTTATCGGTCGCGGTCCGCTTGCGCGGCAGGTGGGTCTGGGTCGCGTCGAGCGTGGTGGTCGTGCAGCACTTCACCGCGGGAACGGTGATCTGCCGCCGCCAGCGGCCGAGCTGAATGACCACCGGGACATCGACCCCGCACGGCGCATCGGTGAGCGAGAACTTGCCATCGACCCCGGTCGTAACCGAGATCAGCGGATTCCCGGTCACGC
>CALFML010000495.1 GCA_937879845.1 uncultured Myxococcales bacterium
GCCGTCTATGAAGCCATGCAGGAGCCCATCGGGCGCCGCGTTGCGCTGAAGGTTCTGCTGCCGCAGTATGCCGCCAATCGCGACTCGCTGCAGCGGTTCTTCAACGAGGCGCGGGCGGTCAACCTGATCGAGCACCCGAGCATCGTCCAGGTCTCGGACTATAACCAGACTCCCGATGGCACTGCCTATCTGGTGATGGAGTACCTGCGCGGCGAAGTCCTGGCAGAGCGGCTCGACCGCATGCACGAAACGGGCAGCCGGCTGCCGCTCGAAGACGTACTGCAGATCTCGGCGCAGATCGCCAGCGCGCTGGCGGCGGCCCATGCGAAATCGGTGATCCACCGCGACCTGAAACCCAGCAACGTGATGCTCGTACGTGACTCGGCCGTCCCGCGCGGCGAGCGGGTGAAGGTCCTTGATTTCGGCATCGCCAAGCTGCTCCAGGGGCAGGCCAAGGAGACTGCGCCCAACGCGGTCATGGGAACGCCGCAGTACATGTCTCCCGAGCAGTGCCGGGGGGCGGGCGGAGTGGATGAGAAGACAGATGTCTACGCGCTCGGGCTGATGATCTTCGAGATGGTGGCCGGGCGGCCGCCGTTTATCGCCGAGATGCCCATCGAGTACATAGGGCAGCACGCTTTTCGCGAGCCGCCGTCGCTGCAGAGCTTCGCGCCGACCATCTCTGACCAGCTGGCCAGCTTCGTTCATAGCCTGCTCGTCAAAGACAAGGCGCTGCGCCCGTTGATGCGCGATGTCGAGGCAGAGCTCGCGGCGCAGATCGAGCAGCTACCCGCTACGGCCCCGCTCCTGGCATCGGAGGCGATAATCGTCGACTCCGGTGAGACGCGGCGCTATCTGCCTGCGCAGGAGCCGCCGCCGCCGGCCGTCGACTCCTCTGGAAAGACGCTCCCGCCGCCACCGCGGCACCGGCGGACGCACCTTCTGGTCGGGCTGGGCGCGGCCGGAGCCCTGGCCCTGGTAGTCATCGTCTGGGCGAGCTATCCGCAGCGGTCGCGCCCGGCGCGAGTCGTCACTGGCCCGCCACCGGCCCCAGCCCCGGTCCTAAAGGAACCGCCCGTAAAAGGCCCGCCGGAAACAAACCCAGAGGTGGCCAGCGCTGCGATTGATGAAGCTCCTCCGCTTGCTCCCGCACCGGGGTCGGCGAGTCGACTCCTGCTCACTCCGCAGTGAACGTAGCGGAGACGCTCCGCAAGGCGCAGGCGGCGTTCGACAAGAAGCAGTATGGGAAGGTGATCTCTCTGGCCTTACCCGTTGCGCTGCGTAACCCGGGACGGGCCTGGCGCCTGGTTGGCTCCTCGGCGTGCATGCTACGGGATCTCAAGCGGGTAAACGATGCCTATCGGCACCTCGATGCGCCTGGGAAGAAGTATCTGGTTATCGTCTGCGCGAGAGAGAGGATTCAGCTCGTCGACAGTCAGCTGCGATTCGAGACTGAGGTAAAGTAACGGCGCGCCCGGCTCAGCGGACTTCCTGGAAGCCGATGTCGTAGCCGTTGCCCTGCGGCCGGGCGCTGCCGAAGTAGTCGTCTTTGACCGTCTTATTCGCGTCGACCAAGCCCTGATCGATGCACAGGTTTGACGGGTCCGAGATCAGCTTGGGGTCGCCCGCCATGGTGGCGGCGGTGTAGGAGGGGTCCAGCGTGATACCAGAGGACACGATGCGCTGCTGCTGACAGGTGGACGACACCTGGGTACCGGCGCCGTTGGCGAGCACGATCGAATCGGTCACCGGCACGATGCTATCGCACACGATGCCGCCCATGCGATTGCCGGCAATGGTGTTGAACGCAAACAGTCCGGCCGCGCCTCCGGAGAGTCTCATCCCCGCTTGCGCTGCGGCGCTGCCGTTATCAATGATCGCGTTATTGATGACGCGATGGCCGCTCCCGCCGACAATGTAGACTCCATAGCCGGCGGCGTACGCGATCTTGCTCTTCTCAATTGTGACTTTGCCGCACATCGTGGCGTAGACGCCCCCCTGGGGCGGCTGAGCGGAGTCGGAGATAAGGACGTTGCTCATATACAAAGTGCTGGAGCCGTTGCACGTCACGGCGGGCTGCGGCTGATGATTGGTCAGCGCGAGGTTCATCAGGGTGACCTGCGCCCCATTAGACACCGTGACGCCGTCGAGCACGGCCTGCGCCGTGGTATAAGGCTGGATGTCGCGACCCGGTCCGAGGATCGCCAGCCGCTGTCCGCTTGTTCCTACGGTGAACGGCTGGTACAAGTGTACCGTTGCATCGCCGCGTCCCTCGACGAAGATGAACGAAGGCGGCTGGGGCTGGGCCAGCGCCATGCTGACCTGGCAGTACGGATTTAGGCGCGTGCCGTCTCCGACATTGCAGTTGAAGTACGAGTTGTCGATATAGGCCACATCGCTCGCCGCGGCACAGTCGCCAATCTTGGTAAGATCGTCGCCGGTCGCAAGCAGGCTCACATCCCGCTTGCAGATGTTGCTGCCGGGGCAGTCGCTGTTCTGGGTGCAGCCGCCGCAGATGTTGCTTACCTGGTCGCAGAAGTTTTTGCCGGGGCGGGTGCAGTCGGTGTTGTTCAGGCACTCGCCGCACTGCCCGTTTATGCACAGGTTGCGCTTGAGCGGATCGGACTGCGCCGCCGCCCAGTCTGCACACTGCTGGTTGCCCTGCGCCTGCATGGCCCCGGTAGCGCAGGGCACGCAGGTGTTCGTGCTCAAGTTGCACACCGGCTTGTCGGCGTTGACGCAATCGGCAGTCTTTCGGCAAAAGCCCGGCGGCTCGTCCTGGCAGCAGCCTTGGGTCATATCGCAGACGAACGTCGGTCCCAGCGTCGCGCAAATCGTGGGATCACTCTTGCAGTTGTAGGGACTTTGCCGGGTCATGCCGCCGAACAGAGTCTGATCACTACCGGAGATGCCGGTATCCCCGTCGCTCCCGGTCGCGGTTGAAGCTGCGCATCGCAGGTACTGGGGCGAGACCGCGGGGCGGGTCAGATCCGCACATGAAATGCCAAGTAGCAATGTCATAAGCAAACATACGTACCGCATGTCCGTCTCTTCCTTCCGCACCGAGGTTCGGCGGCGCCCGTCAATCCCGGGCTGCGGCCGCGGTCTCGGCACCCCCGTTAGCAAGGGGCAGCAAAGATAAGGTCGCCGCGCTCGGCTTTGCTGCGGCCGGCGCGCCAGAGTTTTCCGGTGACACGGGCCGCTGCACCTGCAGTACGCGACCCGGGATGGCAAGGGTCACGATTCCGCCAACGGCCAATAGGACTCCGGCCGCCAAGAGACCGCCGCCCAGACCCTTGGTATCCACAAGGTTGGTGCAGCGGGTCTGCATTCCCGTCGGGGTGTCGCTGCAGGCGCCGTCCAGATATAGCGCCCGGCCGCCCAATCCCAGCGGTACGCTGCTGGCGGCCAGCAGCCCCAGGCCGAGCCCGATCCGCCAACCCGGTCGTGGCGCCCGGGAGTTCTCGACGAATATGACCTTGGGCGAAGACGGCGCCTGGACGGCTTTAAGCTCGGCGATGTAGCGGGTGGCCTTGGCGCGGAGCTGCTCGTCCACCGCCTCCGGAGTATTGACGAACGACTGATAGTAGGTGATCGCCTCGGCGGTGTGGTTCAGCTTGCGGTGACACTGGGCAATGTTGTAAAGGAGCAGGGCCTCGGGCTTCTGCGCGTAGGCGAGCTGGAAGTACTTGATTGCCTCGGCAAAGTCCTGCTTCGCCAGCGCCTGGGTCCCGCTGCGATAGTTCGTATTGAACAGCGAGACGTTGGGCTCCTCCTGGCCATAGCTGTTCGGGGAGCCGCACAGAAGCGATACAAGGACTAGGCCTGAGGCGACCGGCCGACGGCGCGAGCAGCGACTGGCGGTAATCATGGCATCAGTCAATGGGCTGTACTTTCTCGTAGTGCTCCTTGACGGGCGGGGCCGGCGCGACGGGCGGCTCTGCGCGGGGAGGAGGCGGCGAAGCGGGAGGCGGCGAAGCGGAACGCGGCGAAGCGGAATGCGGCGGTGCATGCGGGCGCGAGCGCTGTACGGCCGCTAGCCGCGCCACCGCATTGCGCAAGGTGAGCCGCACGGCGGGCTGATTCGGGTTGCTGGCCAGCGCGGAGTTGCAGGACGCGATCGCGTCAATGTACCGCTTGCGAGCAAAGAGCTCCTGGCAGCTCGCTGCCGATGCTTGGGCGGTGGGCAGGGTCGCCGGCTCCGCCGCGGGTCCGGCGCTCGGTAGCGGCGGGGCCAGGCCTTTTGTGAGCGCCGGTGCCGTAGGCTGCGCGGTCGCCCCCGGCTGGGCCGGCCCGGGCGGGGGCGTCGGCGCCGTGAGCGGGGCGGCCGGCAGCGGCTGGGCCGGACCTTTTGCAAGCGCCGGCGCCGGGTTGACCTGCGGCAGTCCGGAGCTCGCCGCCGCCTGAGCCGGCATCGGCGTCCGCGTCGCAGCCACAGACGATGGGGCGCTTGGCTTCGCCGGCCGGTCGCCAAATAGCAGCCAAAGCGTACCCGCGGCGCTGATTAGGAGCATCGTGGCGATGGCGGCCACAAGCAGCGGCGACCCCTTGGGCGGGCTCGGCTCTGCCGGCACCCGCTCTCCCGTGGACTGGCCGATGGTCGTAAGCGCAACCACCGGGGTCCCGCCGCTGCTTGTACCCGCGGCCGCGGAGAGCCCACTGCTGCTCACGGACGCGACGACCGGGGCGGCCGGGACTTCGCCGCTTTTCTGTGCGGCCAGGGCGGCAAGGGGAGCCCCCAAGTCGATGCGGGAGATGCGCGAAAAATCTCCCAGACTCGACAGCGTGGTTGCAACCTCTACCATGCTCGGCCGGTCGGTCGGGGCCTTGGCAAGCATCCGCAGGACCAGGGCCGCGGTATCAGGCGACACCTGCGGCGGCAGCGGCGGCGGGTCGACGAACAGATGTTGACCGATGAGCGCCGTTGGCCCTTCGCCAAAGAAGGGAGGCTTCCCGGCGAGCATCTCAAAGAGCATGATGCCCAGGGCATACACATCGGTGCGATCGCTCACCGGCATGCGCATGCCGCACTGCTCCGGGGCCATGTAGGCCGGGGTGCCGACCAGGCGCCCGCCGGTGCGGTGCATGCTCGAGAGGGTGCCAGGCGACAGCTCCTGCAGGCCGGCGGCGAGGCGCATGTTGACCGAGGCCGCGGTGTCGGGCGGCGCCGCGCCGGCGGACCCGGTGCTGCGCGAGACGCTGCTGTCGCGCAGGTTCAGGACCTCGCGCTGCTCGGCGAGGCCGAAGTCGACGACGCGCACGCGGCCCTCGCGGTCGACGAGGGCGTTGTCGGGCTTGAAGTCGCGGTGGACGATGCCGGCCTTGTGGGCGGCGTCGAGGCCGGCGCCGGCCTGCAGGAACACGGCGAGCAGCTCGCGCCAGGGCCTCGGGGTCTGCAGCCACACGCGCAGGGAGTCGCCGCGCACGTACTCCATGGCGAGGAAGACCTGGTCGTCGACGCTGCCGACCTCGTAGACGGCGACGACGTTGGGGTGCGACAGCTGGGCCATGGTCTGGGCCTCGTGAAGCAGGCGCTCGCGGGCGAGGGCGAGGTGCTCGGCGTCGCCGCGGAGGTGGACCAGCTTGAGGGCGACCTTGCGGTCGAGCTCGGGGTCGTAGGCGGTGTAGACCACGCCCATGCCGCCGCGGCCGAGCGTCGAGAGGACCATGAAGCGGCCGATCTGCTGCGGCG
>CALFML010000496.1 GCA_937879845.1 uncultured Myxococcales bacterium
TCTACGTCAGCACCGCCACCTGGGTCTCGGATCAGCTGAACCCGGCGATGTGGTCGTCGCGGGCCGGGCGCATCGCCATCCGCGTCATCGCCATCTTCTTCATCAGCCGGGTCCTGGTCGAGCTGTGCACCCTGTTCATCCACGAGTTCTTCGTCAAAGAGACCAAGGGCCTCACCACCGGCGAGCAGCAGCAGCGGCGCACCCTGGCGCCGGTGTTCACGAGCTTTCTGCGCTACGCGATCTACTTCGCCAGCCTGATCATGGTGCTGCGCGAGGCGGGCGTCGATCCGACACCGCTGCTCGCCGGTGCCGGTATCCTCGGCGTGGCGCTGGGCCTTGGCGCGCAGGCGTTCGTCGGCGACATCGTGGCCGGTTTCTTCATCCTGTTTGAAAATCTGTTCCTGGTCGGCGACTTCATCGAGGTAAGCGGCGTCAAAGGCCGAGTCGAGGAGATCGGTGTGCGCGTCACCAAGCTGCGCGACTCCGCCGGGGTGCTGCACGCCATTCCCAACGGCGAGGTGCGCAAGGTTTCCAGCCACTCCAAAGGCTACGTCAACGTGGTGATCGATCTCTTGATCCCCTATGAGGAGGATCTGCAGAAAGTGGTGGCCGCGCTGGAGCAAAAGACCACCGAGCTGCGGGCCGAAGAGGATGCGATCATGGGTCTTACCGATTTCGGCGTGGAAGATCTGAAGGAAAGCGCCGTGCTCATGCGTACCACCACCATGGTGAAGCCAGGCACCGGCGAGGATATGTCGGGAGTCATCCGCCGGGCGTTCTTTGACGCGCTGATCGCCCAAGGCGTGGCCGCTCCTTACGTGCGGCGGGTGATGGTGCCGTTCAAGCCTGGCTCTGGGAAAGCGGAATAAAGACGCCGCAGCGGCGCGACCGGCGCGATCTTCTCCCTTCGCGGCCGGCGGCGCCGGTGGGGTACTACTGACGGCTGCCCGGACCGAATACCAGAGCGGCAGCGTCGTTGAGCGCGCGGCTCTGGAAGACATCGCGCATGAAGGTCTGAAATTCCTCGCGTGAGATGCGGCCGCTCTTATCGCGGTCGATCAGCCAGAAGGCCGCCGCGGCCGTCGCTTCCTTGACGCCGTAGGCGCGGACGCACTGCGCAAACTCCCTGGGTGACAGCGAGCCGGAGCTGTCCTTGTCGGCCATGGTGAAGATCACATCGCTGATCGCCAGGATGCTCTGCTCCTGGGGCCCCATGGGATTTTTCATGATCTGGCCGGCGAACTTCCAGAACTCATCGGCAGAGATCCGCCTGTCCCCGTCGCGATCCAGCGATGTCATCATCTGGTTCCAGTAGGCCACGAGCTTCGCCTGCAGCTCGCCGTGCAAGGGAGAGCCGACGTCTTGGCCCTGGCTTTGGGCGATCTGCCGGGCCAGAACATCGAGATCGGCTTTGTCCAGATAGCCGCTCTTTTCGACATCGAAAGCGAGAAAAAGATTGTACGCCTTGAGCTTCTGAATATCGCTGCGCATGCTGCTTTTGCACTCCTGCCGGGCGGCGCCGTCACGTCTGCCGTGATGACTTCTTGCGCGGCCGTAAAACCGCCGCGGTCCAAGCGGATGGGCGGTCGGCCGAGCTTGATTCTGATTTTGCCAAGAAGCTCCCCCGGCAGGGAGAATTTCGGCATCGGCGTCGGAAGTGCAGCACCGTTTGCGATGTACTCCGCACCACCGGTTCCCCTTCACCTCAGGCCCTGGACCCTCCGCGCCGCCAGTGCGCGCAGCGGTGATCGTTCCGCACCGGAGACCGTAGTTGGCCCGCACTTCGTCCGACCGCGGAACGGTTTTCGCGGTTTCTTTCTCACGCGCCACGTTGGCGGGCTCAAGGAAAAGCCAGCTGTTTTCCATCTCTGATCATGGTGCAGACTTCCCGCGGGAACGACTGCGGAACGATTAGGCGGGCGCGTCCGCCGCGGCGCGCCTTCCTATGCAACTTTTGTTGAATGGACAGGCCTGATTCCTGTTTCGTATCTTTTGCTATCGACCGCGAATGTGATTTCTGACCGCCGCTCCGTCCGCGTTACGAGCGCGCTTCCCTGATCGCGCAGCACAACCTGCAGGGTTGATAAGGACTCCCCATGCCTACCATCCACGCGCTGAACAACCTCGGGGAGATGTTCCTGCGCAACGGCATCTACATCGGCGCTGCCTTCGTGGCGCTGCTCATCACGACGCAGATTGCGACCCGGCTGCTCTTGCGGCTCGCCCGCTTGTTCCTGCGCTCTAGCGCGCTAGGTCTCTCCGCTGAGAGTCAGCAGCTTTGGCAGCGCAAGATCAAGATGATGCGGCTCCTGTGTATCGCGCTTGGCACTGTGGCGATCTTCGCCGCGGGCGGATTCGCCACGTGGCGGCAGATCCTCATCGGCGACTACCTGCGCGGCGCGGTCGGCCGGATGCAGACGAGCGACTGGATCTCCGTCGGAGTGGCGATCGGCAAGGCGCTCGGCATCGTGCTCCTTTTGGTCGTGCTGCGGCGGGTCTTGACCGCATTTTTGCATTATTTGAACGACCGCCTGTCGCGCTCCGAGGCCCTGACCGCACACAGCAAGCATCTGACCGAGCTGCTGAACCGGCTGCGGTCATTCCTATCCTGGGCGCTGCTGTTCGGCTCGCTACTCCTGTGCGCGCGGATTCTCGGCCTGCCCGAGGTAATGTATCGGTTCTTGTTCGCTGCGGGTTTTTTGAGCACTGCGGTCTATGCGGCTCGCTTTGCGGTCGGTGCGGCGCACCTTCTGATCAATGTCGTATTCGAGCTGTCCGACCTGCTCACCCAGCTTGAGAGCCCGCTGCGCTACCTCGGCCGCTTCCGCCATCTGGCCAAGCTGACCAAGAACACCGCCGATTACTTCATCTACGTCGGGCTGGCGACCCTCACCATAGAGCAGCTCAGACCGGGGACCTGGGCCGCGGAAGCCGGCCGGCTGGCAATCCGCATCATCGCGATCTTCTATATCAGCCGGGTGCTGGTCGAAGTGTGCATGCTGTTCATAAATGAGTTCTTCCTCAACCGCGCCGAATATACCGACGCCGAGTATCAGCAGCGCCAGACTCTGGTGCCGGTGGCGGCGGGCTTTCTGCGCTACGGCATCTATTTTTCGGCGGTGGTCATGGCGCTGCGCGAAGCGGGCATCGAACCGGATGCCTGGCTTGCCGATCCTCGCTTCGACAGGCGCATCGGCCCTGAAGGGACTCCTGCAGAAGCCGTTCTCGTCTGAGCTGGGGGCGAGCGCAGGAATGAAAGGCTTGCAGTTCCGGTTTTGGGCGCTTTGATTTATCCTGTGCGGCTGATTTTCGCGGTTTTTCCCGGCCAATCGACCCAGGAAAACCTGATCAACCTTCAAAAGGAAGTGGGTATTCCGATCAAGGAATTGAAGGAAATTGCGCGCCAAATGAGCACGGGCGAGGCCAAGGCTCGTCGCGCCAAGCGCGAAATGATCGAAGCCAACCTGCGCCTGGTGATCTCGATCGCGAAGAAGTACACCAACCGCGGCCTGCAGTTCCTCGACCTCATCCAGGAAGGCAACATCGGCCTGATGA
>CALFML010000497.1 GCA_937879845.1 uncultured Myxococcales bacterium
CGGCTCCCCTGGCCGACGTGCTCTGGCGGCGGGCGCTGGCCGAAAACGACCGCTCGAGCCCCGAGCGCAAGGCCGCCTTCGAGCGGGACATCAAGGGCCAGCTCAAGCTCGCCGATCTTCGCCAGCATCGCGCTGGCCTCCTCTTCAACGACCGTACCTTCTACTTCGATGATGATCACCGGCGCGGCAAAGCGCAGGCGATGCGGTCCGTACTGCAGCCACTCGTCCATCGATCGTTCCAGTCGGATCCTATCACAGCTCCGCAGGACCGTGGAGGCTTTCAGATACGCGCTGGCCAGGGGTGAGGCTCGACCTGCGATGAGCTTGTCCCGCCCAGGGCTTAACTCCCCTCCGCGAACAGCGTGGCAGCATGCTATCGGGTTTTTTGGACGCCGCGCTGAACCGCGGCGAAGATCTTGGGGATCGCGCTGGCGGAAACGCGGTTAAAGAGCCAGGCCGGAACATGGCCGCGGACATCGACGTGGCAGCGGTACCGCATATGGGTGCGGAGTCCTCCTGCGAGCGGTTCCAAGATCCACTCGCCTTCGTTTTCGCTCATCCGAACGACACCGCGCCGCTCAGGCAGGCAGTTGTTGTTGTCCGCATCCCAGGAGCTGTGCCAGCCTCCCCCGGGCAGCTGCTCCCAGATCACGCGCAGACAGTAGTCGCGGCGGGCAATGACCGGTGGGTTGAGCTCCATATAGTACAAGGAGGTGTTGCCGTCGCGGCGCAAGAGCTTCACCATCGAGGTGGGCGGCATGAACTCCGGGTAGCGCTCCATATCGGATATCACGGCGTATACCCGATCGGGGGGCGCGTCAACGTCGCCCACGGCGCCGAGCTCGCGAATAGGGGAGCCCATCCGCGGCCGCACCGATACGACAACGCCGTTGCGCTCGTGGACTTTGGTCCATTCACCGTCTGCGTGAGCAGGGGCTGCTGCGAACAAGGTCGCAGCGGCCATGGTGATCTTTACGTATCTCATCTGCAAAACTCCTACGCAACCAGTATAGACCACGCAGAACTTTCGCTACACGAGCTCCTACAGTTTGCCCAAAGAGAAGTAGCGCAGAGCATTTTCCCGCGTCAACAAAATTGCCATTCGGCCAGCCCAGGCGGATAGTACGCGCGACTCGCCGTTTATCGGTTCGCACGAAAGCCCAAACGGAGGAAGATGTGAAAGTACTGGCATTAACCCTTAGCTTGGCTATCTCTGCCTGTCATGAGAACCACGACCAAGACAAGGACCTGGGCAAGGCTACGGACCTGAGCCAAGATTCGGACCTGGCCAAGGCTTCCGACCTAGGCACGGTCTCCGACCTGCGGCCGACATCGAACCTGACCCCGGTACCACCTTCCGCGGGCAACTTTGGATGGCAAGGACTGCAGACGCAATTCAAGGACTCGAGCGGCTTAACCTGCAGTGGGGCCGTCACCATTGCAATGGGCGATCAAGCGATGTGCTTTGTTGCCGCTGACGACAGCCTGCGCTGCGCGGGGGTCGTGTACATGAAGAACTTCGGACCCCGCTTTACGGCCACAGGTCAGACTGGGGTCGATCAGATCCTGCTTGGGACTACCACCAATATCACGACGGGCAACCAGCTCTGCATCCACAAGCTCGATGGTACCGTTTTGTGCACAGGGTTTGGTAATGTTGTAAAATCAGCCGACTTTACTCCGTGGGGTACTCTGAAAAACCTGGTGGCCATCGGCACCGGCACTTTCGACCAACTCTGCGGCATCGATACAACCGGAAAGATCTACTGCTCGGGTGCTGGTATAAGTGACACTCCCGTCGTGCAAGATGGCGGCAAGAGCCACTCCTTCTTTTGGCAGGACACCTACGGAACCCCCAGAGCTGACGATCCTAGCGTGCTGCGGGTTTCAGCGGGTCGTAGCGAGTGCCAGGTGCAGGCTTCCGGTTTGCATTGCCCCTTCGCGACCCTAGGTACTCCCGGTAGCGTTGTCGATGGGAGCGTAGTCGAGTCTATGAACGGTGATCAGAACCGGGAGGCTTGTTTTCTGACCGCGGATGGAAAGGTGACGTGCGCACGCAGGGACATTCACGGTATGTATACGATGCAGCCCGTCTTCACGCGTGGCACCGTTTTGTCCCTAGCCGCAAACTATTACACTACTTCAATGTGTGCTGTGTACAGCGACGGCTCGCTCTACTGCGTGGGCAGTAATGATTTGGGTAAGCTCGGCACCGGCGACACCATGGC
Source organism: uncultured Myxococcales bacterium (assembly GCA_937879845.1). Classification (GTDB taxonomy): domain Bacteria; phylum Myxococcota_A; class Polyangia; order Palsa-1104; family JAEUJZ01; genus CALFML01. The sequence continues at coordinate 2,229 of CALFML010000497.1, forward strand.
GCTCGCCACCGAGACGATGGTGCAGCCGCCGGGGTCTGTGCGCATCAACTGCCACTTGGTGCGATGACGGCGACAAAGGAAATGAAGGGGTGTTTCCCCCCGGAGTGCCCGGTTTGCGATTTGACCGCGTCGCTCACTTGGGCGTGATCATAAACGCGACGCCGGGTACTTTGAGGCCCGGGGCTCCGATGCGCAGAGTCCCTTCGATTTTGGTGATGGTCTTTTGTCCCATCACATCCAGGGTCTCGGTGACCCGGCCGCGCACGAGCGCCGCGTCCGCGGTGCCGCGTCCGGGCAGGGGCAGAGCGAACGGCTGCATCACGACCTGCTCACCATCTATGCGCAGCCACAGCTGCTGTTTTTGATCCGGGCCGAGCTCCAGTTCGACTCGCAGGCCGCCCGGCGCGGGCGCTAGCTGCGTGAGCGGCAGCGTCACGGGCAGCGGCGGCGGTCCCATCGGCGGCAGCGTTACCGCGAGGCTCAGCTGCGTGCCCAGCACCCCGGCCGCGGGGCGCGCTACTGTGAAAAGGGTCGTCCGCTCGGCTTCGAGCTCGCCCGCGGTGCGGAAGCGCAGACCCGCGGTGACGCGGAAGCGGTAGCGGGCCGCGGGGGTGAGCGGCTGCGCGGGGACGAACGTGAGCCGGGTAGACTCGATGCGCACGCGGCCCGGGACGCGCTGTCCGGCCTCGGTCTCCAAAAGGACGTGCGCCGCCGCTTCCTGCTCCGCAGTCACCCCGGAGAGGGTGTCATCCACGGGCTCGCTGAACGCCACCCAGGGCTCGATATCGGGATAGACCGCCTCATTGCTGTCAATATCCGGGAAGATGCCGAGCGGCGCGGCGCCTTTGGGCGTCAGCTCCCGCAGGAAGGCGATGAGGTCGGCGCGCTCGCCGGCGGAGATCTGGGACTTGGTATAGGCGAGGGCGACGTCCACAGCCGCTTCGATGCTGCGCGGCTTGCCGTTCACCATGTAGACGCCGTGCCGATAGACGCCCAGGAGCGAGGGCACATCCGCCGGCTCGCCCGACTTGCCCGTGGCGATGTAAGCGCGGCTCGTATACAGCGGCGGCGTGTGGCAGCTGGCACAAGGGAGGGTCTTTTCGAACAGCTGCTTGCCGCGCAGGCCGGCCTCGCTGTAGCTGCCATCGAGCCGCGTCGAACCGGTCTCCCGCGGGGCGCCCAGCAGCGAGGCCAGGAACGCGGCCAGGCCCTCCGCTTCGACCGTGGTCGCCGGCCGCGCGACGATCGATGCCGGACCCTGGAAGCCAAAGTTGTCGGTGCTTGAGACGTAGGCGCCCCATTCGATCGGTGTGGTGGCGGAGAGCAGCTGGAGCGGTCGCACGTTGTGCCAGATCATGGGTCCGAAGCGCCAGACCATGCCGTCGTTCTGGGTCTCGACGTGACAGCTCATGCAGGAGTGATTGGCGGCGTATGCGGCTCCGGGGCGACTAAAGACACGCTCGCCAACGGCGATGGCCGCGGGGCGCGGATCCTCGACCAGCTTGATCGTCTGCCGCACCGTCCCATCGGCCGCGACCACGGCGAGCGAGAAATCCTGATAGCAGTGCACGGCGACCGCCCCCTCTTCCAGCTCCACCAGCTGGCGCGGTCCCTGGCATACGCCCACCCGCTTGCGCTCAGCCAGCGTCTGCGCGTCTAGGATCGCCAGCTCGCTGGAGCTCTCCGCTGCGATCCACAGCGCATCGCCCACGGGCAGCACGCCGGCGGGATTGACCAGTGGCTTTCCACCGGCTGAGGTCTGCCGGCTCAGATCCGCGCGTCGCCGCACGAGCCCGTAGTCCATCGCCGTCTCTTGCACCGACACCGCAATCGCCTGGTGCACGAACGACTTCGCCATCGAGTCGGCCTGCGTCGGGATCGTGTCACCGTCGGTCGCAGCGACAAAGAGCTCGGTCTCATCGCTGGACAGGGCCAGCGCGCGCAGATCCGCGGCGACCGTGTAGACCGTCTTTGTGACCTTCAGGGCCGTGGTGTCCACCACCCAGATGTCTTGATCATCGGCCGCGGCTCGCATGCCCATTGGCCCGTCTTGCAGGTTTGCCGAGCGATAGGAGGCAACAAACAGCCGGCGGCCGTCTTTGGATAGCGCCAGCGCCCGCGGATCGAAGCCGACCATCACCCGGCCGAGCACGGCGCGCCCCGGTACATCCACCACCGTCACCGCGCGCTCGGTGGCCAGGGAGACATAGGCGCGCTTGCCGTCCGCCGACAGAGCAATCCCCGTGGGCTCATCTCCGACCCACAGCGCATCGCTGAGCACCCCGCGCTCCTTATCGATAAAGCCGAGCGTGTCGCTGCCGCGCTGCGCGACCAGTACGTAGGGATCCGCTTCACGTCCCGCAATCGCGGCTGGCCAGACGCCTACGGTCACCTCGCCACGCTTCGCGTAGCCGCCGGCGCTCGGCCCGAGCCGGGTGACGGTATAGGAGGCGCCGTTTGCAATCCACAGCTCACCGCCGACTCGCGACAGTCCGTAAAGGGGCGTCAGATAGTGGTTGCGAAAGCGCTCTGCGGGGGTTCGGGCAACGACGTGCAGAGACAGCTCCGATCCGGGGACTGCGTGGAGCCGAAACATGTAGTCGCCTGCGACATCGGGCGTAAAGCGCGGCAGCGCGGCCCCGGTCTCATAGATCCGGTTCTGGCTCCCGGTCGGGGCCGCGGCCAGCTCCCAGGCCGTGTCGGTCGGGCAGCCCGGTTCAGCGCGCTTGGCCGGGAGGTAGAAGGTCTCGCCGAGAGTAAAACCTCGTCGGTTGAGGAGCGGCAGCGGCTCTCCGGCACAGCGCGGAGACAAGGTCGCGAGATCCGGCTGATCGTCAGGCGTCGGGCCCTCTTTCAGCCCGCTGCAGGCGCACGCCAGGACCAGGAAACAGGCCGCAATCGGCCGCTTGCCGTTGCCGGCATACGACAGACGCTGAGCTGAGAAACCGAATTCGTATGCGGGTGGGGATATTGGCACCGAGGACCTCCAGGGCTCTTGGTCTATACCAAGGCTTGGCAATTGAGTAGCTGGCTACCCATCTGATGCCGCGGTGCCTTCGCGTACGTCACCGCTGTGGTTGTTGCGGTGACGCTAGGGGCCGCGCATCACACGATCGGTAATGAGCGGTGTGGCGCGGCCAGGCGGGCTTTCAATACCCGATGGTGAACACCGCCCGCTCAGGGGCTGGCCGCTCCAGCTCATCGACGAGCGCGATGAATGCTGTTGCAGCAAAATTCATCTTCTCATGTCTGCTGTCGAAGACGAGCGCTGCCGACGCTCCCCCGATCGCCTGCTTAATCAGGCACCCCAGCGGCAGAGACGATGCGATGCGTCACGCCGGCGCTCTGGGGCTGTTGAGAAGCAAGCGGCGCTGAAGCTGCGCGCGGCGGCTCGTCGTCAAGTCGCGCCAAACCGAGGATGTCTCCGCGGCCTCGGCGCTGGCGGTCCCGCGCGCGGGGGTATAATGGACGGTTTGGGTCCGTCATCGCGGCTTGACGGGGACAACCATGCCGCCCTGCGAGCCGACCCCTCATACGCCTTGTGGACGATGTAGGAGGAGACGACATGAAGAAAGAATTTTCATGGTTGCTGCTCATAGGACTTGTGAGCGTCGCTTGTTCAGAGACCGGTTCGACCGGAACGAACGACATGGCGACGACGAACGATCAGTCGGCGGGGACGGAGGACCTGGCGACCCCGGTGATTCCCCCGCCGACGGCCACGCTCAGCCTGATTGCCGGTGCGCCCGGGGGCAGCGGCAATCTCGACGGGATTGGCGCGGCCGCGCGCCTCTACAATCCCCCTGGTGTGGCCTGGGACGGCGCCGGCAATCTGTACGTCGCGGACGCCGGCAACAACACGATCCGCAAGGTGGTGGTGGCCACGGGCGCCGTCACCACCCTGGCTGGCACCGCGGGCCAGGGCGGTTTCAGGGACGGCACCGGCCCGGCAGCGCGGTTCAGCGTTCCCTACGGAGTGGCGTGGGACGGCGCGGGCAATCTGTATGTTACAGACGCTAGCAACCACGCGATCCGCAAGGTGGTGGTGGCCACGGGCGCCGTCACCACGCTGGCCGGCAGCGCCGGCACGTCCGGCAGCAGCGATGGCAGCGGAGCGACCGCCCGATTCAACTACCCCCGCGGCATGGTATGGGACGGAGCGGGCAGCCTGTACGTCACCGACTCCAGCAATCACACCATCCGCAAGGTAGCGGTAGCCACGGGCGCCGTCACCACGCTGGCCGGCAGCGCCGGTACGTCCGGCAGCGCCGATGGCACCGGCTCCCTCGCTCAGTTCAGCGTTCCCAAGGGCGTGACGTGGGATGGCGCAGGCAACTTGTATATCGCAGATACAGGAAACCAGACCGTACGCAAGGTAGTGGCGACCACGGGCGCCGTCACCACGCTGGCCGGCAGCGCCGGCATGTCTGGTAGCACCGACGGGATTGGCGCGCTCGCTCGCTTCAGTAACCCCAGCG
>CALFML010000498.1 GCA_937879845.1 uncultured Myxococcales bacterium
CACAAGCACATCCTCGAAGGGCTAAACGGAGCGCTGCGCCGTCTGCAGACCGACTACGTGGATCTGCTGTTCTGCCACCGGCCGGATCCGGACACGCCGATGGAAGAGACGGTGCGCGCCATGGACATCGCGATCCGCCAGGGCAAGGCGTTTTACTGGGGGACCTCGGAGTGGAGCGCGACGGAGATCATGCAGGCGCACGGCATCGCGCGGCAGTACAACCTGACGCCGCCGACGATGGAGCAGCCGCAGTACAACCTGCTCGTGCGCCAGCGGGTGGAGCAGGAGTATCTGCCGCTTTACCGCGAGCTTGGCTACGGCACGACGATCTGGAGCCCGCTCGCCTCGGGGGTGCTCAGCGGCAAATACAATCAGGGGGTACCGGCAGGAACGCGTCTGGGCGATCCCAAGAACGAGTGGCTGCGCGAGACCGCGCTGCGCCCTGAGCGCGTCGAGAAAGCCCGCAAGCTTGAGCCGATCGCCGCCGCCCTGGGCTGCACGATGGCGCAGCTGGCGCTGGCCTGGTGCGTGAAAAATCCCCACGTCAGCACCGTCATCACCGGCGCCAGTCGTCTGGAGCAGGTGCACGACAACCTCAAGTCGCTCGCCGTCGTGCCCAAGCTGACCGCGGAAGTCCTCGCCCAAATCGACGCCGCGACCGGCCACAGCGCAGGCCAAGCCTAAAACAAACTGCGGCGATTAAATACCGCCGGACCAGCCTTTGCGGCGCGACCGGCGGCGCGCCGGCTCAACCGGCGGCGTGCTCCTTCAGAAGGAGCGCCAGCTGGTAGAGCTTGCGGCGCGGCTGGCCGGAGAGCAGCGTGAGCGCGGTGGCGATTTCTTTGGGTCCTTGGCCGGCGGCAAGACGACGGCGGATCTCCTCTTCCATGGTGGTGAGCGCGGCATCCGTCAACGCCGCCGCGGGCTGCGCCGAATCGCCCTGACCGGAGACCACGAGCGTGATCTCCCCACGCGGCGCGGCATCGGCGTAGCGCGCATGCAGCTCGGCGAGCGTGCCCGTGACGTGCTCTTCATAGAGCTTGGTCAGCTCGCGCGCCACGCAGGCCGGCCGCTCGCCGCCGAGCGCCGCGGCCAAGTCGCCGAGCGTGCGATGAACCCGCTCCGGCGACTCATAAAGTAAAAGCGTGCCCGGCTCCCCCCGCAAGGAACCAAAGAGCGCCAGGCGCTCGCCCTCGGCCCGCGGCGGAAAGCCGACAAACAAAAACCGCTCGCTGCGCAGCCCCGAGCCGATGAGCGCCGTCAGCGCCGCGCTCGGTCCCGGCACGACCTCGACCTTGATGCCGTATTCGCGCGCCGCCGCCACGAGCCGCTGCCCCGGATCGGAAATCCCCGGCAGCCCCGCCTCCGAGATCAGCGCCACATCACGGCCGCCGCGCAAGACCTGCAACAGCTGCGCGGTGCGCTCGGCTTCGTTGCCGGCGAAGAAGCTGTAGATCTCCGGCGGTCCGCTCCCTGCCCGCACCCGATGGTGGAGCAAAAGATGCTGCGCCGCCCGCGTGTCCTCCGCCGCCAGCACCGGCACCTGTCCCAGGACGCGCAGGGCGCGCAGGGTGATGTCCTCCAGGTTGCCGATCGGTGTGCCGACCACATACAGGCAGCCAGCCAGGGCGGCGGTGGACGGTGCCGCCTCCGCGCTCGCGGCGGTGCGCACCTCGCTGTCGATCGGACGTCGGCTCATGAGCAGAGTCCTAGCCGATTCCACGCCCAGAAGGCAGCGGAATCGCCCGCCGCTCCCTACTGTTTGGAGAAGGTCGGGCAGAGCTTGCCGGTGCGCGCCGCCCGGGCATAACGTCCGTGCGGCTTGGGCAGCTCCTTGATCGCGCCGAGCGTCGCCACCAGGCTCCCGTCGAACAAGCTGTTCCCCGACGCCTCCACCACGCGGAAGCTGACCAGCTTGCCGTCATCGTCGATGGTAAGGCACGCCGCCGCCTGCAGCTTGAGCAGATCGCCCGGGGTAAGCAGCGTCGGCACCGTCCAGCGCTCGACGACCGCCGCCATGATCTCGCGGATGTACGGGTCGCCGGAAGCTTCGGCTGCGGTGCCGCCGTGCGTGCCGGTGGGATCGCCTTCCTCCAGCGCCGCCTTGGTCACCCGGTCGTCCTCATCGGTGCGCAAGTTCTTGATGCGATCGGCGAGCTTGCTGAGATCCTCGATGCGCTTGGGTTCTTCTTTCTTGGTCGGCTTGTCCGGGTCCTGCGCCAGCTTCAGCGTCTTGGGCTTCTCCGCGGTCTTGGGCTGGGCCTGGACGTGCGGCAGAAACGACAGGTCGCGCTTTTTGCCGAACCGCACGAGCTTGGCATCGACAAACACCTCGACGTCTTTGCGGCCGCTGTGCGCGCCTTTGTGGTTTACCCACCACAGCGACAAAAGTCCGCCGCCGTTGATGAGCAGCGCCAAGCACAGCCCGGCGATGAAGCTATTGCGATCGAGCCGCCCGGAGATGCGCGGCGAGCCTTGGCCCTCATCGCCGCGCGCCGCCGCCGGGCCCGTTTGAGGAGTCGCCGGCATGCTAGGGCGCCGCCTCTTCCTTGGTGCTCAGCGGATCGGTGATAAGACCAAGCTTCTCCCCGCCCGCCTTGGACGCTATCGACATCACCGAGATCACATCCTGGTAGCGCAGGCTGCCGTCGGCGTGAATGTAGATCTCATGCTCGGTCTGCAGCTTTTCGTTGGTCTTGAGCTTGAGCTCCAGCTCCGTGAAACGCACCGGGTTTTTGCCCAGGTAGACGGTCGCGTCTTTGGCGAACGACTCGGGGATGGTGAGGATGAGCTTGCTCTCCTCGCTGTCGATCGACTGCGTCTCGCCCTTGGGCAGCGTCACCGGCACGCCGCTTGTCGCGATCGGCGCCGCGACCATAAAGATGATGAGCAGCACCAGCATGACGTCGACCAGCGGCGTCACGTTGATCTCGGAAAGCATGCCCCCGCTGTCGCGAGGTCCAGACATCGCCATGAGCGCAGTATACGCGCCCGCCGCGGTGGTTGCTACGACCGCAGGAAGCTGGCGCAAATGCCCGGGAGTGACGAACCTCTGGCAGACGGGTAGGATGGCGGTATGGCCCGCCGCACCGCTGCACGTCTGCTTTTTCTCATCTTCGCCCTCGGCACCCTGGGGGTGACCGCCGGCAGCGGCTGGTCGCGCCCCGGCGGCGGACAAAACTTCCGCTCCTCTTCGCCGTCGCGCAGCTCCACGCCGTCGCGCCCCTCGCCGAGCTACACGCCGCGCTCCTCGCCAAGCTACAACAGCGGTCCGAGCGTCGTCTACGTCCCCTCTGGCCGCTCTTCCAGCTACGACCGCAGCTACGACGGCGGCTCCGGCATCTCCGCCGGCACGATCCTTTTTGCTTTTTGCATCATCGCCGTGATCCTGGCCGTCATCTGGATCCGGGCGCAAAAGCGCAAAGGTCAGCGCGCCACGATCACCGTCGATCAAGCGCTGCAGAGCCAGGGCCTTGCGGCGCTGCGCAGCAACGATCCCGGCTTCGATCCCAGCGCCTTCGCCGAGCGCACCAAAGCGGTAGTCGCCAAGGTCAACGAGGCGTGGCTCAAAGGCGACATGGGCCCGGCGCGGCGGGTTATCTCCGATGGCGTCTACGTGCGCTTCCGGACCCAGCTCGAGCTCCTGCGGGCCGACGGACTGCGCAACGTCATGGTGGACTGGCGGGTCGTGGCGGCGGAGGTGCTCGGCGCGGAGGCCGACGCGCTCTGGGACACCGTCCACGTCAAGATCGTCGGGGAGGCGCGCGACGCCGATGTCGCACTCAACCTCTCCGAAGAGGATGGCAAGAAGAAGGCGCGCGGCGCGGCGCTTGCCCAGTATCAAGAGGTGTGGTCGTTCGTACGCCGCCGCGGCAAGCGCAGCAAGCAAGGGGTGCCCGCCCTGGAAGGCCAGTGCCCAAGCTGCGGCGCCAACCTGCCGATCTCTGAGGTCGTAAAGTGCGAGTACTGCCAGGCCCTTGTAAACTCCGGCGAGCATGACTGGGTGCTCGCCGAGATCACCCAGCCCGAAGAGTGGCGCGCCGAACCTGCCGTCGGCCAGGTGCCCGGACTAGAGGAGCTGCGCAGCCGCGATCCCAGCATCAGCCGGCAGGAGCTGGAAGATCGCGCCTCGGTGATGTTTTGGAAGTGGATCGAGGCGCGCAGCAGCGGCAAAAACGACAAGCTGGCGCGCTTCTGCATAAACCCGATAGATGATCCTGCCACCGTCGCCGAGCTCGATCTGGAGCGGGCCATGCTGCGCCAGGTCGCGGTCGGCAGCGCCGAGCTCGCGTCGGTCGAGCAGCAGAGCGATCTGGACATCGCCGTGGTCGAAATCACCTGGAGCGCCAGCCGCAACAACGCGACGCCGCAGCCGGCCCGCAGCGCCTTCGTCATGGGTCGTCAAAGCGCCGCCCGCAGCAAGCGCGGGCTGTCTTCGCTCGACTGTCCGGTGTGCGGCGGCCAGCTCGCCAATTCCGATGAAACCACCTGCCGCTACTGCGGCACGGCGCTGCCTGGTGGCAAGCATGAGTGGGCGCTGGCGAGCGTGCTGCGCATCGAGCTCCCGCCAGGCATGGAGTGACCGTAGGCAGCATGCCGTCTCGTGAGCTGCGCAGCCTGGTCCGGGGTCTGCCCCGTACCTACTGGTATTTGTGGACGGCGATGCTAATAAACCGCCTCGGCGGTTTCCTGTTCACCTTCCTGGCGATCTATCTCACCCAGACGCGCGGCTTCTCCGTGGCTACGGCGAGCGTGCTGGTGGCCCTTTACGGGGCCGGCTCGCTGGCGGCGGGGCCGATCGGCGGCGTCTTGTCGGATCGCGTCGGTCGCCGCCCGACGATGCTGCTCGGCGCGGCGCTGAGCGCGGCGGCCATGCTGACGCTGGGCATGGTGCGCGACGTGCGCGATCTGGCGGTCGTAACGGCGGTCCTGGGATTGGTCAGCGACCTGGGACGACCGGCGCGCCTGGCCGCGGTCGCCGATCTGGTCGCCCCCGAAGATCGCACGCGCGCCTACGGACTGCTCTACTGGGCCGCCAACCTCGGCTTCGCCGGCGCATCGGTGCTGGCGGGCCTGGTCGCCAAGCTCGATCCGCGGCTGCTTTTTATCGGCGATGCGCTGACGACGCTCTTGTTCGGGGCGCTCATCTACCTGCTCGTCCCCGAGACGATGCCGCCGCGCAAGACCTACGCCAACATCGATGCCCCGCCGGCCGACCTCGGGCAGCCCTACCGCGACGGGGTGTTCGTGGCGTTCGTGTTCACCCAGATGTTGGTCGGCTTCATCTTTTTTCAAGACAGCTCGACCCTGCCGCTCGACATGACGGCGCACGGGCTGAGTCTTTCGGAGTACGGCCGGCTAAACGCCATAAACGGCGTGCTCATCGTCCTTTTGCAGCCGATGGCGACGCGGACGATCATGCGGGTGCGGCGGTCGCGGATCCTGGCGCTGGGGGCGCTGCTCACCGGCATCGGGTTCTATGTGCCGGCGCAGTGGCCCACGGTTCCGGGCTATGCGCTGGGGATCGTCATTTGGACCCTGGGCGAAATTCTGATGTCGCCGGTGGCCTCCGCGGTGGTCGCGGATCTGGCGCCGCCGGAGCTGCGCGGCAGCTATCAAGGCGCCTTTCACTTGTGCTGGGGCACGGGCGCGCTCCTGGGACCGGCGGTCGGCGGCTACATCCTGCAGAATCATGGCGGCGTGCGGCTGTGGGAGGTCTGCCTGCTGCTCGGCGTGGTGGGGGCCGTGCTGCATTTGCTGCTCGGACCGGCGCGGCGCGTCCGGCTGCAGCTGGCCCTGGATGGACCGGCGGCGGTCCGCCGCGAAGACGGTCAGCCGTAATCAAGTACACATAAGCTGCGCCGGCGGTCCGCCAGCTCAACGCTCAGCGGGCGCCAGCGGCAGCGAGTTGGCCTTGTTGCCATCGGGCACAAGCTCCACGCCCAGGCTCGCCGTCTGATCGACGGTGACCGGCAGCACGGCGTGGATCGGCGCAAAACCGGGCCGCTCGATGCGGATGTCACGATCGCCGACAAAGGCCGGCCGCGACAGCGGCGTCTGACCCAGGCGATGGCCGTCGAGCTGGACCTCGGCGCCGCTCGGCGAGGTCTTGATCTCCAGGCTGCCGCGCTGGCGCGTCGTCCCCTGCTCCAAGAGCCGCACCGCCAGCGTCCGCGCCGGCCCGAGCGCCCGATTGACGTCGCAGCGCGGGCACGCGTCCTCGCCCATCGCCGACTCATCCCCGGTCGGGATATCGAGCAGCTGCCCATGCAGCGTGTAGCCGCCCTGCCCGTCCGGCTCAAGCTGCATGGAGAGCACGGTGGCCGCGTGCGTCCGCTCGCCCAGGGTGCGCTGGCAGTCGCGCGCTTTGCCGCAGGCCGACGCGGGCTGCGGCAAGGCGGCCAGCAGCTTCTCCCGCGGCACGACGAGCGCGTGTTCCTTCTGCAGCGACTCGGCGATCGCGCGGGTTACAAGCTCCGCGGCGCCCGCCGGCAGCTGGGCCGGCGACACGAGCACGGCCACCACCGGCGGCAGACTCAGGACCGCGATGGCGGTGCGGGCCGCGCCCGGGGTCAGCCGCAGCTCGGCCTGGCGACCGGCGGGCACTTCGAGCGCGTCGGACTCATAGCTGCGGCTGCCGATCTCCAAGCGGAAGCGATGCGGCCCCGCGCCAAGCAGCAGCGGCCCGGACAGCGGCAGCAGCCCGGCAATCCGTCCATCGACGACGAGCAGCGCTCCTTGATCCGCGGTGACGGTCACCGTCGCCGTGGGAGTTTTGATGGCGCGCACGTATTTGGCGATCGTGTCGCGGGTCGCGGCGTCGACTTGCTCGCCGTCGCTCTCCAAGTAGCGGCCGTACAGGTCGGCGGCGGCGAGGCTGCGGCCTTGCGCCTGGGCGACGCGGCCGAGCTCTAACAAAATCTCGGGCAGCGCGGCTACGCGGTAGGCCTGTTCCAGGCTGAGCAGGGCCTTGTCGAAATCCTTGGCCGCGAGCGCCTCCACGCCCGCCTCGCTGAGCTTTTGCGCGCGCTGGTTCTTGGCGGCAGACTGGGCGAAGCCGCGCCCAGCGCACAGCACGAGAGCCCAGAGGACCACGGCCCCCGCCGCGCTGCGGGCTGCGCCGCGTAATGACCATCGGGGACACGCCTTGTCACACGTGCGGGAGCGGTTCATGGGCACTGCCTCACTGGAGTACGCACGCCGGGCTGGGCCGACACCGTCCGGCTCCGCCCGCCGCCCAGGCTGATCAAATGTTCACCAGGAGCAAGGTAGTACTCCTCGGTAAGCTGACACTTGCCATCGCGCACGGTGAAGATCTGGATGAGCCCCATGCGGGGCGCCAGCCGCGCGACGGCGGCCTTGGCCTGCGTCCGCGACTCTGCCTTCTGATGCGCTTCGGGCAGCTTGAGGTAGCGGGTGTAGGAGCTCATCGCCTCACGCCACTGTCCGCGCGCCTCATCGAGCCGTCCTTGCTGATAGATTAGCTCCGCCTGCACCGCGGGCTTGCCGCCGCTGCGCAGCAGCATCCGCCGGGCGCGGTCGAGCAGCGTCTGCGCCCGGCCGTAGTCCTTGCTGCGCACCGCATCGGCCGTGTCGCCGACGAGCTGCTCGGCCAGCGATACCGGAACGCGGACCGTCACGGTCTCGCCCGCCGCGATCTGAACTTCCTGGTTCCCGCCCGGGTAGCTTATGCGATGCCGTCCTGCCGCAATGCTCAACGGCTTGGAGGAGAGCGGCTGCGCCGGCCCGCGATCGATCTGCACCCGCACCCCGTCATCGCCGAGCAAGAGCAGCGAGCCGCCGCTTGGCTTGTCGTGGCCGACCCCGTCGCGGACTTCGCGGCCGGCGCTTGCCGCGGTTGCGGCCGCGGCGCGCGAGGCCGGGATCAAAAGGGACGCCGGCAGCTGCTGCAATAACTCGCTGGCGCGGGCGCGCACCGGCAGACTCGGGTCGCGGCGCAGCACCCGCAGCAGGTTGACAAGCTCCGGGCTGGGACTTTTGCGCACAAGGGCGGCGAGGAGCTCGGCGGCGCGGCGGCGGACCGTAGCCACGGCGTCGGCGCTGCCGGCTTGCAGGATCTGCCGCGCCTCGGTCGGCGGCAGATCGGCGGCGGCTTCGACCATGGCGCTGCGATCGCCCAGGCTGAGCGTTCCCATCTCGCTCGGCCGGGCGGCAAATGTCGCCTCGTGGCCCAGCTTGCGCAGATCGGCAAAGGCGCGCGTGCCGATGACATCGCCGCGGCTGGCCAGCTCGCGCAGCACGCTCACCGCCTGGGCGTTGCCGACCGCGGCCAGCCGCTGCGCTGCGGCCAGCCGCACCTGCTCATTGCCATCCTTGAGCGCCCCGACGAGCGCCGAGCCTTCCGTGGTCGCCGGATCAAGGGTCGCAATCGCCAGCCGCCGCGCCTGCGGATCCGCGGAAGCCAGCCCAGCGAGCAGCCGCGCGCCTTGGCTCCGATCCCCCAGCTGAAACAGCGCCGCGCTGGCGCCGGTTCGGCTTACTTCGTCCGGGCTCCGGGTCAGGTCATCCAGGCGTTTTTTGGCCGCCCGCACCGACTCGTCATCGCTGCCCTTGGGCAGGGCGGTCGCGGCTTGAACGATGGACTGCATGGACGCGGCGCGCACCTGCGGGTCGGAGTCTCCCAGCGCCTCGGTCAAGGCCGCTAGCGCCGCCCGGCCCGACTTACGACCCAGCGCCTGCACCGCGCCGCGTCGCACCTCCCGATCGCGATCCTTTAGCGCCCGCGTGAGCTCGGAGACCGCAACCTCCGCTTCGCTATCGCCGAGCACCGAGACCGCCAGCTCACGATCGAGCATCGCATCGCTGCCCAGGGCGGTGCGCGCCCAGCTCAGGCTGCGTTCGGCCAGCTGCGCCGGCTCCCCCGCTGCCAGCTGCAGGACCGCGCCGGCCGCGGCCAGTCGCAACCGCGGGCTGGCGGCACGCTCTTCGATAATCGCTAACAGCGCCGGCGCCGCGTCCACCCGCGCGCAGTCGCCTAGACCCTCGATCGCGAACTCGCGCGCCGCATCGGGCTTCTTATCGTCGGTGCTCACCGCGGCCAAGAGCTCATAGGCGCTCGGCTCCCCAAGGGACGCCAGGAGCCGCGCCGACAAAATCTGTTCGGGCCCGTTGCGCCCGGAAAGCAGCGTCAGCTGGGCCCGCGCCGACTCATCGCCGAGCCGCGCCAGGCTCCACGCCGCTTGCACGCGCACCGGCGGGCTCAGGGCGCTCTGCAGAAGGCCGGTCAGCCGCTCGCGCGCATCTTCATCGCCCAGGCGGGCCAGCGCCGCCAGCACGTGCGCGGTCGGCCCATCCACACCGGTGCCGCTCGTGCCGCGGTCCAGGTATTGCCGTAGCGCCGGCGTACCCGCGATGTCGCCCTGCTCGGCAAGAGCCAAGGCGGCAGCGAGCCGGCTGGCTTCATCGCCGCGCTCGACCAGCTCATGCAGCGTGCTAGAGCCGCGAGCGTTGTGCAGCTGCAGCAGCGCCGCGGCGATCTCCAGCCGCGCCCCGCCATCGCGAACCCGCTTGAGCGCCGCCAGCAGCGTCGCCTGCGCCGTCGGATCCCCCAGCTGCCCCAGCGCCTGCGCCGTCGCCGCCACCACCGCCGCTTCTTCGTCGTTGAGCATCGGCTCGACGAGCGGCCGCAGGCTGTAGTCGCGGCTCTGCCCCAGCGCGTGCACCGCCTGCACCCGCGTCATCGTCGCATCGGCGGTCAGCGCGTCGCGCACCACCTGGAGGGCGCGCTCGCGCGACTCCGACAAGCTGCGCGGATGAAAAGTCCGCCAGGCGATAAAACCGATCAGCGCCAGGATCACGCCCGCGCCGGCGAACGCCGCCCACACGCGCCACACCCGCACGAGCCCGCGCGCCCCGCGCCGCTTGTCGACCAGCGGGGCCAGAGTCTGCGCGACCTCCGCCATCGTCGGACGCGCCGCGGACTCGACCGCCATCATGCGCGCGACCAAGGTCTGAAGCGGCAGCGGCACCTTCGGGTTGACCTTGCCCACCGGCGGCGGCTGACGCTGAATCAGGCTTAGCGAGTTGCCCGTATAGGGCGGCTTGCCGACGAGCAGCTCATAGAGCACGACCCCGAGCGAGAAGACATCGGCCTTGCCGTCCACCTGCTCGGCGTGGCCGTGCTGCTCCGGGGACATGTACAGCGGCGTGCCCATGAAGGCGCCGCTGCGGGTGTCGCGGTCGCGGCGCTCCGGATCCGAGCGCCGCCGCTGCGCCGCATCCACCTTGGCGATGCCGAAGTCCAGCACCTTGACCCGTTCCACCTCCGGGTTTACCGGGTCGGGGATCAGCATCACGTTTTCCGGCTTGAGATCGCGGTGGATCACGCCTTTTTCGTGCGCTGCCGCCAGCGCGCGCGCCAGCTGCAGGGCGATGGGAACCACCTCCTTGGAGGAAAACTCCGCCTTGCCCTGGGTCATGCGCGCATAGAGCGTCTGGCCGCTCAGAAACTCCATGACGATGTACAGCGTGCCGTCGGGCTGGCGGCCAAACTCGAAGATCTCGACCAAGCCTGGGTGCTGCACGATGTTGACCGAGCGCGCTTCGTTGAGGAAGCGCTCGGCGTACTCGGGGTTTTCGGCGTACTCGGGGTGCAGGATCTTGATCGCGGCGCGGCGGGCGATCTGTTGGTGGCGGGCCTCATACACCGTGCCCATGCCGCCTTCGCCGAGCTTGCGTACGACGCGGAAGTTGCCAAACAAGGTGCCGATGCGCGGGTCGGCGGCTTCCGGCGGCGCCGCCGCGACATAGACCGGCGGCGGATCGGCTGGACCTACGACCATGGGGGTCAGAAGGCCGGAGGCGGTCGCCACGGCGTGTTCGCCGGCACGCGGGGCCGGACCCGGGACCGTGTCGGCCGGGCGCTCGCTCGCCCGCGGCGCTTTGGCCACCGCGGCGCTCAGCGCGTCGAGCTGCTGCGCCAGCTCTGCCATCGTCGGGCGCTCCCGCGCCGCCGGGGCAAGCGCCCGCAGGATGAGCCCTGACATCGCCGCGGCGACCATCGGCATGCCCTGGGCCCGTAACGCCACGCGCACCTTGTCGCTGTCGATGTCGAGCGGCGGCACGATGCCGGTAAGCGCGCACAGCAGCACCGCGCCCAAGGCGTAGACATCGGCTTTGCTATCGGGGGCCGGACCGCCGGGCTGCCGCTGCTCGGGGGCGGTATAGCTCCAGAGGGCGGGCGGGAGATCCATGACGCGCGGGCGGCCAAGCGCCGCGCGCATGCCCAGGCCCAGGACGGATAGCTTCGGCTCCGGTCCGGTATCGTCGATGAGCAGCTGGCTCGGGCGTAGGGCGAGGTGAGTCAGGCCGCGGGCGTGGGCCGCGGCCAGCGCCTGGGCGGCGCTCTGACCGAGCCGCAGCGTATCTACCGCCTCCGTCGCGCCTCCGGAGTGGCGCTTCAGCTTCACCGCCAGGCTTTCTCCCGCTGCGAGCGGAACCGCGGCATAGACCTTCCCATCGGCGGTCCGGCCGCAGGCCAGCGGCGCGGGAAACTCGGGCCGGGCAAGCTCGGTCAGCGCCCGCGCGAGCCCCTGCAGGTTCGTAAGTACTGCCGGGTCGCCTGCCGCGTCGTCCGGCAGGATGCGTACCACCGTGCGGCGCTGCGTAGACGACTCCACCGCCGCATATAGCGGTCCGAGGATTCCGTCGCCAAGCTTGTGCGAAAGCTGAAAGCCAGCGAGCTTCATACGCGCGCAGCACCTGCCGGGCGCAGCCCCCGCTCAGCCAGTCTCCGGCCGGCCCCTGCCCTGACCTCTGCCAGGTACGCAGATCTCCCGATCATGACTAAAGATCGTACGTAAAGTGCAGGCTTGCGTATAGACCCTTGGCGTGAACCAGCGCTCGGCGGACCCGGTTACAGTCCACACTCGGTCGCACCGGAGCGCAAGCGGCCCTACAGGCAGATAGGCACGCCCGTTTTCACAGCCCCAAGGCTGGTCCTCTTAAATTTAGTCGCCGCCGCCATCGGGTCTCCTCGCTTCGGCTTGGACAGGGGTTCTTAGTCGGAGTCGGCGAGGCCGCCGGAGTCGCCGAAGCCGTCCAGGCTGCTGTCGCGACCGTGCTCCTTTTCCGCGGCGGTCGCGGCATGCGCGGCGCGCAGATGCCGCAGCGCCTGAGCCGCCGTCCCGGCCCCAAAGCCGGCGCGAGCGAGCAACCGGAAGATCCGCGCGGCATCGCGCTCATCGGCGGGCGGACGCACGCGCTTTTTCACCAGAAACGCTTGGGCGAGTGTGAGCTCATCGGTCTCGGCGAACGCGGCGCCGAGCTCGCGCTCGACAAGATCGGCGGGCACGCCTTTTTGCAGCAGCTCTTGCGCGATGCGCCGCCGCCCAAAGTGCGACTGCGTCATCCGCGAGCCGGCGTAGCTCTTGGCAAACTGGGTGTCGCTGAGATAGCCGTGGTCTTTCAGCCGGGCGATGGCCGCGTCGATGAGGGCCTCCCCCTCCGCGCCGGGGATTGTCCGCTGCCGCAAGCGCTGGCGGAGCTGCGCGACCGTCTTGGCGCTGCGCGCAAGCGCCGCCACGGCGCAGTCGTAGACGGCTTGCTCGCTGCTCAAAAGGACCTTGGCGCGGCGGCCGGTGGAAGCGGGAGGTCTGCGGAAGTCAGCCATAAAGCTCCTTTGCCACGGCGTAGGTGCCAACGTACGCCTCGACGGTTGCGGTGATCGGGCTGGCATAGCCGCCGCCCAGCGTGAGCGCGATCGGCACGCCGCGGGTCCGCGCCGCCGTCAGCACCAGGCGATCGCGCTGGCGCAGCCCGGCGTGCGTCAGCGAAAGGCGGCCCAGGCGATCTCCTTTGAGCGCGTCCACGCCCGCCTGATACAGGATCAAATCCGGGTTGGCGCGCGACAGCGCTTCGCCGAGCGACGGCTGCAGCCGCGTCAGATATTCATCGTCGCCGCAGCCGTCGGGAAGCCCGACATCCAGGTGGCTTGCTTCCTTGTGGAACGGGTAGTTGCGCTCGCCGTGCAGGGAGCAGGTAAAC
Organism: uncultured Myxococcales bacterium; assembly: GCA_937879845.1. Lineage (GTDB taxonomy): Bacteria > Myxococcota_A > Polyangia > Palsa-1104 > JAEUJZ01 > CALFML01. The sequence continues at coordinate 13,006 of CALFML010000498.1, forward strand.
GCCCCCGGATCGTCGCGCAGGATCGCCGCGGTGCCGTTGCCCTGGTGTACATCGAGGTCAAGGATGAGGACCCGCCGCACCTGCTTATCGCGCAGCAGCAGGCGGGTGGTGACGGCCAGATCGTTGAAGACGCAAAAGCCTTCGCCGCGGTCGGCAAAGGCGTGATGCGTGCCGCCGGCCAGGTTGCCGGCGATGCCGCTGCCTCCCTCAAGGGCGGACTTGGCCGCAGCGATCGTGCCGCCGACCGACGCCAGCGACCGCTGGACGAGCTGCGGCGACCAAGGAAACCCGAGCCCGCGCACGAGCTTGGCGGACAGCGTGCCGTTTATCACCCCGTCGAGGTAATCACTTGTGTGGGCCAGCGCCACGGCAGCAAGCGGCGCGGGGTCAGCGGGGCACAGCTCGTCCGGTGCTTGTCCCGGCGCGGAGCGGAGGCGCAGGATGCCGCGATCGATCAGGGCGGCGCGGAGCAGCGCGTACTTCTCCATCGGGAAGCGGTGCCCGGGCGGCAGCGGTACTTCGTAGTGATCGGCATAGTAGACGCGCATCGCTCAGCCTCGGACCCTAGCATAGCTGGAGGGGCGGACACTGGCCCGACCTGCAAGTCGCCGCGCTGCGGGGTCGCAGAGCCAACCTGAATACCGTAATATCCGCCCGCACAGGACCCGTCCATGAACAGCCCCGTCGAGATTTTCATCTCTGATCCCAGAGAACCGGTAATCAATCCGAGCGCGCCGCTCACCCGGCTCGCCCTGCGCTTTATCCGCGACGCCCGCGACATCCCGTTTCTGAAGCTCGCGGCGCTGCAGAGCGCGATCCTCCTTCCCTTCGCCGCGTACTTTTTTCTAGCGCCGCGTTTTTCGTGGCTGCTGGCGATTTTGTACTGGGTGCTGGTGTTCGCCGTGTTTCTGGCGCCCTACACGCTGATGCTGCACAACACGAGCCACCGCCGCTTGTTCCGGCCCAAGTGGGAGCTCTTCAACCAGTACATCCCGTCGATCCTCGGGCCGCTGTTCGGGCAGTCGCCGGGGACGTACTACGCGCACCACGTCGGCATGCACCATCCGGAGAACAACCTGGAGCCGGATCTCAGCTCGACGATGCACTATCAGCGCGATTCGTTCTGGCACTTCATGCAGTACTACGGCCGCTTCATGTATCGCGGCGCCTACGACCTCGTCGCCTACTTCCGTCGCAACGGCCGTCATAAGCTGGCGCGGCAGGCGCTGGTCGGGGAGCTCGTGTGGTTCGCGCTGGTGCTGGCCGGCGCCGCCGTGTCGTGGCGGGCGACGCTCGTGGTGCTGGTGGTGCCGCTTGTCGTCATTCGGTTTTTGATGATGGCGGGGAACTGGGGCCAGCACGCTTTTATCGACGCCGCGGCGCCGGACAACTGCTATCGCAACAGCATCACCTGCATAAACTCCGGCTATAACCGCCGCGCCTTCAACGACGGCTACCA
>CALFML010000499.1 GCA_937879845.1 uncultured Myxococcales bacterium
GTCCTGGCCAAGATCCTGACCACCGAGCCGCCGCCGCTGCGCGACAGCTGCCCGGAGATCTCACCGGCGCTGGAGTCGGTGGTGATGCACGCGATGTGCCGCGATCGCGACCGCCGCTTCCGCTCCTGCGCGGAGTTTGCGGCGGCGCTAGAGGAAGCGCAGAAAAATCCGCAGCAGGTGCTGTGGCAAAAACCCGACGACCTGGCACCGCTGGCCCTGCCGCCGGCGGTGGCGGCGGCGGCGGCGGCGCCGGTGCTGCGCTCGCGGCGCTCGATGCCGCCGGCGTCGCGCGCCTCGCTCAGCGGTCCTAGCGGTCCTTACGCCGGCGGGCAGTCAGGACCGGCGGTTCAGGCGGTACCGCTGGCGGGCGGCCGCTCCGGTCCGGCGCCGATGGGGCCGCTCCTATCCGGCCGCTCCGGCCCAGTGGTGGGGGGGCGGCGCAGCTCGAACCCGCCGCTGGCCCCCTCTTCGTCGCCGCTCGGGCGCGCGTCGGCATCCAGCACCCCGGCATGGGCGCCGCGTTCAGCCCAGTCCATGCCGCCGCCGGCGAGCGTCGCGTCTCTATCGGCCAGCGGGCCGCACAAAAAACCGCCGGCTTCGATTGCCTACCGCGTCCTCATCGCGCTCGTCTACCTGATCGCGGTGAGCGTGATCCTGGTCAGCTTGCTGCTCGACCGCGCCAGCTGCCGCCGCCGGGTCAGCTTGGACGACCGGACAGCGCCTCGGCTGGCGACAGCCGCGCCGCCGCCCGCGCCGGCAGCGCCGCCCCGACAAGACACACGAGCAGCGAAAATCCCAGCAGCATGAGCAGAAGCTGCGGCGAGAACCAAAAGTAGCTCTCCGGCTTGAACGGAAACTCCGGCAGCACCTTGCGCGACAGCAGGTCGATGCCAAAGCCGCCAAGCCGGGCGAAAATTAGACCCGCCGCTCCGCCCAAAAGCCCCACCGCCGCCGCCTCCCCCAGGAGCAGCACTCGCACATCGCGCTCGGTGGCGCCGACCGCGCGCATGACGCCGAGCTCGTGCCGGCGCTCGGCGATGGCGCGGAAGAACGTGTGCGCGACGTTGACCGCGGCGACGATCAGCGTCGACAGTGAGACCAGCACGAACAGCGCGGTGATGAGCGTCACCGCCAGCCCCGCCTGCTCCGCTCCGTTGTCTTCGATGGTGTAGCCGAGCTTGCGCACGTAATCGACCACCGCGGTGACGCTGTGCCCCGGCCGCACCTGGACCGAGACGCTGGAGTATTCCTTGGCCGCCCGCTCGCCGGCGTATTCGGCGTTCCAGCGCTGCACGTACGGCAGCGGCACCGTCATGCCGAGCGGCTGCGCCCGGTCGCTTATGCCGACCAGCATCATCCGCCGCTGTTTCGCCGTCCCCGTCGCCCGCTTGGTGACGAACGACCGCCCGAGCTCCGCCGTCAGCAAAAGGCCCCGCATGCGCCCGGCGAGCAGCCCGCTGATGCGCGGCAGCCCGTGGGTCTTGGCGATCGAGCCGTTGTAAAGCTCCAGCAGCACCGGCGAGACGATCACCGGCACCGGCGGCTCGCACTTGTTTATGTCCCAGGAGCAGAAGGTGCCCTCGGCGCAGTTTTTGTCTTCGGTGCAAAACGGATTGTTCGGGCTGACGTGGTCGCTGAACGTCACCGGCCCGGTGGGCTCGGTCACGGCGGCGGGATCGATGCCGTCGATGATGAGCTCGGTGTAGATCGTCCGGCCGACGATGGACTCGCCGCCCCAGCCGCGCACCGGGAAGGCCAGGCGCATGCGCGGGAACACCGCCGCGACCTCCGGCCGGGCGCGCAGCTCCGCCACCAGCTCATCGGAAAGCAGCCGCGGTCCGCCAAGCAGCGAGTCGAGCGCGCCCAAGGCGCTCTGATCGAGCGAGCTCTTGGCCGGCACGACCTCCAGCCGATCCGCCGGGAAGATCCGCCCGAGCACCCGTCGCTGCATACCCTGCGATAAGGCGAGGAAAAACGCCAGAACGGAGATCCCCACCGCGATGCCAAACACCGATAAGGCAAAGGCGCGCGGGGCGCGGGCTACGCTCTGCACGACCAGATGCACGCTCTGGCGCGGGGTCACGGCTTGCCCTCCGTCACGCCGGCGAGCGCCTCATCGTAGCTGCCGTCGGCCAGCTGCCCGTCCACGAGCCGCAGGATGCGCTGCGCCGCCTGCGCCACCCGCTGCTCATGGGTGACCAGCAGCATCGTCAGGCCGTCCTGGTTCAGGCGGGCGAACAGCTCGATGATCTGCTGCCCGGTGTGCGCATCCAGGTTGCCGGTGGGCTCATCGCACAGCAGAAGTTCCGGTGAGAAAAGCAGCGCCCGCGCGATCGCCACCCGCTGCTTCTGGCCGCCGGACAGCTCGGCGGGGCGCGACTGCCAGCGATCGCCGAGACCGACGCGGTCAAGGGCGTGCCGCGCCTGTTCGACCGCCTGCCGGCGCAAAAGCGGCGCGGCGGCGAACGCATTGGGCAAAAGGACGTTGTCCACGCAGCTTACATGGTCAAGGAGGTGAAACGACTGAAACACGAAGCCGATGCGGGCGTTGCGCAGGCGGCTCAGCGCCTGATCCGACAGCTGCGCCAGCTCCTGCCCGAACAGCCGCACGCTGCCAGAAAACTCGCGATCGAGCCCGCCGAGCACATGCAGCAGCGTCGATTTTCCCGAGCCCGAGCGGCCCATGAGCCCGACCAGCTCGCCGCGCCCGATGCGCAGCGAGACGCCGCGCAGCACCTGATCGCGGCCAAAGCCTTTGCGCAGCTCCACCGTGACTGCGACCGGATCGCCGGCCGCGGTTTTCGTATCGCCACCCGGGCTTTGAGCAGGGGACGAAGAGGAGCGACCCTCCCTCGGGTCCGGTGGATCGGAGCTCGGCAAGTTCATTCGGACGGTAGTGCACCCATAACACAATCAGGACCGCGCCGCCGCCTGGTTTTGCAGCGTCGCAGTGGCCCGGTCACCTATCATCTTTGATTAGTCAGGTATGATTAGAGGGTGGCGACCTACGTTTGTACCGACGATCTGTTTTTGAACCACCGCCCCCTGGGCGAGCACCCGGAGCGGCCGGAGCGCCTGGCGGCGATCTTGAGCGCGCTCGCAGCCTCGGAGCTGCGCGGCCGTTACCGCACGCTGGCGCCGCGGCCGGCGACCCAGGAAGAGCTCCTGCGGGTGCACACGCCCGACTACCTGCACGATCTGGAAAAGCGCATGGGCGAGCACAACGCCCGCGGCAGCGGCTGGCTCGATCCGGACACTTATTACGGTCCCGGCACCTACCAGGCAGCGCTCAACGCCGCCGGCGGTACGGCGGAGCTGGCGCTGCGGGTGCTCGGCAGCAGCGGCGATAACGGCTTCGCCCTGGTGCGGCCCCCGGGCCACCATGCCAGCCAGGCGCACGCCATGGGGTTCTGCCTGCTCAACAACATCGCCATCGCGGCGATGGCGGCGCGGGCCCAGGGAGCGCGGGTGGCGGTGGTCGATTTCGACGTCCACCACGGCAACGGCACCGAGGAAATCTTCGCCGCCGACAGCAGCGTGCTGTTCATCAGCAGCCACCAGTTTCCCTTTTATCCCGGCACCGGCGCGGTGACCGCGGTCGGCCAGGGGCTGGCCAAGGGGACCAAGATCAACATCCCGCTGCCCGAGGGCTCGGCCGGTCCGGAGTATCGGCTCGCCTGGAAGCGGGTGGTGCTGCCGGCCCTGCGCCGCTTCGCCCCGGATCTGATTCTGGTGTCCGCCGGCTTTGACGGCCACGCCCGCGATCCGCTCGCCGGAATGGCGCTGCATGAGGACGACTATGCGCAGCTTGTGCACCTGATGCTGCAGGTGCAGCCGCGGCTTTTGGCGGTGCTGGAGGGCGGCTATAACCTCGACGCGCTCGCGGCCAGCGTCCTTGCGGTGCTGCGCGTGATGGTCGATCCGGCAAGCTACACGCCGGGCACCCACGACGCCGGCCAGCCGGTAGCCGCCGATGCGAAGATGGCCATCACCGAGGTCGCCAAGATCCACAACCTCACCTAGCGGCGCGGCGGAAAAATCAGCGCGCGGCCGCCATGCCGCGGAGCGCGCGCCTGCAGCTGGGTCGCTGAAAAAGGCGCGAGCGCCGGCGTTACGCGCTACCTGCTCAAGTCGGAATGATCGTCGGCGCGTCCCGGACCGAATTCGGAACCGGATCCGGACGGGTCTCGACGACGGCGACGGGAGCGGGCGGGGGAACGGCCGGACGCAGGGCGGCGAGCGTCTTTTGGCAGGCGTCGGCGGCGTATAGGTTCTGCAGCGCCAGCGCCGCCAGAACCGCGCCGGTCTGGAGGTGGGTGGCGGAGCCGGCGGCGTAGGTCAGCGTCGCACCGAGCGGCGACTCGTACCAGCCTGCCAGGTGCAGCCCCAGGTATGCGTAGTAGAGCGTCAGCACCGCGCCGACGGCCATGCGGTAGTGCAGCGCCGCCTCCCCGAGCTTGTAGCCGCGCAGGCTGCACAGCAGCGCCGCCAGGTTGAGTCCCGGCAAAAGCAGGCTGAGCGCCAGCACCGAGCTGTCGGAGATATCGAGGAACACGCTGCGTTTCCAGTAGCAGACCGCGACCCCGACAAAGCACAGACCGGCGTCCAGTAGCAGCGCGCGCGGCGGCATCGGCGCGGCGGTGCTGCCGGAAGGCGGGACCGCAGAGTCCTTGGCGGCAGCGCTCCCCGCTTCGGCCGCAGGCGCCGAGGTCGAATCAGTTTTTGCCATGGGCTCGGACATCAAACCACACTCCTAGGCAGCTGCTTGTGATCGTGACAGCGCGGTGCCGGCAAAGTCAACGCAGCGCTTTTTCTCCGGCTCTCTCGTCGAGCTTTGGCCGATGCGCGGCCGGGTGCAAATCCGCGCCCGGTGGCAGCGGGCGGCTCGTATACTAGGACCGATATATCTACGGATCGCTAGATCTCTTTTGGTGGAGACCAGGGCGCCGCGGCTGCGGACCCTGCGCAGCTAGCGGCGGATGGAGGATCTTTGCGTCACAGCGGGCTACTTCTACACTTCTCTTCGCTGCCCGGACCGGGCGGCATCGGCGACCTCGGACCGGAGGCGCACAAGTTCTTGGAGCGGCTGGTCCGCGGCGGCCAGCGCGCCTGGCAGGTGCTGCCGCTCGGACCGACCGGCTACGGCGACTCGCCTTACCAGACGGCTTCGGTGATTGCCAACAACCCCCTGCTCCTCAGCCTGGAGGCGCTGGTCCGCGCCGGCCTGCTCGATGCCGCGGATCTGGCGGGAGCCCCGCCGGCGAGCGACACCACCGATTATGCCGCGGCCCAGGCCTATAAGCGCCCGCGGCTGGAGAAAGCGTGGACGCGCCTCCAGGCGGCGCAAAATGGCCAGGTCACGGGCGCCAAGACCGACCTCGGACCGCTTCTGCGCGACTTTGCCGCCTACTGCGTCGCCGAAAAAGACTGGCTCGATGAGTACGCCCTGTTCATGGCGATCAAGGAAGAGTGCGGGCTGCGGCCGTGGACGATGTGGCCGGCGCCGCTGCGCGATCGCGAGCCGCAGGCGCTGACCCAGGCGCGGGTGCGGCTCGGGGCGCGCTGCTCGCTGCACAGCTTCATGCAGTGGCAGCTCGACCGCCAGTTCAGCGCCCTGCGCAGCGCCGCCCGCACCGCCGGCATCGAGCTCATCGGCGACGTGCCGATCTTCGTCGCCCACGACAGCGTCGAGGTGTGGACCGAGCGCGAGCAGTTCCTGCTCCACGACGATGGCCTTCTGCGGGTGCAGGCGGGCGTGCCGCCGGACTACTTTTCCAAGACCGGCCAGCTGTGGGGCAACCCGCTTTACGAGTGGCTGCGCATGCAGGAGGGCGGCTTCACGTTCTGGAAGCGCCGGGTCGAGCGCGCGGCGCGCATGTTCGACCGCGTGCGCATCGACCACTTCCGCGGCTTCGCCGCCCACTGGGAGGTCGCCGGCGACGCCGAGACCGCCGAGATCGGCCGCTGGGTCCCCGCCCCCGGCCGCGCCCTGTTCCAGGCGCTGCGCGAGCACCCCGGCACCGCCGAGGCGCGCTTTATCGCCGAGGACCTCGGCGTCATCACCGAAGATGTCGAGGAGCTGCGCGACCACTTCGCCTTCCCCGGCATCCGCGTCCTCCAGTTCAGCTTCGGCGAAGACGATAACTACGACGGCCGGCCGTGGGCGTTCCGCAAGAACATGGTGGTCTACACCTCCACGCACGACAACGCCACGATCATGGGCTGGTACCGCGGCGAGACCGACGGCACCCGCACCGCCGCCCAGGCCGCCCGCGAGCGCGACAAGATCCACGACTACCTGGGCCACAACCCGAGCCCCGACTACGCCCACTTCGCCCTCATCCGCCTGGCCATGGGCACGGTCGCCGATACCGTGATCACCCCGGTGCAGGACGTGCTGGGGCTTGGCAACGCGGCGCGCATGAACACGCCGGGCATCCCCGAAGGCAACTGGAAGTATCGCCTCTTGCCGGGGCAGCTCGACAACGGCCGGCTCGATCACCTGCGCCACATCACCAAGCTCTATGGGCGCATCCCCACGGTCAGCGTTAAAGTGTGAGCCATGCGCTCGCCAAGTCGTCCGCCTGAGCCGGCAGCCCCGCTGCCCGCCGCCGCCGTCTATCTGGGTGAAATCGAATACGGCACGGCGTGGCGGCTGCAGCAGCTCCTGGTCGAGCAGCGGGCGCGCGGGGCGGGGACGGATCTGCTGCTCCTGTGCCAGCATCCGGACGTAATCACGGTCGGACGACGCCAGCGGGCGCAGGCCAACATTCTCGATCCGCGCTTTCCCGTCTTCGAGATCGAGCGCGGCGGCGACGCTACTTATCACGGGCCGGGGCAGCTCGTCGGCTACCCGATCCTCGCCTTGCGGCCGGGGCGCGGAGCCGAGCAGGGCGACCCCTGGGGAGAGCGCGATCTCCATGCCTACTTGCGGGCGCTCGAAGATGCCGTGGGCGAGCTGTGCACGGAGTGCGGCGTCGCGGTGGGGCGCCGGCCGGGTCAGACCGGGGTGTGGACGGCGGACGCGGAGCGGAAGCTCGCCTCGCTGGGGATCGCGGTGCGGCGCTGGGTGACGTTCCACGGCTTCGCCCTGAACGTCACGACCGACCTGTCGCGGTTTGCCACCCTCAACCCGTGCGGGCTGCCGGCGCAGGTCATGACCTCGCTGCGCGCCGAAGGGGCAACGCTCGCGGGGGCGGCGGTCTCGGTACGCGGCCTTGTGGCCGGCGCGCTGCGCCACCTGTCAGCGCACCTGCGCCGCGACTTCCAGCTCCGCAGCGCCGCCGACTGCGGCTTGGACGAGCTTATCGCCGCCGCCGCTGCGCCCAGCGCTGCTTCCGGTTCCACCGCCGCCGCAGAATCCTGCCGCCTCTAGCCGCCAACAGACCAGCGAGGCCCTAGCATGACCAAAGAGCCTATCCGCGAGCCTGCCTTGGAGACCCAGACGAAGCCCGAGCTCATGACGGCGACCGAGCCTGTGATCGAGCCTGTGATCGTGCCCGTCAGCGAACCCGTCATCGAACCCGTCATCGAACCCGTCATCGAAATCGACCGCGAGCGCGATGCCCTGCTCGTCATCGATCTGCAGCTCGACTTCATGCCGGGCGGGGCGCTGGCCGTGGCCCAGGGGGATGAGGTGGTGGCGCCGATCGCCGCCCTCCTGCCGTGGTTTCACACCATCGTGGCGACGCAGGACTGGCACCCGGCCGGGCACATCTCGTTCGCCGCGCCGGACAAGGGGGCGCCGTTTTCCACCGTGCCGCTCTACGGCGGCGAGCAGACGCTGTGGCCGCCGCACTGCGTGCAAGGCTCGGCGGGAGCGCAGCTGCACGCCGGCCTGCCGACCGATCGGTTGACGCTGCTCTTGCGCAAGGGGACCGCGGCGCACATCGACTCGTACAGCGCGTTCCGCGAAAACATCGGGCCGGGCGGGGAGCGGCGGACCACGGGGCTCGGGGCGCTGCTGGCGGCGCGCGGCGTCACCCGCGTTGTGGTCTGCGGGCTGGCGCGCGACTTCTGCGTGCGCTGGACCGCGCTGGACGCGGCGGCGGAGGGCTTTGCGGTGGTGGTGCTCGATGACCTGTGCCGCGCGGTGTTCCCGGATCAGGCGGCGGCAACCAGCGCCGCGCTGGCCGCCGCCGGGGTGCGGCACGTGGAGGCGCGCAGCCTGCGCCCCGCCCGGAGTCCGGCGTGACCCTGGCCGCCCTGGGGGTGGATGTCTATCAGCTGACCACCCTTATCGCCCACGCCGCGCAGGGGCGTTTGGCCACAGCGTCTCCGGACCGCACGGACTTCACGGACTCCACCGGCGCCGGCGAGAGTGCCGGGCTGGCGATGAGCTTCTTTTTCCGCCGCCTGCCGCGCCACCGCAACTACGTCGTCACCGCCGGCCTGCGCAGCATCCTTGGCCACTGCCGCGATCTGCGCCTCGATGCCGAGGACCTGCGCATGCTCGATGAGCACCCGGTGCTCGCGCCGGCCCTGCGCAGCGCGCCGGGTCAGGCGGTGCGCGCGGCGCTGGCGCGTCTGGACGGCTTTGTCGGCGACATCGACGCGCTGCCCGAAGGCACGCTCGCTTTTGCCGGACCCGCCCGCCGCACAAACGGCGAACCGGTGTTAATCGACGGCGTGCAGCTCACCGCCTATACGCCGCTCATTCAGGTGCGCACGGATCTGGTCACGGCCAAGCTGATAGAGACCCCCTGGCTGTCGTGGCTCAACTACATGTCGATGGTGGCGAGCAAAGCGGCGCGGGTGGTCGGCGCGGCGCGCGAAGACGGGGTCGCCCGCTCCGTGCTCGAGTTCGGACAGCGCCGCACCCACCCCCAAGCGGCGGTCGAGGCCTCCTATGCCGCCCACCTTGCCGGCTGCGATGCGACGAGCAACCTCGCGGCGACACGCCGCTACGGCATCCCATCGGTGGGTACGATGGATCATTTCGCCATCCAGGCGGCGGAGCAGATCGGGATCCCGGTGGCGCAGAGCGAGGCCGCGTTCTTCGCCGCCTTCTGCGAGCTGTTCCCGCACGCCGCGACGCTGCTGGTCGATACCTACGACACCTTCCGCGGCATAACGAGCGCGGTGCAGGCGACCGCCGGCCGCTGCCGCGGCGTGCGCCTTGACTCCAACGTCACGCCGGAGACCGTGCGCAAGGCCCGCGCGCTTTTGACCGAGCTTGGCGCCGCGCACGTGAAGATCTTCGTCTCCGACGGCCTGGATGAGCTGCGGGTGCGCGAGCTGGCGCGGGCCGGCGCCGACGGCTTCGGCATCGGCGAGAACATCACCTGCTCACCCGACGCCGCCACCGGGATCGGTGCCGTGGGCAAGCTTGTGCGCAACGGCTACGGCAAGCTGACCATGAAGCTGGCGCGCGGCTCCGCCAAGGCGACGCTGCCGGGTCTGCTTCAGGCGTACCGCTTCGCCGATCACGATCTTTTGACCTTGGCGGAGGAGCCGCCGCCGCCGGGCGGGCAGCCGCTCCTGCAGCCAGTGTGGCGGGGCCGCGAACCGGTCGCCGCGCTGCCGCCGCTTGCACAAACGCGGGCGTCTGTGCAAAAGCAGGTGGCGGCGCTGCCGGCGCAGCTGCGGGCCTTGGAGGTCGCGACCGACCCGGGGCCGTGGCCGATTCTGATCTCGGACCGGCTGCTGGAGATAGTCGTAAACTTGACGGCTGCAGCGACGGCCTGACCTGGAGGAACTGGATGCGACTCGTGCGGCTCGGCCTTGGCAACATCAACAGCACCATCGGCGCGGTTTCCGACAACGCGCAGCGGGTGATCGCCGCCTGCGCAGAGCTTTCAGCGGACCAGGTCACGATCGCCGCGCTGCCCGAACAAGTGATCGGTGGCTACCCGCCCGAGGATCTGCTCCTGTGGCCTGATTTCGTCGGCGCGCAGCAGCGGGCGCTGCAGCACATCGCCGCGGCGACGCGGGAGCTGCCGATGGCGTTCGCGCTCGGGGTGCTCGTGCCGGCGCTGGACTCGATCTACAACTGCGCTGCGCTGTGCCACCGCGGCCAGATCCTGGGCATCGTGCCCAAAGAGAAGCTGCCGCTTTACAACGTCTTTTACGAGGCGCGGACGCTCGCCCGCGGCGTGCCGGGGCTGTTCGTGGAGCTCGACCTGGGACCGCTGGGGATCGTGCCGTTTGGCGATCTGCTGTTCCGCTTCGACTTTGGCACCGTGGCGCTGGAGGTCTGCGAGGACATGTGGTCGCCCGACGGGCCGATGCGGCGCCGCTGCTACCTCGGGGCGGAGCTCGTGCTCAACTTGTCGGCGTCGCCGTTCCGCATCGGCATGGCGGCGACCCGGCGCGAGATGATGTGCACCCGCACCGCCGACAACCTGGTCGCGGCGGTGTACGTCAACGCGGTCGGGGCCAACGACGGCCTGGTCTTTGACGGCGGCGGCTTCGTCGCCCACGCCGGCCGCGTGGTGCATGAGGCGCCGCGCTTCTGCGCCGCGACCTCCGCCGTGACGATCGATCTGGATCGGGTACGCCGCCTGCGCAGCGAAAACACCACCTGGCGCTCCGACCGCACCGAGTTCAGCGAGCGCGGCGACTACCGCCTGCACGAGGTCAAGCCCGGCACCACCCCGACCCATGACGTGAAGTGCCCGTACCTCATCCACGCCCGCGCCGCCACCGCGAGCACCGCGGCGCTGACCTTTCCCGTGCCGGCGCACCGCAGCTTCTTCCTGCCCGGCGACGCCGATCCGCAGCCGGAGCGGACGCGGTTCTGCGAGGAGCTGCTCGATGCGATGGCGCTCGGGGTCGGCGACTATTTCGAAAAGACCGGGGCGTTCCGTCAGATCGGCGTCGCCTTGTCCGGGGGCCGCGACAGCCTGCTGTGCCTGCTCATCGCCCATCGCTACCTCCGGCGCAGCGCGGCGAATCTGTCGCCGGAACAGCTGTCGCGCCGCATCGCCGACGTCCTGCGCGTCTTCTACATGCCGACGCGCTACTCCTCGGCAGAGACGCGCCACGCGGCGGAGGTCGCGGCGCGCGAGCTCGGCGTGCCGTTTGTCATCCTATCGATCGACGAGGCCTTCGATCGCGAGGCGGAAGCGGCACGCAAGATGCTTCAGCCCGGGGAAGAGCTGACCGCGCTGACGCTGCAGAACATTCAGTCGCGGCTGCGCGCCCAGCGCATGTGGAACTGGTCCAACGCGGTGGGCGGGCTGTTCCTGCAGACCGGCAACATGAGCGAGAAAGCGGTCGGCTACACCACCGTCGGCGGCGATCTCATGGGCTGCCTGGCGCCGATCGCCAACCTGCCCAAGACCGTCGTGAACTACCTGCTCGACTACCTGCTCGCCACTGAAAATCTCGCCGGCATCCGCGAGACCATCAAGATCCCGGCGACGGCCGAGCTGGCGCCCGGCCAGCAGGACGAGCGCGATCTGATGCCGTACGCGGTGCTCGACGCCTGTCTCGCCCTTTATGCGAGCGAAAAGCTGGCGCCGCCCGAGATCGCCGCCGTCCTCGGCTCGCTATTTCCCGAGCACGACGCGGCGACGCTGGCCGGGTGGAGCAACAAGTTCGCCGGCTTGTTCGCGCGCTCGATCTACAAGTGGGTGCAGGCGCCGCTGTCGCTGCACCTGGGCAACCTCGATCTGGAGCGCGAGCGGGCGCTGCAGCTGCCCGTGGTGACGCGCTCCCAATGGAGCACGCCGAGCGCGCCGAGCGCGGTGCCGCGCAAGACCTAGCAGCCGGCGCCGGACGGCACGCACACATCGCCGGTCGAGCGGACCGCGACCGTCCAGTACAGGGTCTTGCCGGACTTGCTGGCGCTGTTCATCAGCATGCCGGTGAACGTTCCCGACTGGCCGGCCGCGACCAGCGGATCGAAGCCGGCGAAGCCCTTGCCCGGCATCTGCACCGAAAAGTAACGAAAGCTGAAATCCTGGCCCGGTGAGCAGCCCGCGCTGCTCGCCGGATCCGAGTCCACGAGGTTTACCACCACCGTGTTGTACTTGAGCCAGTTGTCGCGGCGGCCGGCGTCGTTTTGCACCTCGCACACCACGCCGGTGATGCGGGCGGGGGCGGCGATGTGCTTGGTCAGCCACTTGTTGTTGACCTGATCCATGGCCTTGTTGTCGGGCAGCCGTGAGGCGTCAAGCTCCACCGGCGGCGGGATGAGATCGGGGCGCAGCTCATCGGCCGCCGTGATGGCGGGGTTGGCGAGCTGGGTCATGCCGTTGAACTTGGCGATCGCGCCCGACATCCGGTTCACCACGGTGCCAAGGCGCAGGTAACTCGGCGGCTGGCCGAACGTGAACACGTACAGGCTGTTGTAGTCGCTGGCGCCGCTATCGCTGACACCGATGCCGCTCTGGAACACCGACGACACCACGAGCTTGCCGCCGCTCGTCGCATGGTCGACCACCACCTGACGCCCGAGGTAGGGCGAGCAGTACGAAGCGTTGCCGGCGTTGGGATCGAGCGGCGTCACGAGCCGCGGGATTGTCGGGTTGGGAAAGTAGATCGACGGCGAGCTGCCGAGCGCCTGGCTCTGCTGATCTTCCAGGTTCAGCTCGACCCGACCGAAGATGCCGGGGTTGCCCAGGCCAATGTCGATGTTCTGGGCGCGGCCGCCCTGGAGCGGGAAGCGCTGCAGCAGCCACGGCGGATCGCCGCCCGGGGCCGGCGCCGCGCACGGGTTTGACAGCGAGAGCCGCGAGCCGCCCGCCGCCAGAAACGCGCTGAGCATCGTGTTGGCCGGAAACACCTGCCCCTTTTCATCCAGGGCCTCGACATCGAAGCTAAGGCTGGGCACCTGCTGCGGCGCGGTGGGGCTGCCAAGCTCGCTGCTCTTAGGGCTATGTAACGTCAAGCGCAGGCTGGTCAAGCGGTGGTCGCCGGCGCTTTGGTAGTCGCACCGGCCAAGTAAGAGCGGGAGGGCCGCCGGTAATACGTACCGCCAGCTCGCCGCCGCCAAAAAAGTCGCTCGCGCAGTGAGGTTTTTGCGCCGATTCGCCGTGTCCATCGTCTCCTCCTTTTGCCCTAACGCACCGCGGGGCGGATGCGGCCGTCGTGGGCTCCCGCGATCGGGAGCAAGCAGGCTACGTTGCTGTAGTCGTAAGGGCCGCTCGGGCCTATGCCCTTGATGTTGCCCCAGCTCGGATCGGTGCCGCTGCAGCGGTACTGCGGGTCCAGCGCCAGGGTGCGGATGTAGTCCGCCAGCGCGTCGCGGAGGCTGATGCCGGTGTTGAAGCGCGTGGTGTTGCGCTTGAGCACGACGAACCCGGAGCCGCCGACCGAGATGAAATCGTTGACCGCGACCTTGTAGCTGGCGAAGCAGTCGAGCGGCCGGCACGCCGTGGTGTCGACCGAGCCGTCGGGCTTGCGGCAGCTGTCGCCGAGCACGACGTCGTAGGCGTGCGAGCCCACCCAGCCCTGCTCCTGCGCCGCGGTGGCCTTGAGGCGGTCGACACAGCTGCTCGGCACGTTGCGCTGGCTGAGCGGCCGGCTGTCGCAGGCGAGCGAAAAGTAGATGCCCGAGACCTGGACCTGGGTGCGGCAGCCGCGCTCGCTCGTGCGCGCCGCCACGAAGTCGAGCATCTGCAGCACCTCATCGCCGGAGAGGAACTGGGTGGTGATGGTGTTGTCGAACGGGAAGACGTTGTAAAGCTGCTCCAGGGTCAGCGGTCCGGACTCGAAATCGGCGCGGATGCCCAGGGCGTTGGTGAGCGCGAAGTCGGCCTCGACCCGCCGCCGCAGCCGCATCGCCGTCGCCACCAGGTTGCCAAGCTGCGAGTCGCCGCCGCCCGGATCGTTGCGCAGGACTTTCGGGCAGGTGCTGGCCCCCGCCGGGCACGGCACCACCGCATACACCTGCTTGAGGTTGAGCTGCTGCCGCATCTTGATCTCGTAGGGCTCCATCAGGTGCGCCATCGTGCCGTCGGGCGGGATGCACACCACGCGCGGTCGCGGCGGCGGCATCGGGCCGCTGTAGGGACAGCTGACGGTGGAGTTTGACGGGTGCGGCGGATCGCAGCGGATGCTCGGGTCGCAGGGATCGGTCGGATCGCCGTCCTGCCACGGCCGGTCGGTGATCGGCGTGATCTGGTAGGTGTAGCTCTTGATGAAAGAGCGGCGCAGCGTCGGCTCCGGCGACTGCGGGTCGGCGACGTGCACCAGCAGATCGAGCGAGCCGACGAACTTGGCGAAGGCGCCCGAGTTGACGATGACGGTGCGGCCCTGGAAGTTTCCCTGCGTATCGTAGTGGGCCAGATCCACCGGCGGGCTGTACACGACGTGCAGGTGGCCGCCGAGCACGACATCGATGCCGGAGACATCGCCGAGCATCTGCGCATTGGGGTCGTTCATCGCCTCGGTCGCCGCATCGCCGGTCACGTCGGACGCGACGCTGGCGTCGTCATCGGGCCCAAGATGGCTGAGGAGCACCAGCAGATCGACCTGCGGCCGGACGATCTGCACCAGGTCGCCGACCGCCTGCTTGGCGTTGCGCGCCCGCAGACCAAGCGAGTTATCCCCCTCCACCGAGCTATTGAGCGACGAGATATTGCCGACGCCGATGACGCCGACGCGGATCCCCTGCACGTTGTAGATCGAATACGGCTGGATGAACCGCCCGAGCTTGGGGGCGCGCGGGTCGCTCGGGTCAGACCACTCGTAGTTGGCGGCGAGGATCGGGAAGCCCGGGCCGTTGTTCATGATCTCAAGGCCCAGGAGCACCGCGCCCTTGTCGAACTCGTGGTTGCCAAGGGCCATGCCCTGCACGCCGAGCTGGCCCATGGCGCGGATCTCGGTCTCGCCGTTGAAGACGTTGAAGATCGGCGCGCCCTCGAACATATCGCCCGAGTCCAGGTGCAGCGATCGCGGCGCCCGCGCCCGCTGCCGCGCGACCACGGTGGCCATGCGGGCGATGCCGCCGACCGACGCGGTGGTGAACGCCTGGCAGTCGGAGTCGCCCATGCAGCTGCGGCCAAAATCGGTGCTGCACACATGATCGTCGCGGCATACCCCGGGCAGGGTCAAAAGCCCCAGGCTCCGATCCGGCGAGTTCGGCGCGTACTCATAAGGCAGGAGGCGCGAGTGGACATCCGCCGTGTGGACGAGCATGAGCCGCACGTCCTGGCCGTGCAGATCGTCGGGCTCGCGGCTGTGGGTGCAGCCGCTTAGGCAAAGCGCCATCGCGCCGGCAGCCAAAAGCCCGAGCCGCGCGGCCCGGCTGGCCTGTCCGGCAGACCGGAACGTACTTGTCATCGGCCTTGTCCTCGTTCTGGGCGGTTGCAACAGCGACCTCCTAACCTTTGCGCGCTTTTACCGCAAGCTTGGTCGTCATACCAGCGCGTATGCGCAAAGAGCCTCGCGCAAGCAACGCCCGGCCCCTGCCTGGCTCCTGCCCGGTCCTTGCCTAGCTCAGGTTCGGCATGAATCCGGCAAGTCCGGGCCGCGGCGCCGGTCGGCAGGGCTCGGCGGAAAGCGCGGTAGTGATAGGCAAAGGCAGCGGCTTGGCGATATAAAGGCTAAAGAGTGCAAGCTGTCGTCCCCGCGCGCAGCGCAGCCCGGTAGGCCGCGTCGCGCAGGAGTCGATGCTGGCAACCTGGAAGGAACTCTCCGATGGCATCGCCCCCGGCCCAGTCTGTCCCCGCGCTGGAGAAACACCCCCTGGCCAGCCCCTTTCGGCGGGCCAAGATCGTCTGCACCATCGGTCCGGCCAGCCGCACCCCAGAGGTGATCGGCCACCTCATCGACGAGGGCATGGACGTCGTGCGGCTCAACTTCTCGCACGGCGCCGCCGCCGATCACGCGGCGGTGGTCGCGGCGGTGCGCGAGCAAGCGAGCAAGCGCGGTCGCGCGGTCGCGCTGCTTCAAGACCTCCAAGGCCCCAAGATCCGCGTCGGCAAGATCGCGCCCGGCACGGTCCTCGAAGCCGGCAGCGAGTTCGTCCTGACCACCGAGGAAATCGTCGGCAACGCCAGCCGCGCCAGCATCACCTACGAAGGCCTGCCGCACGACGCCCGGCCCGGCAACCTGCTATTGATCGACGACGGACTCCTCCAGCTGGAGGTGCTCGAGATCCAGGGCCACGAGGTGGTCTGCCGGGTGCTGGTCGGCGGACCGCTGTCCAACAACAAGGGCGTCAATCTGCCGGGGGTGAAGATCTCCACGCCGTCCATGTCCGACAAGGATCACGCCGATCTCGTCGTCGGGCAGGAGCTGGGGGTGGATCTTTTGGCGCTGTCGTTTGTGCGCTCGCCGATCGATATCCACGTCGCCCGCGCCGCGATCGCCGCGGCGCGCCGCAACATCCCGGGGGCCAATAGCCGGCCGCCGACCCTCATCATCGCCAAGATCGAAAAACCCGAAGCCGTCGCCTGCCTCGC
>CALFML010000500.1 GCA_937879845.1 uncultured Myxococcales bacterium
CACGGCCAAGGCAGAATCCTGCAGTGTAATGGGAAGGCAGGATGGCATGAATGCTGCCGTCGAAGTAGATGAGGTTGGGGCGAAATAACGGAGACAGTCTGCGTCTTGAAGAATCACAAGGTCACCAGTTGAATCAGCAATCAATTGACTATTATTCCACATTAAAGGAGATGGGATTTGAGGCGTCTCTGGAAAGACTAGCGTTTGATCCGGCATTTGTGGAGTCCTTGTAATTCTCGATAGGAAAGCATCATTAGCGCTTTTTAATTGAATGCAGCGACTAAAAAAAGCATTGGAAGTTGTTGCGAAATCGCAGTCTAATGATGGCTCTGTCCCGTATAAAGATGGCGCAAGGTCACACATTCCGTTACTAATAGTCTTCTTAGACACATCCACTGCGAGACTGCATCTAGCGATAAACCATCTCGACGATAAATCTGTCTTAGCCCTATGAAAAAGAGTTCCACGACCCATGCTACCTCGTTCTGGCGAGAGCCAATAGATTAGATCCATGGGTTTAGAGGGAGGATTGAATTCTGTAACACTGTATTTTAACCAAAGCAGATCTTGATAAAAGCTCATACCGGCATGGAGCTGACGCCCGTTAACGGTCGCGATCAAATCGAAGGGCCCATATGCAAGCATTTCCAATGCTGCCGTGGGCACAGACACCAAGACTTCTTTATCGGCTAACTGGCTATCGAATAGCGTGACGGGTGGATCCCCACCTTGACGAAATGCAAGTTGCGGAATGCGGCCCTGCTGAATAAGCTGCAGCACCTCTTGGTCCGAGAATTGAATTTTTAACAAAATCTTGTCGGTCGCTGTGCCACGATGCAATCGTTGCGGGGCAACCCTCATCATACCATCCATACATCCTAACGTCTGCGGGCTATCGTTACAGACTGAGACCTTGAACGCATCACAGCTGCAGAACCAAACCCCTATGAAAGTGGGGACGACGAGCGACCGGACAATACAACGGCCAATCAGCCACATAGACATGGGTGTCCTTCCTCATCGATTCAGTTATGGCAAGCCGAGCGTCAATCCAAGGCCCACTACAGACAGACCGGCAACGCTGAAACCGGCAATACCCACATCGCGGGTCTGCCACTTGCACTGCACGGCGCATGAGCCCGCAGTGGGCTGACCGTCAATTATCGAATAGGCGATACCGCCGGCCAGAGCGATCCCGGCCAATGCGCCAAAGGCAATCGCCAGCCCCTTGCGTGTGCGGCTCAGCGGGCGGGTTATCTCGCGCTGGATGATGGTCGTCGTTACCTGGCGACTCCGTCTAGGCGGCGGCGGCGGCAGCGCCTTACGCGCCGCAGCTGTCGGGGAATTGTATTCGCGAAATAGACGGAAACATAGCGCCTTGAGCTTTTCGGTGATTTCGGCTCGCTCGGCCACGTCGGAAGCATCGTGACTGGGGCCGCCGGCGGCATCGTATAGCCATAACGTCAAATACTGCCGACGCTCATCATGGGCGCTGACACTTCCTCCGACTATCAGGCCGGCGCCGTATTGGCGCGCGAGTCTTGATAGGCAGTCGGGTTCCGTACACTTGCGGTCGTTAGGTCGAAGATCGGCAGCAGCGATGGGTTGGACCCCAATGCGTGGAAGATATTCGTTGAGCTCGCCAGTCAGCTTATCGCTTATTTTATCCCCTTGCTCGATACCGAGGAATAAAACCGAGGTGGTTTCAGCGCTCCAGCTCGTCACGGCAAAGCTGCAGATTGCAACCAAACCCAGCGTACAGAACAAGAACATTTGACGCAGCAGACCCGACAGCAGTTTCCACATAAAATGTCCTCTGGCTTGGACGTCTCTTACATAGAACACAAAACAACTGCCCCTTATGTCAACGGAAATCCAAATAAATCGTCAAATGCGAACTCTACTTTAAAACAATAAATTCAGGCAACCACAACAACATCGAAGCGCTCACGACCAGGCTGAATCCCTAGTAGCCTGTTAAAAAAGCGTAGCGAGCGGCCCGAGCGCAGGGCCTGGCGCGCGGAGCGGCCTCGGGGCCGTAGCACGGCAGGTCCTGTGATCAGGTCGCGTAGTAGCTTTTGAAACAGGCTGTTAGCGGGTGGCGCCGGAGGCGGGGCCCTCGGCGCGTCAGCGACGGGGTGCCGCAGGCGACGGGCCCCGCGGCGCAGCCAGGGCGCTTTCATTTTTTGACTAGGTATCGATCGCCTGATCCCGCCGCATCGGGCAACGCTGCCGGCGCCACCGGAGACGGCGCCGACCCCCTTCGATAGGGCGGTCGATAGGGCGGTGCGGCGATAGGGAGCGCGGCGAAATCTGCGGCGTAGCCCAAAAGAGTTGGGCATCATAGGAACGCCATGTCGTCCTGCTCCAGCCCTTCCCAATCGGAAAGCCCTGCCGGGGGCGCCGGCTTACTGCGTGAGGGGACGGCGGCCGAACGCGGACCGCGGCGACCGGCGGGGGCGCAGCTCGATGCGGCGCTGCTCGTGCGGCGGGCGCAGGCTGCGGACTCCGTCGTGGATCTCATCGGCGGCACGCCGCTTGTGCGGCTTTACAACTTGGAGCCCCCGGGCGTCGAGGTGTGGGCCAAGTGCGAGTTCGTAAACCCCGGCGGCTCGGTCAAGGATCGGCCGGCGCTGCAGATGATCCGCGACGCTGTCGCCGACGGGCGGCTGACTCCGGACAAGACCCTCATCGACTCGACCTCCGGCAACACCGGGGTCGCCTATTCGCTGGTCGGGGCGGCGCTCGGTTACCGCGTCAAGCTGGTGATGCCGGCCAACGTCTCGGCGGCGCGCAAGCAGATCACCGGAGCCTACGGCACGGAGCTGGTGTTTTCCTCGGAGCTCGAAGGCTCCGACGGGGCGATCCGGCTCGTGCGGGAGATTGTCGCCCGCGAGCCGGAGCGCTACTTCTACCCCGACCAGTACAGTAACGAGTCAAACCCGCGCGCCCACTACCTCGGCACGGGGGTGGAGCTGCTCGCGGCGCTCGGCTCGCGGCTCACCCACTTTGTCACCGGCATCGGCACGTCCGGCACCGTGATGGGCACCGGGCGGCGGCTCAAAGAGCACCGCCGGGCCGACGGCAGCCAGATCCGCGTCATCGCGGTCGAACCCGATGATGCGTTCCATGGGCTGGAGGGGTTAAAGCACATGGCCTCCTCCATGGTGCCGGCGATCTGGCGTCCGGAGGCGTGCGTCGATGAAATCCTGCCGATGTCCACCGATGCCGGCTGGGAGATGACCGAGATGCTCAAGGAGGCCGAGGGCTTGTTCGTCGGTCATTCGGCGGGGGCCAACGTCGCCGCGGCGCTGAAGGTGGCGCGCCAGCTGTCGGCCTGCGGCCAGACCGGCTGTGTCGCGACGGTGCTGTGCGATCGTGGCGACCGCTACTTCGTCCCCCTCAAATGGGAGCGCCGCTATGAGTGGTGAGAGGTCTGGGGAGTCCTTGGTGCCGGTGATCACGCAGGCGGCGCTCGCGGCTTGCTATGCCGACGCTTTGCGCTGCTATCCGGAAGAGTCGTGCGGGCTCCTTTCCGGTCCGGCGGATGCGGCTGTATGCGACGAAGCGCTGCCGTGCCAGAACCAGCAGAACCGCATGCACGCCCTGGACCCGGAGCGCTTCCCGCGCGATGCCACCACCGCGTACTGCCTGAGCCTCAAGGACATCCGGGTGCTGGAGGACTCGGCGGGCAGCGCGCGGCCGGTGAAGATCATCTATCACTCGCACGTGGATCGCGGCGCCTACTTCTCGGAAGAGGACAAGCGGGCGGCGCTGTTTTTCGACGACACGCCGACTTATCCCGTCGATTACCTGGTCATCTCTTGTCATCGCGACGCGGTGCGCGGCGCCAAGCTTTTCCGCTTCCAAGCCGGCGAGTTCGTCGCCGTGGCGGAATATCCTGAAGCTCCCGCGGTCTGAGGCAAAAGTTCGACCCGGCTGCCCGCTGCGCTACGGCCGATCGGTGCCGCCCGGCGCTACTTATCGCCCGCGGCGAGCTTGAACATGACGACTGCCAGCGGCGGCAAGAGCGCCAGAATCGAGTACGGCTGCCCATTGTGCGGGTGCTTGTGCGCCGCCACCCCGCCGAGGTTGCCCTGTCCGGTCCCACCGTAGATCGTGGCGTCGCCGTTGTGCACTTCATGCCAGAACCCCAGGGCCGGCACGCCGATGCGGTACTCCGGCCGCGCCACCGGGGTGAAGTTGCAGCCGATGATCAGCGTGTCGCGCGGCTCATGGCTGCGGCGCAGGAACGTGAGCACGCTGTGGCTGGCGTCATCGGGATCGAGCCAGGCGAAGCCTTCATCGTCGAAATCGCGGGTGTACAGCGCCGGCTCGCTGCGGTATAGGAGGTTGAGGTCGCGCACGCAGCGCAAAACGCCCGCGTGCTCCGGCTGGTCGACGAGGTGCCAGTCCAGGCTCTCGTCGTGGTTCCACTCGCGCTGCTGGCCGAACTCGCCGCCCATGAACAGGAGCTTCTTGCCGGCCTGGGCGAACAGGTAGCCGAACAGGAGCCGGAGGCTGGCGTACTGCTGCCACGGATCCCCGGCCATCTTGCCAAGGAGGGTGCGCTTCAGGTGCACGACCTCGTCGTGCGACAGGGCGAGCACGAAGTTCTCCGTGCCGGCGTACATCATGCGGAAGGTCAGCTCCTCATGATGGTGCTTGCGGTAGACCGGATCGCGCGCCAGGTAGTCGCGCGTGTCGTGCATCCAGCCCATGTCCCACTTGAGCCCGAAGCCGAGGCCGCCGCTCGACGTCGGATCGGTGACCTGCGGCCAGGAGGTCGATTCCTCGGCGATGGTCTGCACGTCGGGGTAGAGGCGATAAATCTCTTCGTTGAGGGTGCGCAGGAAGTAGACGGCGTCGAGGTTCTCGCGCCCGCCGAGCGCGTTGGGGATCCACTCGCCCGGCTCGCGCGCATAGTCCAGGTACAGCATCGACGCCACCGCATCGACGCGCAGCCCGTCGGCGTGATAGCAGTCGAGCCAGAACAGGGCGTTGCTGTAGAGGAAGCTGCGGACCTCGTTGCGGCCGTAGTTGAAGAGCAGGCTGTGCCACTGCGGGTGGAAGCCCTGGCGCGGGTCGCGGTGCTCGTAAAGGTGCGTGCCGTCGAAGTAGCCCAGGCCGTGGCCGTCGGAGGGGAAGTGCGACGGCACCCAGTCGAGGATGACGCCGATGCCGGCCTGGTGCAGGATGTCGATGAGGTACATCAGATCCTGCGGCGTACCGTAGCGGCTCGTCGGCGCGAAGAAGCCGGTAACCTGATACCCCCACGAGCCGTAGAACGGATGCTCCATCACCGGCAAGAGCTCGACATGGGTGAAGCCGACCTTGCAGACGTATTCGCACAGCCGCGGGGCGAGCTCGCGGTAGCTCAGCCAGCGGTTGCCTTCCTCGGGCACGCGCATCCACGAGCCCAGGTGCACCTCGTAGATCGACATCGGCGCCGACAGCGAGTTTTTGGCCTTGCGGCCCTGCATCCAGCGAACGTCGCCCCAGGAGTAATCCAGATCCCAGATCACCGACGCTTTCCCCGGCGGCGTCTCGGCATAGAAGGCCAGCGGATCGGCCTTATCGATCTGGTAGTCATTGAAGCGCGACACGACGCGGTAGACGTAGCGCTGGCCCAAGATGGCGCCGCGTACGAAGCCCTCCCAGACCCCCGACTCGCCGCGCCGCGTGAGCGGATCGCGCGCCGGGTCCCAGCCGTTGAAATCCCCCATCACCGAAACCGCGCGGGCGTTGGGCGCCCACACCGAGAAGACGCACCCCGCCGTGGACCCGCCGGACGACAAAAGGTGCGCGCCCATCCGCCGGTAGAGCTGGAGGTGCCGGCCTTCGTTGAACAGGTACAGGTCGTTGTCGGTTAATAGCTGCATACGTCCCGGACGTGATGGTTATACGCCGGTTTCAAATCCGCCAGTTAGTTACGCCATGGCCGCGTCGCGAACCGCCGCTGCTCGCAGGCCTTGCAGTGCGGGGTCCCAGCTTCTGGCTAGTGGCTGGACTTGGTCTTTTTGCGCGGGCTGCGCTTGGTCGCCGCGGGCGCTTCGGTGGCGGCGACCGCTTCGACGGCGCGGCGCGGGCGCGAGCGGCTGGCCGCCGGCTGACGCGGCGGGATGATCTCGATCGGCGACTCGGCCGACTCGGCGGTGCTGGAGATCGACGAGTTGCCAAAGCCCGAGGCGCGCGTGTGGTTGCTGGCGCGGGTGCCGCCATCGCGCTTTTTCTCACGCAGGCGTTTGAGCCCGCCGGCGAGAATCTCAGCGATCAGGGTGCGGTAGTCCATCGCCGCCGCCGTGCCGATGAGCACAAGGTCGGAGTGCTCCGGCGTCAGCCCCGGCAGCGGATTGAGCTCCAGCACGTATACGTTACCCTGCGAGTCCATGCGCAGATCGACGCGGCCGACATCGCGGCAGTCCAGCGCCTGGAACGTCTCGCGGGCGGCGCGCTCGACGGCTTTTAGCTCCTGCGCGGTGAGCTTGGCCGGGCACTGGTAGTACACGTGCTGCTGCCAGTCTTGCTTCACGTCGTAGTCGTAGACCGGGCGCTTCTTGCTCTGGTCCTTGAACAGGATCTCCATCGGCGGCAGCACCCGCGGGCGGCGGTCGCCGAGCAGGCCGACGGTAAACTCCCGGCCGGAGATGTACTCCTCGATGAGCGCCGGCTGCTTGTACTTGTCGATGAGCTCGCGCACCGTCCGGCGCAGCGCGTGCTCGTCGTCGACGACCCCCTTGGCGGCGATGCCTTTGGAGGAGCCCTCGGCGATCGGCTTGACGATGAGCGGGTAGCGCAGCATCGCCGACAGCTTCTCGCGGCCGGTGGTCATGACCTGGAACGCCGGGGTGAGGATGCCGTGCTGACGCAGTAGCCGCTTGGCTAATGCCTTGTCCAGCGCCAGTGCCAGCGTCGCCGCGTCGCTGCCGGTGTACGGGATGCCGCACAGCTCACACAGGGCCGGCACTTGCGCCTCGCGGTTGCGGCCCGACAGCCCCTCCGCGATGTTGAACACGAGGTCGACCTTGGACTCCATCAGCCGCGACGGCAGCTCGCTGTTGGCCTCCAGCTGCACGACCTCATGGCCGAGCGACTCCAGGGCCGAAGAGATGGCGCTGATGGTGAGCGGCGAGTCGTACTCCGCCTCGGCATCGCCCAGCGCTTTGCTGCCCGGACGCTTGATGTTGTAGGTAAAGCCGATGCGCAGCTTCTCCGCCGCCCGCGACTTGGGCTTGGCGGTGTCGCCGGGCAGGAGCTTCCAGCGCACCGCGGCGCTGGCGACCACCGCGGCGATGGTGGCGTCATAGTCCAGGCCCTCGCGCTTGCTGGCGGCGAACAACGCGGCGTGGGTATCAAGCGACGGCAGCGCATTGACTTCAAGGAAGTAGATCCGGCCGTCCTCGCCCAGCCGGAAGTCGATGCGCGCCACGTCGCGCAGACCCAGGACGCGCACCACCTTGCGGGTCAGCACGCGCAGGCGGGCGATGACGTCGCGCGGCAGGTGGGCCGGGCAGCGCTGGTGCACGCGCTTGGCCTCAAGGCTCTTTAGGCGGTAGTCCTGGATGTTGTACTTGCCGCGCGCCGCCTCGTCGATGACAAACTCGACCGGGGTCAGCACCCCTTCGTGGTCGCGGTTGCCGATGCCTTCGATGTAGGGGACGGTGATGTCGATGCCGGGGATAAACTCCTCGACCAGGATGCCCTGCGGATACTGCTCCAGCGCGCGGGTGACGACGCCGCGCAGCGAGCGCCAGTCGCGGGCCACCGACTCTTCGGAGATGCCCTTGGACGAGCCCTCGAAGTTGGGCTTGACCATGGTCGGAATCGGTACGCCGAGCGAGCCGCCGAGGACGCCCTCGATGCGGCTGGCGTCGGGCAGGTCGCGCGGGGTGAGCAGCCGGCCCTGCGGCGAGTCGATGCCGTGCGCCTTGAGCACGAGCTTGGTCAGCCACTTATCCAGCGTCAGCGTCAGCGTATACGCATCCGAGCCGGTGTAGGGATAGCCGAGCTCCTCGAACAGCGCGGGGTAGAACGCCTCGCGCGCGCGGCCGCGTCGTCCCTCCGCCAGGTTGAAGATGAGATCGGGGGAGAACGCCTCCAGCCGCGCCGCCAGGTGCGAAGCCGGGCCGCTGACTTCAATCTTGGCGACCTCGTGGTTGCCCTTGCTCAGCGACTGAGCGAGCATCTCGACGGTCTCGGGCGTATCGAACTCGGCTTCTTCTTCCGCGTCCGTCAGGCGGAGGTTGTGAGTGAAGGCGATCTTCATAAAGACTGTTCATCCTCCAAGGGCAGGATTGCAAGCGGTTCGCAGGCGCTCCGCGACAGCGGCGCAGAGACGGCGGTCAAGACGGGAAAGAGCATCGAACGGATGAGTATGGAGCGACGGGCGGGCATGGCGGCGAGGGCGCGGGCTGTGGGGCTTTTCACCGGGGAGCCGCCGTGGCACGTCGGGTTCTTCGGGACCGTCAGGGTCTTCAAGAGTAGAAGGCATCGTGGATCAGGGCCACCGCTGCAGCGACTTGCACACGAGAGTCCTAGTAAGTACGAGTTTCCATGAAGCTTCTTGGCAGGTCAATAACTGCGTACGCCTTGCCCGAAATTACTTTCGCCCGTTTTTTCGCCGCTTTGTCGCAAGGCTAGCTTTTCCAATTTTAAGACCGCTGGGACGAGCCGGAATTACTCCCGTCCGGGAGCCGCTTGCGCTGGGACCGGCGCTGGAGCGACGGAAGTACTGGCTGAAGTACTAGGTGAAGCGCTGGCTGAAGTATTGGCTGCGGCGCCCGGGGCGGGCGGCAGCGGGAAGACGAGCTCCGGCACCCGCTGCGTCGGCGGCGAGCCGGCGGGGAGCGGCTCCAGCCATTTGTACGTGAGGTAGCTTGAGAGGACTCGCTTTGTGTAGCCGCGCGTTTCGTCGAAGGGGATGGACTCGATGAAGGCGTCGATCTCGCGCAGCTCGCTGCCGCTATTTTTCAGCCAGCGGAAGACCGCTCCCTCGCCGGCGTTATAGCCGGAGATCGTCAGCGCGGCGTTTCCGCCCATGAGCTTCCACAGAAACCCCAGAAACCGGGCGCCGATGGCGACGTTTATCGCCGGCTCGCGCAGCGCCTCCCGATCGTAGGGCAGGCCGGCGGCGAAGCGCTTGGCGGTGGGCGGAATCATCTGCGTCAGCCCGATGGCGTTGGCAAACGACTCGTTGAGCGGGTCAAACGCCGATTCCTCGCGCACGATCGCCACCTGCAGCGACTCGGGCTGCCCGTTTTGTTCGGCGGCGCTTTTTAATAGCTCGCCATAGCCGCGCGGGAATGACAAAAGCCACTGCTTGCGCCACGGTCCGACTGGGTAGTGGCGCTGCCAGCCCGTCAGGATATGCCGCGGGATGAAGTGCGACATGTGCCACGCGCCGGCTCTGTCGTAAAGCACGGCGGCGAGCCACAGGCGCTCGGTCTGTTCGTTCACCGCCGCATCTCGGGCCGACTCCGCCGTCCCATCGGCGGCGCCGGGCGGGCCCGCCGGCGGCGCTCCGGCCACCTGGAACGTCTTACTCTCCGGAACCGTAATACCGACGGCGCTCCACTCGCGCTTGGCCTCGCTGCCAAGACCGAGCCGCAAGAGCTCCACGCCACGCCAGAAGCCCGGCAGAGCGAACAGCGCCCGCGGCTTGAACGTGAAGGCCTCATCCTCCGGACGCGGCGTGCCATACAGCTCCTGCACGAGCTTGGGAAATTCGCCGGCAAACCCTTCCCGCACCCGGTTGAGGGCGAGCAGCGTATAAAAGCTCAGCGGATACTCCTGCGCGGTCCGCCGGTAATACTGCAGCGCCTGGGCGCCGTTATTCTGCAGCTGCGCCACCCGCCCGAGCCAATAAAGCGTTCGGCCCTCCTGATCCCAGCCGCTCTCGCGCGGCACGCGCTGCAGCGTCTGCTCCAGCCAGGCCCGCGTCTTATCGAGCTCGCCCCGGCGATAGCTGCGCAGCGCCAGCCGCCACAGCGCCTCGGCACGCTTGTCGCCGTCGGGGTAGCGCTCCGGCAGGTCGCTTAGGAGCGCGGCGAACTGCGCCTCGTAGTCCGGGCAGGCGTCGGCCTTGCAGGTCTTGCGCGCCCCGTCGCGCTTTAGCCGATCCGCCAGATCCTGGTACATCTCCGCCTGGCGCAGCCGCGAGTCGTCGGCGTAGCTGTGCCCCGGATGCGCCGCCTCCGCCTGGGCGAACAGCTCCGCCGCCTGCTGCAGCTCGCCGGTCGAGGCGTGGCAGCGGGCCGCCTGGTACATCGACTTCATGTGCAGGTCGTCGTTCTTCCCGGCCGCCGGGGCACAGCTTGTCACCGCCTGATCGAACAGCGGCGCGGCGCGCGGCCGCTGCCGCTGCTTGAACACGCTCTGCGCCAGGTGGTAGCGGGCCACGCACACCTGGGCTTCGTCGATATCCGGCACCTCCAGCGCCCAGCGGTACGCCGCCTCGCTCTCGGTGTTGCGCATGCCGTCGAACAGGGACTGGGCTCGCTCTAAAAGCTCGGCGGCCGAAAACGCCGGCACCCGCGTCCCCGGTTTGTCAAAGCGCCGCTGCGCCAGCGTCCCGAAGTTTTCCGTCGGCGCTTCGATATACAGCCGGCGCCAGAGCTGGAGCGCCTCGGCCGGTCGCCCGAGCGCGTCGAGCACCTCGGCGCAGTGCTCCTGGGCGATCCAGCGCTGCGTCTGGCCGCTTGCCGGGCACGCCGACAGGAATCCGCGGTAGGAAGCCACCGCCCGTTCGCGATCCGCACCGCCGAGCTCACGCAGCGCCTCCCCGCGCAGGAACCGCGCGTCGCAGTCGAGCACCGAGTCGCTGGGCACGCCCGCAAGCCGCCGCAGCGATTCGGCAGGCGCCTGCGCCAGCAGGTAGCTTCGGCCGCCGTACAGCGCGTGGTAGCTCTTGAGCAGGGGATACCGCTCCGCCAGCCGATCAAAGTGCTGCGCCGCCTGCCGCGCCAGCGTCGTTCGCTCCGGCCCCGGCCCAAGCCCCGCCGCCGCCCGCAGCTGCGCCACCGCGAGCAGGAACTCGACCTTGACCTCCAGCTCCGGCGCCGCAGCGGGCAAGCGGCTCGGTTCTCCCGGCAGCTTGGCGACATAATCGCCGATGAGCTGCACGGCCGTCTTGGCATCGCCGCTGCGCAGCCGCGCCGTGGCCTGAAACAGCGGACCTTCGGTGAAGTAGAGCGTAAGAACACTCGGATCTAATGCTGCAACCGGTGCCGCAGCCGGTGCTGCAACCGGTGCCGCAGCCGGTGCCGCTGTCGTTCCTGGGCTCCCTGAGCTCCCTGGACGCGGCGCAGCCGCGCCTGCGGCCCGCGCTCCGCCGCCCGTCGCTCGCGACCCCGCCGGCTCCGGAGCCGCGGCAACGTCCCCCCCTGGCAGCGTCAGCGCCAGCAGCACACCGAGCAGCGGGCGCCGCCGTGCTCGGTTGTGAAAAACAAGACCTCTCTCCATGACCTCACCGTAACTGGGCTTGGTCAGGGTCGCTACTTTCAGCGCCGTTACTTGCAGGCCGCGGCCTTGCAGGCATCGGTGAGCGGCTGGCACGCCGCGGCGATGCACGCCTGACATTCGCCGCCGCCCGGCCCCTGGCACTTGTCGCGGCAGCCCGTCGAGCCCTGCTCCAGCACGCAGAACAGCGCATCGGTGAGCGGCTTGCCGACGCTGCCGCAGCTGTCGCTGATGCAGTCGAGCACGGCGGAGAAGTCGTTGCTGCCGAGCGCCGCCACCGCGCAGCCGAGCGACAGGTTGCACGACTTGTTGCCGGTGCCGTACCAGGTCGGCCGGCGGCAGTTCTCAAGCTCCGGGTTGCGCGGGTAATACGAGCCGATGAGCATGCACATCTCGTCCTTGGTGCTCGGGCCCTGGCGGATGTCATGCGCTTCGGAGTTTTTGTAGTCGCAGTGATAGTCGAACATGCTGCCGGCGGGGATGGCCTTGCCGGGCTCGAACTTCTTGACCGGGACGTTCTCCCAGTCGGTGTTGGTGTAGAGGCTCTCTTTGTTCTGGCCGGACTGGTCGTACAAGAAGGCCTCGTAGTTTACCGCCCGCTTGTGCATGTGCGACTGGATGTTGGTGAGGGTGATATCGGAGGTCACAGAGCAGCTCATGCGCGCGGTCGAGCTCGTGCCGGCCGGTATGCTGATCACGGGGTTATAGAAGAACAGCAGCCCGCCTTCCTGCTTCATCTGACCGTCGGGAATCGTATAGACGTTGACGCGCGTCTCCGCGGTGAGGGGCCCAGTGCTGGCGTTCAAGTAGTGGGTGTTCATGAGCATGACCGCTCCGCCTGGCACCTTGACCGCGACATCGGACGGCAGCGCCACCATCGATCCGCCGGAGAAGGACTGCGCGCCGGCGATCACCCCGTTCACCGACCAGTCGGCGGTCGCCCCCTGGGCGCAGTCGAACACGCCGGACGTGTCATGGGCTTGGCCGCGTATGTCCATCGTCGGGATCGATGTATAGGGAGTCCGGTAGAGCAGCACGTGGTGGCTGCCGGGGGTATAGCGGACTTCGTCGTGGTTGACGTTGAGTCCTTCCGGCGGGGCGACGACGAACTTGCAGCGCTCGATTTCCTGTCCCGGCTGGATCTCCGAGATCATCTGGTACTGAAATCCCTGCCCGCTCGCCGGCGGATCGAGCGGCGGCAGCGTCTCCATATGCGTAGGCTCGGGCTCCGGCATCGCGGCATCGCTCTGACAGCCGGCGAGCCCCGCCGCCAGCGCCAGCGGCAAGAGCACCGCACCGTTTCCGATGCCAGCCAGACCTCGAACCCGAGGTATAATCCGAGATATAAACAGACCCGCAACAGACATGGCGAAATCCTTTTTGGTTAAGAGGGTTTAGACGCGAAATGCCGCCGCCAACAACCATAGCAGCGCTCTTTTTCGCCGCATCCCATTTCCCTGTTTCTCGACGATAATTCGCCCACACGTAGGTAAATTTCCGCGGTGTTTTGACGCTTGCAACCGCCAAGTCTGCCGGACACCGGGAACGCGGCACATGGATCCTGGCTCTCGAGGCGCCGACGCTGACATTGAGCTTGCAGCCCCCGCCGCGATAACATAGGAGCCGCGTGAGTTCCGCTGTCACCCCGGTGCCGATCGTGCCCAAGTCGTTCGACCCATTCCGCTATATGAAGCGGGGCGGAGTGGCGCTGCTTCTGCTGACGCTGTTTAGCACGGTGATGTTCTTTCTCCTGGGCCGCTACTACTACCACCGCCCCGACTGGACGCTGATGAACTGCCTGTTCATGGTGGTCATCACGCTCACCACCATCGGCTACGGCGACTGGCTGGAGATAAAGGGGCTCTACTTCGCGGAGGGCTTTACGATGATGCTGGCCCTCATCGGCATTGCCGTGCCGGCGTTCCTCGTATCAAATGTCACGGCGCTCATCGTCGAGGGCCTGTTTACCGATGTCTTCCGGAGGCGGCGCATGGACAAGCAGATCGCCAAGCTGCGCGGTCATATCATCGTGTGCGGGGTGGGCTCGACGGGGATGCACTGCGTCACGGAGCTTTACAACACCGGCCGGGCGGTGGTGGCGATCGATCGCGATGAGGAACAGCTCAAGCGGCTGTGCAACGAGATCGGCGAGTTCCCCTACATCGTCGGCTCCGCCGAGTCGGACGAGGTCCTGCGCGAGGCCGGGATCGAGCGCGCCGCCGGCCTCCTGGCCTGCCTCACCGAAGACAAGGACAACGTGTTCGTGACCCTGACGGCGCGGGCGATGAACCGCGAGCTGCGCATCATCAGCAAGGTCTTAGACGAGGCGAGCCGGCGCAAGCTCAAGATCGCCGGGGCCAACGGCAGCGTCGATCCGACCGCGATCGGCGGTCTGCGCCTGGTCGGTGAGCTGGTCTCACCGATGGTCGTCACATTCCTTGACAACATGGTGCGCGACCGCCAAAGCACCCACCGCTTCGAAGAGCTCACGGTCGCCGCCGACGCTCCGGTCGCCGGCAGGACGCTGGCCGAGGCCAACCTGCGCGGCAACAACACGCTGGTCGTGGCGGCGCGGCGCAAGGGCGAGAGCCGCTTCGTCTACAACCCGACCGCGGATCTCGTGCTCGATCCGGGCGTGGTCATCGTGCTCTTGGTCAGCATCGGCGACCTCCAGCAAGTCCGGAAGCGCTTCGGCTACTCGCTCTGAAGGCCGGCCGCTGCATCAGGGGGCAAAGGCGGTGCTGCCGGCGAGGGTCCAGAGCAAGAGCAGGCCCAGCGCGATACGATAGCCGGCGAAAGCCCACAGGCCAAAGCGCCGCAGGTAGCGCAAGAACGCGGCGATGACCAGCAGGCCGACGACAAACGAGACGAAAAGCCCGACCGCCAGCTGCGCCCCGCCGCAGGTGGCGGCGATCGTGTGGCCCTCCTTCAAGAGCTCATAGACCGTCGCCGCGCCCAGGGTCGGCAGGGCCAGCAAGAAGGCGAAGTCGGCGGCCGCCCGCGTCGACAGACCCGCCAGCTGGCCGCCGGTGATGCTGGCGAACGAGCGCGAAGTACCCGGCCACAGCGACAGCGTATGTACGAGCCCGACCAAGAGCGCCTGGGAAGGCGAGAGCTCCGCCGGATCTTCGATGAGCCGCGCCCCGGAGCGCTGGCGCCGCCGCTGAAATAGCTCCAGCGCCAGCATGACGACCCCGCCGATCAGAATCGCCGCCGCGACCGGCGCGGGCGCAAACAGCCGCGTCTTTATCCGCTTGCCCAGCAGATAACCAAGCGCCAAAAGCGGCAGCGACCCGAGGCACAGGTTGATAAACAGCCGCTGCGCCGCCGGCTCTTTTTGCAAAAGCCCCTGCGCCGTGGCGAGCAGCGTCCGGCGATAGTAATAGACCGCGGCGAGCAGCGCCCCTAGCTGAATCACCACCGCGTAAGCGCTCACCGCCGGACCCCGGAGACCAAGGATATGCTGGACCAGGATGAGGTGCCCGGTCGAGGAGACCGGGACGAACTCGGTGAGCCCTTCGACCACGCCAAGGACCAGTGCCTGCCATAACTCCATGGGCGCACGCTACCTGCCTGGCCGGGCTTTAACAAGGTGGCTTTGGCCGGGGTCCGGGCCGCAAAAAGCCCGCGCGTGTAGCGGCGGTCTGATATGCTGCCGGCACAGCCCGGAACGCCCTCCTTTTCCGTCGGACAACCACCTATGTTTGCGGCGACGCAGCGCTCGAGCTTTTTTGCGGTTCCCCTGACTTCGCGGTTGCGATGGCTTGTAAGCTTGCGCTGGCTGGCGCTGCTGGGGGTCGCGGTGGGTCTGGGCGTGGCGACGGCGGCGCAGCTGTTGTGGGTCCACGCGGTGCCGATCGCGTTCGCGCTTTTGGTGGGGGTTCTGTACAACCTGGCTTTCTGGCGCCGGCTGCGGCGGCTGGAGCAGCGGACCCTCAGCGAGCAAGCGGCGCGGGCGGTGATTCAGGCGAGCGACCCGAGCGACGTAAGCGACATCAGCGGCAAGACGCTCACGGAGCTCGGCAGCCTGGCGGGGGCGGCCGGCCTGGCGGTCCCTAGCGCCGCCGAAAGTCAGCGCCGCGGACGCCGCGGGCTGTGGTACCTGCGGCGCATCGGCGCGCGCATGCGGGCGTGGTATCAAGCGTCGGTGGAGCCGCAGCCGCGCGGCCCCGCCGGCAAGCGCTTGCCGGGCGACAGCGAACCGAGCGAGAGCCGCCGCCCGAGCGCCCTGGGACGGGAGCTGGAGCTGCAGGTGCTGGCGGACGTGGTGGCGTTGACGCTCCTGCTCATGGCCAGCGGCGGGGTGCGCAACCCGGTCTGCATGTTCTACGGATTTCACGTCGTCATCGGCGCCATGCTCGGCTACTTCCGCGGGGCGCTCGTGGCGGCGGCGATGGGAATCTGCGGGGTCTTGTTCCTGGTGGCGGCGGAGCAGGCGGGGATGCTGTTCGCGCCGCCGCTCCTATCGCCGCCGCTGTGGCTTACCGCTGGGGCGGCGGTGCTGATGGTCTGCTGCCTGGCGTATTTCGCCCTCGGGGTGCTGCGCTTTGTCGAGCATGAGCAAGGCCGGGCGCTGCGCAACTATGATCTGCTGCTTGCCGCCCTGGACACGCTGCAGGTGGGCTTGGAGCTGGTCGCGCCCGACGGACGCCTGCTGCTCGCCAACCGCCGCGCCGCCATCCTGCACCCGTGTCCGGACGGCCAGTGGTTCATGCCCGAAGGCCTGGCCGCGACCGAGCCCGAGCCGGAAGCCGACCCGAGCCGGCGGCGCCTGGCGCACACCGAGGCGGGCGAGACGCGCATCTATGAACTCTTGGCACTGGCCGGCTGGGAGGCCGACGGGGTGCGCGCCTTCATCTATGTCGATCGCACCGAAGGCACGGTCAACGAGCAGCGGGCGATCATGCTGGAGCAGCTGGCGA
>CALFML010000501.1 GCA_937879845.1 uncultured Myxococcales bacterium
ACCCCCATCCACCCCTCCCCGAGCTACCACGGCTACGACGTAAGCGACTACGAGCAAGTACACCCGGACTTCGGCTCGCTCGCCGACTTCGATGAGCTGCTGCGTACGGCGCACCGGCTGCAGCTGCGGGTGGTGATGGACCTGGTCGTAAACCACACCTCGCAGCAGCATCCGTGGTTCGCGCAGGCGCTGGCGGCGCCCGGCGGCAGCGAAGCGGCGGGACGCTACGTGGTGCGCGGCGACAATCCGGGCTGGAAGTGGAACGGCCACGACGTATGGCACGCCGTGCCGGGTGCGGGCGCCGGCGGCCGGGCTTACCTGGGTCTGTTCTCGGGAGTGATGCCGGATCTGAACCTGCGCGATGCCGCGACCCTGCGCGCCATGGAGGGCATCATGGAGCTGTGGCTGCGCCGCGGCGTGGACGGATTCCGCCTGGACGCGGCGCGCTACCTCGTGGAATGGCCGGATCCGATCACGGCGACGACGCAATCGGCGCTCCAAGATACGGCGGATACGCAGGCGGTGTGGCGCCGGCTGCGCGCCGCCACGCAAAAAACAGCGCCGAGCGCCGCGCTGCTGGGCGAGGTGTGGACGGACATCGACGGCATCGCCCGCTACTACGGGACAAGCGACGGGCTGCACGCCGCGTTCAACTTTCCCCTGGCCGGCGCCAGCGTGGACGCCGTGCGCCGCGGCATCGCCGAGCCGCTGCATTACACGCTGGAACAGATGCTCCACGCCAACATCCCGCTGGCATTTTTCGCGCCGTTTCTCACCAATCACGACCAGCGCCGCTTGGCGACGGAGCTCGGCAGCGATCCGCAGATGTTGCGGCTGGCCGCAAGCGTCCTTCTGGCCATGCCGGGGACTCCGTTTCTGTACTACGGCGAAGAGATCGGGCTCGGACAGAGCAGCTCGCCCGGCGATCGCGGCCAGCGGGCGCCGATGCCGTGGGCCACGGTCGAGGCGCAGCGCGGGCAGCCCGACTCGCTGCTATCGTACTATCGCCGGCTCATCCAGCTGCGCCGGCAGACTCCCGCCCTGCGTGAGGCCGCGGTGCGGCGGCTGTTCCCGCAAGTCGCAAATGAGCACCTGCTCGCCTTAAGCCGCGGGACCGCCGGCAGCGGCAAGGCACCGGTCATCGCGGTGTACAACCTGGGCAGTGAGACGCTGAGCGGCGTGCAGCTCGGGCTCCCGGCCGACTATCCGCTGGGGGCGCAGCGCGACCTGCTCTCCGGTGTTGCCGCCATCCCGGTGGCCGCGGCCACGCGCGATCACTATCCGCTGCCTACCCTGCCCCCGCGCAGTGCGCTATGGTTGACCGCAGCCGCGGAGGATGCCGCGGTCCAAAAGGCCACCGCTTCGAGACGCTGATATGCTCTGAACCAGCCGCCATTGCCCCCCTGGAGGAAATCATGCGCACACATTCCCCTCTCCGCTGCATGTCGCTCTGGCTTGGCCCCCTGAGCCTGGGTCTTGGACTTGTCTCCTGCGCCGGGTCCGCCGGTCCGGTGATAATCGACGGCAAGCCCTACCCGCGGCCCACGACGGAGTATGTCGGACGGCCTTACTCCATCCGCCACATGGGCGCCTATCCGCAGCAGGGAAGTCCGTCGGCCGGGCTCAAGGCCGACGGCGGACAGATCGCCGGCACGGTGTGCGGCGCCGACATTCAGTTCCACGTCTCGCACAACGGTGACCACGTCCGCGTAAACGGCTTTGTGAACAACGAACAAAGCGCGACCCTGGAGATCCGTGAGGCCAACGGCATCCGCCGCATCCAAGGCGGCCTGGGTAACTTCGCCGTGGACGTGCTTCTGGCAAACGACATCCTGGCCGGCACCGTCGGCCGCTGCCGCTATGAGCTGCATCCGGACGCGCAGGCCGGCGACACGTTCGCGCAGACGCTGCAGGCGCAAGGGTACAACGTGCACATGCGCATCGGCGGCCGGCAGGCGCTGGAGCAGCTGCCGGCGGCGGATCAGGCGGCGCTCGTGCCGATCATCCTGTACTGCGCCACGGCCAAGCTCTTCGAAAACCTGGGCCATGACCCGCCGGAGCTCGGCTTCGGCGGCGCGGTCGGAGCGCAGCCGTCAAAGACCATCAACTTCGGGCTGCAGAGCACCCGAACCTGCGGCTAGAGGGCGATGACCGCGGATGCAGCAGCCGGCGGTCAGCGCTTGGGCTTCGCTATGGCCTTGGGCTTCGGCTTGCGGAAGACATCCCAGTCCGTGCCGGCCAGCACGAAGCCTGAGACGCGGACAACCCCCTCCTGGCGCTTGATGAAGGGCGCGTAGCCGCCGGCTGCCTCTATGAAGTAGCGGCCGTAGCGCCACTTGGCGAGCAGCGCGAAGCCGACCGCCGTGCTGCCGTCAAAGCCCGCGACGTCGGCGACCGGAGTAAGCTCCAGGCTCTGCCGCGTGCGCTGCGAGAGCGTCAGGCGCAAGCTCGGACCGGCGCGCACGGCGATGTAGCTCTCGACCCAGAACTCGGCCCAGCCGGCGCCGGCCAGCGGCACCACGTAGGGGTTGAGACCGCCGAGGCGGGTGCGGGTGAGAAAGTCCTGGTTGCGCGCCCAGGCGGCCCGAACCTCGACGCGCGGGGCCAGGCGCCAATCGGGACGCACAGTAGCTTCGACGGCGATGTGCGGCGCAAGGACATGCAGCTCGGCATCGGTGCCGGCGCGGACCCAGATGTGGCTGATATCCGTGTAGTGGCCAAGGATTACGTCGGCGGTAAAAAGCGGCGTCGGCCCGGGCGGCTCGCTGGTGGCCGGCGGCCGGGCCCAGAAAAGATAAAGCCGCGCCGCGCCGGCCACCCCCAGATACAGCGATGCCGGCAGATAGCGGATGTAGCCGCCCTCCCCGCCCAGATACCCGGCGATGAGGGCGCGCGAAGGATCGGGTGCGCCGTCCTGCCACGGCGAGATGAGCAGCCCGGCGGCGAACGCCTCCAGCCGCGCCGCCACCCAGTACCTGCCGCGGGCGAGCTCCGGCCCATAACGCAACTCTAGGGTGTCGGTGAACAGCTGAAGCGACAGCGGCCCCTTGCGCACCCCGAAGTCGGCGATGCCAAACTGCGTCGCGGAGACTTCGCCGCCAAACATCGCCCGCCGCTCCCACGGTCCCCAGTCCGCGGCCGCCGCCGACCGCTCCCCCAACGCCAACCAAATCCCGAGCACGACCATCACGGCCGCGGGTTTGGCGAGCTTTTGCCGCGTCGATCTCATTTGGGGTGAGTCTACTTTGACCCGCGGCAAAAAATCTGCGCCAACCCAGCGCTTCTGACCCGACCCGATCTTAGAAATAGCAACGCTACCGACGGGTGCGCTTGCGCGACGGCGGGGCTGCCGCCGGCCGGCTCACCGCGGCGGCCCGCACAAGCGCTGCAGACGCCGTCGCCGCATCCCCAGGCTGCGGCGCGCCGGCCGGGGTGATGACCGCCGCCATGGCCTGTTTGAAGCCGGCCAGGGAGATGACCTTGGCCAGGCTCTCGCGCTGCTCGGCTTCGCTGACCGTCGAGTAGTGCTGGTGCATCTGCTCTGTCAGGTGGCCGCTTATCGCCATCGACACCACCTGGGACGTACCGGCCTGGCGCAGCAGGTCTTTGGAGGTGCGGCGCATGCCGTGCGGGGTGATGCGTTTTTTGATTCCGACCGCCGCCGCCACCTCGCGGAAGTGCTGCCACAGCCGGTGGCGCCCGGCGATGTGCCCGCTCTCATCGGGGAACAGGAGCTCCGAGTCGCGCATCGGACCCGGCGGCATGCGGTCCAGGTGCCAGCGCAGAATTTCGATCAGATCCTGCGGCAGGGCGATCTCCTGATCGATGCCGATCTTGGTCCGCTCCATGACCTCCTGCCCCTCGGTGTGCGAGCGCCGATTGAGCAGGATTCCCTGCTCCATGAGCAGATCCGGCGTCGGTCCCTTGTAGCGCAGCGGCCGCAGCGAGCACGTACGCAGCCCCGTGGTGAAGCCGAGCGCCGCCATCGCGAAGTCATCGGGATAAAGCCGCAGCATGCCGTCCAGAAATCGGCGCAGCTCGTCCGGGGACAGGGAGTTTGGCTGCTCGCGCGTGTAGGTCCGGTGCATGCTCGTGTCAAAGGCGGCGATGCCCACGGTCGGATCGCGGTCGAGCTCATACTCGCTGACGTAGGTGCGGACGATGACCTTGAGCAGCTTGAGCCACGAAGAGCAGGTGCGCGGCGAGTACTTGCCGGCGGCGATCGCCCCCGCTATCTGATTGCGCCAGCTCAGGATGTCGGAGCGGCGCAGCTGGTCCATATAGTAGTCGCCGAAGGCCGGCAGGATCTGATTGAGCAGGGTGCTCTTCCAGCGGCGGCGCGTCGCGGCGGAGCGGATCTCGCCGGTCTGCACTTTGTGCTCGACCAGCTGCGCCGCGTACTCCGACAGCCGCAGCCGCGGCCTCCGATCGGAAGCGGCGCCGACCTTGATCTTGCGGATCTCCTCCTGCAAGAAGTTATAGGCCTCGGCAGCGGTGGCGTACTTGAGGACCCGCCTTATCTCCCGCAGCTTGCCGGTGCGCGGGTCGATGGGACGGCTGCGGACGACGTAACCGCCGTCGCGGCGGTGCCATACTCCGGGCTTGACCGGCGTGGGGTTTACCAAGGTGTCGAAGCGCTCGACGAACACGGCGGCGGGTTTGCTGGCCATGGCTAGGAGACCTTGCCGGTAGGGGTGCGGAGGGAACGCGGCGCGCGCAAAGAAGGCATTTTATTACAATAATTTAACTCACAAATTAGCTGCAACACGGAAAGTCCCAGCGACGGGGTTTTCTGCTAAAATGAGCACTGATGGCGGAGTGGGCGTCTGTAGGGAAACACCTGTACTACGTGCAGGATGATCTGATTGTGATACGCGCCTCCGGCACGTTCGAGATGCCGCAGGCGCAGTGGCTCATGGAGACCACGAACGCGATCGTCAAGACCTATGGATACTCGCTGATGCTCGCCGATGTGAGCGCCGGAATCGCGATTCCGCCGGAGGTGCGGCGCTGGATTGGGGAGTGGCACAAGACCCACTCAGCCGACAACGGCACGGCGGTGGCGGTCGGAGCGGGGGCGGTGGTCCGGACCCTGCTCACGCTCATCAACAGCGGTGTGCGGCTGCTCGGCATGGCGACCGGGGATCTGGTCTTCGCCAAAGACGAAGCCGACGGCTGGCGGCTCGTGGCGCAGCGCCGCAAGATGTGGCGTGAGCGCGTGGCCGCCAAGCCGCCGTCCGCCCGCAGTCAGCGATGAAGTTCCTTCATGCCTTCACATTCCATCCTTCATCCCTTCATAGAGCCTCCGCACGCGCAGTTCATCCTTCAAACATTCTCCCTTCCGCACTCCTGCGGGAGCGGCCAACGACCAAGGAGCAAGGTATGAAGGACCTGTTCTGGCCCGACGCGATGCGGATCGCCCCCCCTCTTTCCGAGCACGCCCCCGCCGGCCCGCTAAAGCCGCGCTACGCCCTGCTCATCAACCCCTTTTATCCCAAGGACCCGCACGCGAGCTTCGGCAAGCATGTACTCACCCCTTCGCTGGCGCTGACCAGCATCGCCGCGGCGACTCCGCCGGACTGGGAGGTGCGCTACTTCGATGAGAACCTCTTACATGGGGCGCCGCCGCTCGATCCGATGCCGCAGGTCGTGGGAATCACCGTTCATCTGACGTTCGCCGAGCGCGCCTTCGCCCTCGCCCGCTATTACCGCAGCCGCGGCGCCAAGGTGGTGCTCGGCGGCCTGCACGTCCTGTCCTGCCCGCACGAGTGCGCCCCGCACGCCGACGCCCTGGCCCTGGGCGAAGGGGTGCAGGTGTGGC
Source organism: uncultured Myxococcales bacterium (assembly GCA_937879845.1). Taxonomy (GTDB): domain Bacteria; phylum Myxococcota_A; class Polyangia; order Palsa-1104; family JAEUJZ01; genus CALFML01. The sequence goes on from CALFML010000501.1 coordinate 5,822, forward strand.
CGCAGATCCTCCGTGATCTAGATAAGCAGAACCTGGATGGAGCGCCGGTCCCGGCGAAGAGCTCCGGTCCGCGGCTGCGCCTTCACCCATCGCAGGAGCAGGAGCGCATAGACGGCACGCCGGTCTACCGCGGCGACTTCCGCCGGCCCTACCGCGACGATCCGCCGCCGCGCCGCGAGCTTCTGCCGCGCCGGAGCTTTCTCACCACCACGAGTCTCATCGCCACCCGCGGCTGCCACAACCGCTGCGGCTTCTGTTACCTATCCACCGACGGTCTGCGCATGCCGTATCGGATGCGCGATCCGGAGCAGGTCGCCGCCGAGTTTGCCGCCGACCGGCAGCCCTACGGCGTGTTCGTCGATAACAACCTCGGCTCCAACCGTCCTTACCTGCACAAGCTGTGCGCCGCCCTGCGCCCTCTCAACAAGATCTGGAGTGCCGCGGTCACCATCGATGTCACCGATGATCCGGCGCTCATCCGGCAGATGGCGCTGGCCGGCTGCACCGGCGTATTCATCGGCTTTGAGTCCCTCACCGATGACAACCTGACCGAGGCGCGCAAACGGACGCCGGCCGCCGCCGACTATTCCCGCCGCGTGCGCATCCTCCATGACAACGGCATCCAGGTAAACGGCAGCTTCGTGCTCGGCTTCGATCACGATGGTCCGGACGTGTTTGCCCGCACCGCGGACTGGATCGAAGAAAATCGCCTGGAGTGCGCGACGTTTCACATCCTGACGCCTTACCCGGGGACGCCGCTGTTTCGGACGATGGAGGAGCAAGGGCGGCTCCTGCATCGCGACTGGAACCGCTACGACACCGCGCACGTCGTATTCCAGCCGCGGCGGATGACGGTCGAGCAGCTGGCGGCCGGCTATGCGTACTGCTACACGCGCCTGTTCTCGCACGGCTCGATCTGGAAGCGGCGGCCGGAGGACACGGGTGCGGTGCCGGCGTACCTGGCGATGTCCTATCTGTACAAGCGGTCAAACTACCTGTGGCATCTGCTGATCGAGCGCGACCTGGTGCAGGCGGTGTGGACGCCGCTCGTCGAGCTGTCGCGCCGCCGGCATGTGCAGTTCCGCAAAGTGCTGGAGCAGCGGCCGCTCAGCGCCGCTCCCGCGGAAGCTCTAGCGGCCGAACCGGGAGAACCGATCGAGCCGGCCGCCGAATCGCCCGCCGAATCGGCGCTCCGTACCGAGCGGCGGCCGGCGTCCCCCGGCAACGTGGTCTACGCCGGCGTGTGAAGGAGGAAGTCGTGAACGACAAGCGAGCGCTGGATCTGCTGCTCATCGGCCTCACCGCGCCTTTGTATGGGAGCGTTCTTTTGGGACTTACGGCGGCGGTGTGGCTCTGCGATGGGAGGCCGGTGTTTTTCAGCCAGCAGCGGGTCGGCAAGGACCGCCGGCTGTTCCGCATCTTCAAGCTGCGCACCATGACCACGGAGGCGGACGTGGCAGCGCGGCGGCCGACGGCGCTCGGCAGCTGGCTGCGGCGGCGCGGCTTGGATGAGATCCCGCAGTTCCTAAGCGTCATCGGCGGCGATATGAGCCTGGTCGGCCCGCGCCCGCTGACGCCGGAAGATGTCGCCCGCCTGGTCGCGCAGCATCCGCCGCTGGCCGAGCGCTTCGCCGTGGCGCCGGGGATCACCGGCCTATCGCAGGTCTGCCAGGCGCAAGGGGCCAAGCGGACCGCGGAGCTCGACTCTTATTACGCGCAGAATCGCTCGCTGACCCTGGACCTTAAAATTCTCGCCGCCACGGTCTGGATCAACATCGTCGGTAAAAAGCGCGGCCGCGCCACCTTCTTCGCAGGCGCGCGCTAACCCGCGTCCGCGCTTCTGCTATCCTCGCGCCAGAATTAGAAAGCCCGGCGGCCGCGCTCGGCGCTCGCGGGCTCGGCAGTCACAGATCCAGTAGCGACCTTTCCACCCAAGGAGCCAGCAGATGTCTGAGGCCTCGCGTCCCCTGCACCCGTCCAGCCAAGTCGCCCCCGCCGCCCTCGCCGCCATGCAGGCCTTCCATGAGTCCACGGTCCGCGAAGTCGCCGACGCGGTCCGCAGCAGCGCGGTAGTCGTGGTCGGCATGGCCCGCAACCCCTTCGTCAAGAAGGTCCGCGGCGCCCTTGCCGCGGCCGGCATCGAGTTCACCTACCTTGAGTACGGCGGCTACCTCAGCGAGTGGAAGCCGCGGCTGGCGATCAAAATGTGGAGCGGCTGGCCGACCTTCCCCATGGTGTTCGTGCGCGGCAAGCTGATAGGCGGCTGTGATGACACGCTGAAGCAGCTCGAAGACGGCAGTCTGAAGCAGCGCCTGGGCTGACCGCGCCGCGTTTCACCCTGCAGCCGCCATTTGTCAGCCCCTTCTGCGCGCCCGTCCCGCGCCCCGAATCCCAGCCGGTTGAAAGCAGCGGGAAATTGCGAATTCTATGCCGCCCGTCGCTCGCGGGATTACTATCAAGCTAGTAGGTAGCGGCTCGATGCACACGCTCACCAATCTTCTGCAGCAGCTCTGGGGCATATTCTTTCATGCCCTGCTCCGGCCCGGCGCCAGGCCGGCGCGCCGGATCGCCCTGGATGGGCTGCGGAAAAAAGGCGTGGAGTCGTGCCTGGATGAGGCAGAAGTCGGTCTGGTCGCGGTCGTGCCGGCGCGTCGCAGCTTGTGTGATTTCCCGCGCTCGCTGCGGCCCGGCCGCGCGCCTGTGCGGAGCAAGCCGAGGGATCCGGCGGATGTGTCGTTCTGCGAGTGGATGTACTACCTGAGCTAAGCGCAGCGGGCGGCAAATTCGGGAGCGCCGCGGCGATTTGCGAAGAAGCCGCGGCCGCTTGGCTGGCGGGGCGGTTACTTGACGATGTCGGCCTCGTTACGCGGCCAGATCGTGCCCTTGAAATCGCCGGTGACGATGCCGGTGATGGAGGGGAGGACGGTGCCCTCGGGGGGGGACATGTAGCCGCCGTTGGCGACGCGCAGGAAGTTGGTGGCGATGCGCGCCCCGCCGGTGGCGCCCGTATTGACGCTGAAGTCCTGATACATCTTGTCGCGGGTGTTGGTCGTGACCGCCTTGAAGGTCACAAGCACGCCCTGGGCGTCGGCGAAGGCCTGGGTCAGACCAGTCTGGGCCGGCACGTAGGTCATCGGATCGGCCTCTAGCGGCACCGGCATCATCACCGCGGCGCCTTTATTGACAAGCTCGCCCTTGAACACGTCGACCTGGCGGGTGGCGGTGGCACCGGAGCCGCGGCTGGACATCTTGCCTTCGATCTCCACCTCGTCGCCGAGCTTGGCGGCGAACATCGCGGCGCCGACCATGTCCATCTTCGCCAGCTGCGAGCACTCGGTGATGTGCGACATATCGCCGAGCATCGCCTTGAGACCGAGCGTTATCGCGATGCCGTCGCGAATCGTGGTCGGGCTGCCGTCGGCTTGCATGAGCATGATGCGGAAGTAGCAGAAACCCGTGCCGCCCGTATCGAAGGTGACCCAGGTCTGCGGCGTGATCACCACCCCGGAGAAGCGCACGCGGTCGCCGGTCTTGACCCCGCCCGAGGGGTCGTTCAGGTCGCGGATCGTGACCTTTTTCACCATCGGCGCGGTCAGGTCGGCAGGCACCGAGAGATCCATCGCTTCGGCGGCCGGCGGACCGTCCGCGCCGCGGCATCCGGCGCTCACGGACAAGGCCAGGGCCAGGCAGGCCGGCAGGATGCGGGACCAGCGCGCCCGGGCGGCCGATGCAGCAAGTCGTGCGGGAAAGCGTAAAGATGAAGCTAGGTTGGACAAGGAGCACCTCCGGTTAGTCGTGCGCATCGACTTACACACAAACCCACCTGGGTGCAAGCGAACCGAACCTTGGAAGCGGCGCTGGCGCGGCCGGTGAGACCGCAGCGAAGCGGCGCGGCAGCGGAGCGAACTTGGTTTTTTGGCTGGCTTCTTACTTGCCGCGGCGGCGATGATGCTCGCGGCGGTGATGCTTCTTATCGCCGTCGCCGTCGTCGTCACCGTCGCTGCCGCTCGGGCGGGGGTCGCGGACGCCGTCCGCGGAGGGCAGCTTGGCAAGGGTGACGGCGATGGTGCGGGCGGTGTTGGGGACGACCGGCATGGACTTGGGTTGGAAGCCGTCCGCGCTCACCGTGACGATGAGGGTGGTGTCGCTGCGCGGCACGGTCAGGCCGCTGCTCGCCGGACCGTTTTTGCCGCCGGCGCTCACCGTGGCGGAGGACGGCGTGACATCAAAAGCAAGGTGCACCTGCGGCGCCGCGGCGGGCGCGCTGAGTGCGGCGGCAGCGGGGTCCGGGCCGGAACGGCGGCTGGCAATCACCATTCCCAAAATCACGCTCAGACCGACCAGCGCCGAGGCACCAATGACGATGCTGCGCCGGCCTCTGTTCATCCCGCCCAGGTCTTGGACCCGGATCTGCGGCACAAGCGCTGTCGCCACGGAGCCGGTAGGACCGCGCTTGCCGGGCGACTTGGCAGCTTCAAACGCCTGCCACAGCGCCAGCACGGAGGGAAAGCGGGCCTCCGCCTTGGCCTCTTGCGTGCGCTCCAGCACCCGGCGCTGCCCCTGCGACAGGTCGGCGACAAACGCCAGCGCCAGCTTCCCGAGCGCCAGCTGGTCATCGGCGGCGCTCGGAGGAGCCTGACCCGGCGTCATGCTGCTAAGGTGCAGGCCGGCATCGAGCAGCTGGACCAAGTAGGCGCTCTTGCCTGAGCCCAGAGCATTATCGACGGCGACATCGTCATGCTGGGTGAAGAACAAGTTCCCCGGCGACAATCCGCCGTGCACAAGGCCGCGCTGGTGCAGCGCATGGAGCCCCGAAGCCGCCTGCCGCAGCATCACCGTCCCCTCGGACGCGGAAAGCTTGCCCTGCTGGCTGACCCACTGGTTCAGGTTGAGGCCGGGCAAAAGCGGCATGCACAGCGCCAGCCGCTCATCGGGCAGGACCACGCTCTCGCGCACCGATACCAGGTTTGGATGGATCACCGCGGCGCACTGCGCCAGAGCCCCGACCACCGCCGCCCGCCGCCCGCTGTCCAGCGCGAGCACGCGCACCGCATACTTTTGTCCGAGGCGGATATGCCGCGCCTCGAACAGCGCCCCGTGACGCCCCTGCCCGAGGAGCTTCTCCAAGGTGAAGGTATTGCCCACGGTGGTGCCTACAAGCGCCGCAGGGCTTATAGGAGTGCCGGGTGCAGTCATGATGAGAAGGTCCGCCTTATCATTGCATTTTCTCTCGGCGAGGGTCAAGAACGCCGGCCCGGAAGCCCGTCCGTGATAAAACCAAAAAGATGCAGCGGACACGGGCGGGCGATGCGAGTAGCAAGGCAGCAGGCACGACGGCAGAAGGAGCCGTAAGCAGGCGCAGCGCTTGCGTTCAGCGCCGAAACCGAAAGATGAAGGCGGCTTTTTTGCCGGTGGCGGCGCTGCCTGCCTTTGGCCGGGCGCTCCTGCGGGCCGCGGCGGCTGCGTGGTTTTTCACGGCCGTCACCGCCGCCGCGGAGCCCGCGGAAGAGCCGGTTCCGTACCTATTTCTCGACGGCGCCATTGCCAAGGATGGGCTGAAGCCAACCGACGACCTGGCGCACCGCATCAAACCGCCGGCCGGCGGCACGCGGCCGGAGCTGCCCGTCACGAGCTTTGGCAACTGGCTGCGCCATCTGCCGGTCTTTCCGGCCGGTTCGCCGGTGCGGCTCTTCAACGGGGAGCTCAAGCGGCGGCAGGACGTTCACGAAGCGGTCGTCGTCATCGACGTGGGAAAGCGCGATCTGCAGCAGTGCGCCGACGCGGTCATGCGGCTGCGCGCCGAATATCTGCTGGCGCGCGGCAAGCCGCAGCTCATCCGCTTCCATCCCGATCCCGGACGCCCGACCGAGCTCGCCTACAGCGGCCACACGCGCGAAGCGTTCAACAAGTACCTCACGCGCGTCTTCTCCGACGCGGGCAGCGCGTCCCTGCAGGCGGAGCTCGTGCCGGTGCGCGGTCCGGTGCAGCCGGGCGATGTGCTGATCCAGGGCGGGCATCCCGGCCACGCGGTGCAGGTGCTGGATGTCGCCGAGGGCGGCGGCAAGCGCTACCTGCTGCTCGGGCAAAGCTTTATGCCGGCGCAGCAGCTGCACGTGCTGAAAAACCTCGGCGTGCCGGCGCTGTCGCCGTGGTTTGATGAGGCGGAGCTCGATCACCTGCCGGGGCTCATGACGCCGGAGTGGCTGCCTTTCGCGCGCAAGGATGTCCGCCGCTTCCCCCGCCTGCCGGGAGTAGACTGAGCCCGCCCGCCAGTGCCCCGCCGGGCCGCCTGCCGCGCGCCCCCGTCCGAGCCGAAGGAGAGCATCATGTCTACGTTGTCATCGATCACGATCCTGCCCATTGGCGTGGTGCTGGCCGCGCGCACCGAGCCCATCGACGACCACTGGGGCAGCGAGCTTGCCACCATCGAGCTCGACTCGGCCCGCTTTACGGAGGAGGCGCTGGCGGGGCTCGCCGACTTCTCGCACCTGGAGGTCGTCTACTCCTTTCACCTCGTCGCCGACTCCGAAATCACGACCGGTGCCCGCCACCCGCGCAACAATCCAAACTGGCCGCGCGTCGGCATCTTCGCCCAGCGCGGCAAGGCCCGACCGAGCCGCATCGGGGTCTCGCGCTGTCAGCTTTTGGGTGTGGACGGGCTGAAGCTGACCGTGCGCGGGCTGGACGCGATCTCCGGCACCCCGGTTCTGGACATCAAGCCGTACATGCGCGAGTTCGGACCCCGAGGCGAGGTCCGCCAGCCCGAGTGGGCGACCGAAATCATGCGCGAGTATTACTGAGATACGCCGGCGCGTCTTCGGGCACGCGCGCGGTCGCCTTTTGGCCGCGGTCGCCCGCAACCGGCCGTTATGTGGCGAAAAAGACTACTCTTCCCGGCCGCTTGGCAGTCATGCCAAGATCGCGGACGATGCCCAAGTCCGCTGCGCGTGTGTTAGGTCCCTATCGGAACGCCGACAAGTGGCGCCTGGTCGTCATCGAGGGCTCGGCGCGCAAGTCCATCGTCGTGGACTCGGTGGAAAACGCGCTGGCGGTGCGCGAGGAGCTGGCGGCGGCGCTCAAGAAGCAGACGGCTCCGCTCCTACTCACGCTGCTGGAGGAGTATCAGCAGGGGCTGCTCGCCCGCGGCGTGCAGGAGGAGACGGTGCAGAAGATCTCCCGCATGCTGCAGGGGTTCTTGCCGCTGCAGGAGCCGGCGGGCGCGGTCTCGGCCGATCGGGCGCAGCAGCTCTACCTGGAAGAGACGCGCCGCAAAAAGGCCAACGGCCAGCCGATCGCCGCCGACACCCACCACCTGCTCCTGCGCCGCGCCAAGCACTTCTTCAAGTGGGCCGTGGCGCGCCGCTACGCCGCCGAGAACCCGTTCGCCGAGATCCACCCCATCGGCCGCCCGCGTCGCGGCAAGCCGCAGCTGCGCATCGACGAAGCGCGCAAGTTCGTCAGCACCGCGCTGCAGCGGGCGCGGACCCTGGAAGTCGGGGCCACCGCGGCGCTCATGCAGATCTTCCTGGGCCTGCGGCCCACCGAGGCGGTGATCCGCGTCGTGCGCGATCTCGACGACCAAGGCCGGGTGCTGTGGGTGCCGTTCGGCAAGACCAGCAACGCCCGCCGCCGCCTGCAGGTCCCGGACGTGCTGCGCGAGATTCTTTTGCACCATGCCCAGGGCAAGCCGGCGGACGCGCCGCTCCTGGGGCCGTCCGGGGAGGGCATGCACACCCGGCACGCGCTGCGCCACCGCCTGCGCCAGCTCTGCGCGGAGGCGGACGTACCGCAGATCTGTCCGCACAGCCTGCGCGGGCTCAACGCCACGCTGGCCTTGGAGGCGGGAGCGACGGCGCATCATGTGGCCGCGGCGCTCGGACACGCCTCGTTTGCGACGACGGCGCGCCACTATGCGGACGCCAGCACGGTGGCCAATGCCAGCCTGCGCCGGGTCGCCGATCTGCTGAGCGGTGAGACCGCGGCCTCTGCGGCCGTCGATCTGGGGCAGCTCGCGCAGCTGTTGCGCCAGCACCTCTCGCCCCTTCAGCTGCAGCTGCTGAGCGACAAGCTGATCGCCTGAAGAACGCACGCCGCGGCGAAAGTGCGCGGGGGAAACCCCTGACTCGGCGCGGCTGCGGCCATTGCGGACCGACACGCCTTTTCGCCCGCGCCGAAAGAGCCGACTGACTCTGCGGCGGTCGGCGCGCACGGCGCAGCACTTCGCCGGCGCCGGTCTCGTGCAACACCGGTGCAAGGGATGACACAAAGCCCGGCTCTGGGATAGGCTGCCCGCCTATGCTGCGCCGCGCTGAGCCTCTGCCGGACCGCCCAAAGGTCGCGGCGATAACGCTTCCCTCGTCGGTGCCGCGAGCACTGCAGGGTGCGGCGCGGCCGTTACGCAGCCGGGGCCGGTACCGCGCCGTTGCCGCGCTATGGGCGTTTTTTTCTGCGGCGCTGCTGGCTGCGGCGGGACGCGGGGATGAGCTGCCCATCGCCGAGCCGACCCCGATTGCCGAGCTCGGACCGCCGCAGAGCCGCGGCGCCGCCATGCAGAGCACCGCGGACGGAGTCACCCTCCGCGTGCACCCGTCACGGCGCAGCGCTGAGGTCATCGCCCGCTGGCGCCTGCGCGCCGCACCGGGTTTGCTGCAGCTGATGGTGCCGTCTAGTCTGCGACCCGTGACGTTTTCCATTTCCGGCCGCGCGGCGGATGCGGAGCCAGCCCTGAGCGCCCGCGATCAGAATCCAAGCTCCGAGGCCTACGACGAGCTGGCCCGCGCCGGAGTCGCAGTGGCGGACGTGGTACAGCTGGAGGAAAACCTTCCCCCGGCGCCGCAAGTACGCATCGACCCGCAGAACGCCTCGGTCTATACGCTCTCTGGATCGCCAGCGGCGGATCCGGCGCAGCTCAGCCCGCCGGCGCGCGCAGCGCACTACATCACCGTCGAGATTCCGCAAAGCGGCGAGGTCACCCTGGAGGCCCGCGCCACCCTCTCCTCCGGGTTTGATCGCAAGCACTGGCGGCGCACCCACTTCGAACAAGCGCACGCGCTGCAGAAGCGCAAAGATCCCTTTGTCTACCAGTTCGCGGTGCGCGGGCCGGCCGGTCCGGTGGCGATAACGGCCGCCGCGGACACGGCGGCCCAAGTGCGCGTCATCGACGGCGTCATCCATGCCAGCGCCGCAACCCGGCGCCCCCCTGGCGTCGGCCTGACGGTCGGCCTGGGTCCGGCGATCGCGCCGCCGCCCCAAGACGACCCGGCGTCCGGGCTGCTGGTAAAGGGGCTGCTGCGGGCGGCGCTGGATATCGTCTTGCCGCATCGCGACGCGCTGGCCTTGTCGGTGGAGGCGGGCAGCGATCTGCAAGACGGGCATCACGTCGGCGCCGCGCTTGTGTACGAGCTATACACTCCCGCTTGGGCGTACCTGCCGATCGGCGGGCATCTCGATGTCGGCGCCACTTGCGACTTCTGGCAGTCGCGCGGGGTCGGGCTCGGGTTAAAAGGCGCCGAGTCGCTGCGCTGCGGCGGGCGGCTGGGCCTCACCGCCAACGTCGGCTTCATCGGCATCGCTCCCAGCGTGGACATCTTCCCTCCGCTGCATGAGCTCACCGCCGGCAGCGCAGAGACCCGCTGGACAGCGCAGTACCGGGTTGCGATCCTGGTAACGGTAGGGTTGTGATGCGGCGGCTGCGGCGATTCCTCGAGCACACCCGGGCGGCGGTTCTGCCGCCGCTCCTGGGGACGCTGGCGGTCATGGTGCTGTTCGCCGGGCTGTTTGGGCTGGATCTGCTGTTTGGCGCCGACATGCGCATTTTCGGCGTGAGCGACCCGGCGACGCAGCAGATGATCTTCCAGCGCTACGGCCCGCTCATCCTGCACCACCAGGCGCGCGTGCTGATGCTGTTCCTGGCCGTCGGGGCGGCGCTGGGAGCGGCGACGCAGGTGCTGTTCAAGCTATGGGAACGCAGCGGCGCCTGGCCGCGTCACAAGACGCAGCCGTCGTCGCAGACCCCGCTGTCGCTGCCGCCGTCGCCCTGGCCGCTGCGGCGGCGGATCATCGCCAGCATGGTGCTGGCGCTTGGGGTGCATCTGTTTATTCTCGGGCGCGCGATCGGACAGCGGCCAGCGCTGTACGCCGAGACGATGTACGACCGCGGCGGCTTCCTGCGTGCGCTGATGCTGGCGCTCACCCACGGCCGCGGGCAGTGGCTGCTATCGACGCTGGCGGCCATGTCGGTGATGTTTCTGACCCTGGGGCCGCTTTTGGCCCCGCGCGGGCGGGCGGCGCTGCAAGGCATCTGGCTGCGGCGGCCGCGCTGGGCGGCCACCCACGCTTCGCGGCGTGATTCTGTTTTCGCAGCAAGGGCGGGGGTGCCGGCGGCACCCAGTTCACGGCGGGCCTCGGTGCGGAAGCGGGCCAGCATGGCAGGGGTGCGGCTCTCGGCCTCGGCGTCGCTGCGGGTGCGCCGGG
>CALFML010000502.1 GCA_937879845.1 uncultured Myxococcales bacterium
ACCGCGCAGATCGCCGAGGTGAAGGCGGATCCAAACTTCCCGCGCAGCTAAGGCGCCATTGCGCTAGAGCGCAAGCTCGCTCAGCTCCGGATGATCGTCCGGGCGCCGTCCCAGGGCTGACCCATCCTCTTTTTTCAGCCGGGCTCTGCGAGCTGAAGTCCAATCACCGAGCTAAGGATTTTCAACTCCAGCAGCTCGGCTTGAAGTTTCGCGAACTTGACGGGTGGATTCGGCATCGCCTGCGCATGCTGCAACTGAAGCACTGGGAAGAACGCAGCCACCGTCAACAGAAAGCTGCGAGCCCGAGGATTGACCGAGGCCGAGGCCAACCGGACCGCGGGGAGCCTGAAGAGCTGGTGCGAAACTCCGCCATGCTGCTCAATAAGGCCTTGCCGCCCAAGTGGTTCGACGCCCAGGGATTGCCGCGACTAGGGACATAACCGCAACTTCCGAACCGCCGGTTGCGGACCCGCATGTCCGGTGGTGGAGGAGGGGCCGGGCGAGCGACTACTGGTCGCTGCCAGCCTCTACTCGATAACTCGCCGATATGGGGCTTCATTTTCCAGGGATGCTTATCGGCTCCGGCAAAAACGACAGCGCCATCAAGGACGCGCCCATAAGGGAGCTGGACGCACTGCAGGTAGCCGCAAGCTGCGTCGTTCCTTTGCGCCAGAGAATTACCGGGGTCCCTCCAATCACCGTTGTAGTTGCTTCAACGAAACCGCTGCGTGTGATTCCCTTTTTCAGCTTGGCGCAGGCAGCCTGTGGATCCGGTCCAGCGGGTTGCAAGCATCACGGTACTCCTTGGTATGAGTTGTGACACGTACGCTGCTATTTTGCTCTGCGGACTATCGCCGGGCGCCGCCAGCCGTAGGGCTTCTTGCGGCACCGGGTCGAGGAGCGCGGACTTATCGCTGCGCTTTTGCGCATCGCCCCCGCGGCACGCTTTCCTGCTGACTTTTCGCAGCATTGCGCATTTGATGTGCCCATGAATCGCATCGCCATCGCAGCTCTAGTCGTCCTGCCGCTGACGAGCAGCGGCTTCGCACAGCCCCACCCTCCTCCGGCCGACGTGACGGCGCTGGAAAAGGTCGTCGCGGAAGAGCTGGCCCAGACCCAGACCCCCGGTGCGGCTCTTATCGTGGTGAAGGATGGCACCGTAGTTTACGCGCGCGGCTTCGGCCAGGCCAGCATAGAAGCGCCGACGCCGGTGACGACCGCAACCCTGTTCCGGCTCGGCTCGACGACAAAGATGCTGACGGCAGCGGCGGTGCTGAGCCTTGTCGCGGATGGCAAGCTGGCGCTGACGCAGCCCGTTACGCGCTACCTCCCGAGTCTGGGGGAGCCGTTTACGCACGTCACCCTGCAGCAGCTCCTTTCGCACTCCGCGGGGCTGTGCGAGTCCGCCCCGAGCATCGAGTCCAAAGACGACGATGCGCTGGCAAAGGAGATTGCCGGCTGGACCGGCACGCAGCGCTTCTATACCGCGCCGGGAGCGATGTACTCCTACGCTGGACCCTCTTATTACCTGTCCGGGCGGATCTTGGAGCTTGCGACCGGCAAGCCTTACGCAGATGCCATGGCGCAGCTCGTCTTTGCGCCGCTGGCGATGCAATCATCGACGCTGCGGCCGCTGCTGGCGCTGACCCATCCGCTGGCCCAGGGGCATGTCCGCGACAAAGGCGGCGTGCAGGTCGTGCGGCCCATGGCGGAGAACGTGGCCATGTATCCCGGCGGCTCGGTGTTTTCGAGTGCCGACGATCTGGGCCGCTTCATGCTCGGCATGCTCTCCGGTGCCCCGCTGGGCAAGCCGCGGGTCGCAAGCGAGTTCTTTCAGCGCCGCTTCGCGCTACCGGCCCCGCCGCACGAGCGCGGAGCGTACTTTTATGGCTTTGGCACCGTGGCCTACAGCCTTGCCGACGTGCCGGTCTTCGAGCACGGCGGGGTGCGTCGGGGCTACGGCTCCTTCATCCGTATCATTCCGGCCAAGAAGGTCGGCATCGCGGTGCTCGCGAACCTCAACGGAGTAAGCCTTCGCCGCAGCGTAGCCAAGGCCACACACGTGTTCGCCGGACTCATGGAGAAGCGGGACGAGCCGCCGCCGCCGATCGCGCCGGATGCCAAGGAGCTCACCGCCATCGCCGGGGAGTACAAGCAGTGCGGGCTCGCCTGGAAGTACTCAGGCCAGGGCGGAAAGCTGCTGCGCGAAGCCGTCGGCGAGAAGATCGAAATGACGCGGCGGGCGCCCTTTTACTACGCCTCTGAAGATGGGCAGGATGCGCTGTTTCTGCTCGATACGCACGGCGTCGTGGAGTACGTGCACTCCGACCTGGTGAGCGCCAAAAAGGTCCCTGACCTGGGTCTTCGCGGAAATTAGGGAGTCAAACCATAGCTGCGGCGTTGCGCGCCGCTCCCCTGCTCAGCGATCGCGTACGCAGCGAAAGCCGTTGTTGTTGAAGACCGCCGAGGCTGCCGCTTTGCCGCGATAAAATAGGCTGTTGCCTTCGCAGGTGCACGCCCCGCACCGCGACCCACTTATGTCCCTTATTGGGATGACGGCGAGTGGTCCAAGCCAGCAGCATCGCAAACAGCACACTGCTGAGCTTCGCGAAGGACTCCGAGGAGCGGCAGGCGCAAGAGCCGAGGGAGCTGTAGGGTCGCCAGCCGGCCGTCTCCCAGCAAGCGTTCTTCCAGCCTGAGCAGACGGACTCCTTCGCAGAGGCCCAGCTGCCCTGCACTGCAATCGCGTAATCCTTGCCCGATTGGTAAGGTGTAAACGCAAGAACTGCGGGTTTGCGCCTGTCTTTTCTGTCTGAAATGACGACCGGAAATGCCGCCTGGTCTCTCGGTGTTTCATCGGTAGAAGCGACTACGCTTTCAAATATCAGTTTCCTGGCACACCAAATGCTGAGAGCTCCTACTGACCACTCTAGTAACGGAGCCATACCATGTACAAGACCATTTTTGTCCGTCCCCTCTTCATCTCCATGTTTCTTGGCGCGACTGCAGTGACTGGCTGCGGCGCTGACGACACCGTCGATTCGAACGCCAACGGCGTCAGCCGCGTCGTTAAAGAGCTGACCGGCGACAACGGGGTCAAGCTGATCCCCAAGGCCATCAAGGGCACCTACGGCGCGGGCTGCAAGGTCAACAAGAACGGGACCTGGGATCTCACGCTCAACGACGCGACGGACAGGACGCTGCAGGTAGCGCTGAACGACACCTTCAGCGGCTGCCCGCTGACCATGACGACGATCGCGGTCCAGGAAGGGACCAGCTCCAACCTGAAAGACTACGCGGTGGCGCCGCCGATCATCCTGGGCACTGGATATGCGGCGACCGCCTCGGCGGTCAATAACGGCACCGCGCTCGCCTTCTTCACCAACGCCAAGTTCCTCGGGCTCGGCGGAGCGACCTACACCAACAACTTCACCCTCGACATCATCTACTCCGACGACTCCCTGGCCTGCGGCAACGTCGCGCCTCCGGCCATCTACGCCCGAGTGAGCGCCACGGCCACCGGCAGCCCCGTGCCGGTGCCCAACTACGGCATGGGATTCGACAGCCTGCAGCTCGTCGTCGATGCCAACCGCGTCGTCCAGCCGACGTCCTCGGGCAACATCGTCCTGCAGCCGCCGACCGCGAGCCCGCAGGCCGGCGAGGCCTGGAAGATCTTTGACGAGACCAGCCAGTGCTGCATGTCGTACTCCTTCACCGAGATCGACAGCCTCTATAACTCGAACACGCAGCTCTCCTCCGGTACGATCGCCGGCACCGGCGCCATCAACATCCCCTGGACGAGCCTCGGGCTGAGCGGCAAGGTACTCCGGCAGAGCGCGCCGTTTGAGACCCGGTACGTCATCGTCAAGCACACGGCTCCTTCCGGAGGCGTCTACTCCTACGAGCTGCTCGAGGTGGCATTCCCTGGCCCCAACCCGTAGCGCCGCAGCGGCTGCCGTTCCCGGAGCCGTGGTCCGTGGACGACCGCGCACCAAGCTCGACCGCGCCCGGGTCGAGCTTGGTGCGCCCGTCGAGGACGCGGAAACGGGAAGAAGACCTGAGTGCCTGAGCGTAGAGGAGCTTCGAGGTGTCCGAACATGGCGCAGTGGATCCGTATCTTCTCCCTGGTATTTTCCTCCAGCAGCCTTTTCATGCTCGGCTGCTCTCCCGGTGAAATCCTGACTCCCATGGCTGCGTCGTTCGAGCGCACGGCCCAGCCGCTGACCAGCCCCGGCGGCATGCTCATCAATCCGATCGCCATCAAAGGCGTATACGGCGGGAACTGCAAGCTCCACAAGGACGAGACGTGGACCCTGCGAGATCGGAAGAGCGTCGTGTAGGGAAAGAGTGTCTTCGCCT
>CALFML010000503.1 GCA_937879845.1 uncultured Myxococcales bacterium
CTGGGGCTCAAGATCGAGGGCAAGGTGAACGGATTTCCGGTCCTCGATTCGAAGCCGCCGGGGCAGCATCCGCGCGCGCCGTATTACATCAACTTTCAGGATCCGGCGGGCATGCCGACGCAGGATCCGCTCGTCGTCAATGGGCACACTTGGACCAAGATCGGCTGGGATGCGTACAACGCGCAGAAGGGCTACGGCTGGGCCGGGCCGTACATCGGCAACGCGACGATCATGAAGTATCAGTATCGCGCCGGCGCGCCGGATGTTCTGCAGGCCAGCATCATCTACAACGACTATGGCCGCGTCGACACCTTCAACTGGGATCTGGAAAACGGCAAATACAAGGTCACGGTGTCGATCGGCTGGGAGGGCGGAAACTATCCCAAGAATAAGGTCGTGGTCGAAGGCATGCCGTTATTCGACAACGCCGCGACGACCCCCGCCCAGCCCTACAAGGTCGCCTCGATCGTGGTCGACGTCGCCGATGGCAACCTGACGCTGGAGGCGGGGCAGTTCAACGAATACACCCTGCTCAACTGGCTGAGCATCGAACCTGCGCCCTAGTAGTGTAGTATAAAGCCCGTGGACTCCCCTACCCTCGCGCCGCGCCCGCGCAGTGAATCGATCACGGAGATGACCGAGTACGTATTACCGCAGCACGCCAACGCGCTCGGTAATGTCTTTGGCGGCCAGATCATGGCCTGGGTCGACCTGTGCGCGGCGATTACCGCGCAGCGCCATGCGGGAAATCTCGCGGTCACGGCGTACGTCGATGACTTGATGTTTGAAAAACCGGTCAAGGTCGGCGAGGTGATCCACCTGCGGGCGCAGCTGACGGCGACCTTTCGTACCTCGATGGAGATCGAAGTCACGGTAACCGGTGAGGACCCGCGGACGCGGCGGCGGTGGCCTTGCGTCCATGCCTACCTCACGTTCGTCTGCATAGACGAAAAAGGACAGACCGTGCCGGTCGCGCCGCTTCTGCTCGATTCTCCTTTGGTCCAAGCCTCCCAGCAGCATGGGGCAGAGCGGCGGGCGCACCGCTTGCGCAAAGCCGCGCGCACCTGACCGACAAGCGACAGCGCCCGCACAAGGGTCGAGCTAAAGGTACTTCTCTATCTGCCCCAGAATCTCCAGCCGGTCGACAAGGTCGGTGATGTAGTCGAGCTTATCGCTCGCCAGGGTGATGACCGGGGAGAGGTCGTAGCGGCTGAACCAGTCTTCATACAGCTCGTTGAGCCGCTTGAGATAGGAGGTGGGAATGTCCTGCTCCATCGCCCGTCCGCGCCCGCTTATGCGCTTGCGCAGCGTCCGCACCGGCGCACGCAGGTAGATCATCAAGTCGGGCGGCGCCAGGGCGCGGGAGACCACGGAGTAAAGCTCGTGATAGGTCTGCCAGTCCCTTTCATCGATGGCGCCCTGCTTGTACAGGTTGCGGGCGAAGATCTCTGCGTCTTCGTAGATGGTGCGGTCCTGAACCACGGTGCCGGGCTCGCACTCCAGCTCGCGGTGCAGGCGGAACTTGTGGGTCAAAAAATAGATCTGCGACTTGAAGGCGAACCCCTTCATGTCGCGGTAGAAGTCCTCCAGATAGGGGTTGCCGTCGTTAGGCTCGAAGAAGGGCTTGAGGCCGTACCATTTGCAGAGGAAGCCGACGAGCTCCGTCTTCCCCGCGCCGATGTTCCCGGCCACGGCGATGAACCGTTTCTTCTTGGTCATGGGCTCAGCGCGCAAACCGCTTCCACCGCTCCGGCAGCTGCCGGCCGAGCAGCTGCTCCGACGCCGCCTCTCCCAGAAGCGCGAACGTGAAATCCCCCAGGTAGCACAGCGCACCTTCCTGGTGCAGCTCCACCTGGGTCCGCACGATGCGCGGGTTGTCTTTCTGAATACGTCCCGTGCCTTCCACTTCCACGCCGATGCGTATGGGCTTGGAGAGCCGCGCTTTGATTTCCACCGTGAAGCCGAACCGGCCTTTGCTGGCGATGATCGCCCAGGCGGCGATTTCGTCGGCCAGCGTCGTGACCAGCCCACCGTGCATGAGTCCCGGCGGCCCCTGGTACTGCTCACCGGGAGTAAAGCGCGTCACCACTTGCTCCCCGCGGCGCGCAAACACCAGATGAAAGCCTATCGGATGCGTCGGGCTGCAGCCAAAGCACGGCTGCTCCCGACCAAACATTTCGCTATCCAGCGGAATTTCGTCCATGGAGGGCGTATACCATAGCGCGACCCCATGCGAACCCGGCGTTACCTGCTCATTCGCCGCGCAGCCCTTTGAGGAACGCCTTCCCCCCGCCGGCCAGTCCCGCAGCCACGTCCTTGGCCGCGTGCGCTCCTTTTTCGGCAAGCTCGCGCGCAGTGACCGCCGCCTCGGCGCCTGCCTCCGTGGCGCGAGCCGCCAGGTCCTTGCTCGTGACCACACCTTTGCCAGCGACCGCGAGCGCCGTCTGCGAACCGAGAGCCGCCAGCTCCTGCCCGGTGCTCGTGCCCTGATGCAAAAGCTGCGTCGCGGTCTGCGAGCCGGCCTGCGCCAAGGCTCTTGTGCGCTCTACGCCGTCGGTCGCAATCCAACCTTGGGCATCGCGGGCCGCGCCGGCCGCCTCATGCCCCAGCGACACGGCTTGCTCTGCCACCACCTGCGCCGCGCGCGCGGCCGTATCTTGAACGGCCGCCCCGGCGGCATGGCTGCCCTGTTTGATGGCTGCGGCGGCGGCTTGCGCCGCTTCGGAGTGCGCCAGGTCCGCGGCCGCGCCGGCTGTTTGCTCGGCCAGCACCCGCCCCTGTTGCAGCAGCGCGCCCCCCAGCTCCGCGCCCTTTGTCGCCGTGGTCCGCGCCGCATCGAGCCCGTCGGTAGCAAGAAACTGCCCGGCTGCCTGCGCGTGGCCCGCCCCGGCCCGCGCCACCTCTGCCCCCTGCTCTGCCAGAGACGCCCCGGCGTCCACGGCCGCGCCGGCCAGCTGCGCCGCTTGCTTTCCGACTTGCGCGCCCACCGCAGCTGCGGCCTGCGCCGCCTCCGCCCCCTGCTTGGCCAGCGTTGACGATGCCGCGCTCACCTGCGCCCCGAGCTCCTGCCCTTGCTCCGCCAAGGCCTTGACCGCCTGCTTGGCGTCCCGCGTAATCTCGGCCCGCCGGGCAAAGAGTCCCTTCATCCGCGTGGCCGCGCCAAGCGCTGCCTTTTGCGCCGCGGCCACCCCTTGCGCCGCTACCTCCTTGGCCCGTTCGCCGCCCTCCGCGGCCAGCTCTGATGCGTGGCTGCCTACCGCCAGCGCCGCCTCGCGACCCTTATCGAGCAGCGGATCCTTGGCCGCCGCGGCCCGCTCAGCCAGCACCGCAGCGGCATCCCTGGCCTCAGCCAAGACCACACGACCGGCTTCCCCGGCCTGCGCAGCGACGACTTCCATCGCCTGGCCAGCCTGATCCGCCGCCACTTGCGCCGCCGCCGCGCTCTCCAAGGCCACGTGCCGCACCAGCTTTCCCGCCTGGTATGACTTCTCATGAAACTGCTCCCACCCTGGTCCCTGGCCAGGCTCTGGAGTAACGGACGGCGGCGGCTCTTTGGGATCGCGATCTGCCATAGGGTCTCCTTGGAGGGCTTGCGAGCTCACTCCCGATGTTACCCTACAGAGCGAAATTTGGATCGGCGCCCGCCTGACCGACCGCAAAGGTCCGGCCAGACGGTGGGGGACTAGCGATGGCGCAGGATCATCGCGCCGACGCCGACTGCGCGGAGCTCGCCGGCGCTGCTCGATATAGCGAGGAAGCTGTTGTTCGTGCCGCTTACGGCGCGTGACCAGGCGCTGCCATCCCAGTGCAAGAGCAGTCCCAGGGGACCGACGATCCAGATGTCGCTGGCATCTTTTCCCGACAAGGCAGTCAGCGCGGTGGTGGTGCCGCTTGGAACCGCGGACCAGCCGGTGCCGTTCCAGCGCACGATGGTGCCCATCTCTCCGATCGCCCATACGTCGTTGGCGCCGCTGCCCCAGATGCCGCGCAGGCCCACGGTGACGCCGCTGGCGCTGCCGGACCAGCTTGTGCCTTTCCAGTGCAAGATGACCCCCGCCTCTCCTGCCGCCCATACGTCGTCGGCGCCGCTGCCCCAGACCGCAAAAAGCCCCGTGGCGACCCCGCTTGGGGTACGCGACCAGACAGTGCCGTTCCAGTGCAAGATATTGCCGCCGTCGCCGACCATCCACACATCGCTGGCGCTGCGGCCCCAGACGCCGCGCAGACCGAACGTGACGCGGTCAAAACGGCGCCAGTCCTTGCCGTTCCAGCGGAGGATGGCTCCGCCGTCGCCTACCGCCCAGGCGTCGGTGTCATCCGCGGCACTGCTCCACACGGCTTGCAGCGACTCCGTGGTGGGGCTGCTCACGAGGCTCCAGGCGGAGCCGCTCCACTTTAGAATCGTGCCCAGGCCGCCAACGGCCCAGGCGGAGCTCGGGCTGCTACTCCATAGGCCGCTTAGATCTTGCGCACTCTCACTGCCTAAAAGCGTCCAAGCGCTGCCGTTCCAGCGCAGCCGGAGTCCATGGCTGCCGACCGCCCATAAGTCGCTGGCGCCGCTTCCCCAAAGGGCGAACAGCGACACCGCTGGAGCACCGGCGACTGCGCTCCATGCGCTGCCGGTATAGTGCAGCACGACCCCGTTATCACCGGCGGCCCATACGTCGCTGCTGCCGCTGCCCCAAACCGTATATAATGTTTCTGCGGTGCCGCTGGCCGCGGGGCTCCAAGTGCTGCCGTTCCAGTGCAGAATCGTGCCGCCGTCTCCGACCGCCCAGACGTTGTTGGCATCGGTGCCCCAGGCACTGACCAAGATATTGGGAGTTCCTGAATCGGTGACGGCCCAGCTGGTGCCGTCGTAATGGAGCAGCAGACCATCGTCGCCGACCGCCCAGACGTTGCTACGGCTGCTGCCCCAGACTCCGTTGAGGGCGCTGCTGGCCGGGCCGGGACTGGTCACGCGGGTCCAGGCAGTACCGTCGAAGTGGGCCAAGGTGCCGCTCTGCCCGACTGCCCACACATCGCTGGCGCTGCTCCCCCACACCCCGTTGAGGGTCGCGGAGACCGAAGAGGCTACGGCGCCCCAGACGCTGCCGTTCCAGCGCAGGATCGTCCCGGCGTTGCCCACGGCGAAGATATCGTTGGCGCTGCTGCCCCAGACCGCGGTCAGCGACTGCGCCGTACCGCTGTCCACGACCGTCAAGCGCTGGCCGTCCGA
>CALFML010000504.1 GCA_937879845.1 uncultured Myxococcales bacterium
GAAGGCAAGCTCCTCGATCAGACCGACCCGCGTCCGCCGAATGCCAGCTACCAGGCGAACATCAACATCTCGGGTCCGATCATCAAGCAGAAGCTGTGGTTCTACCTGTCGACGCAGTTCGACTACACGCTGCGCTCGGTGGTGCCGGGCCCGCCGCTCAACACGCAGCACCCGCCTGCCACGTTCGATGGCTTCTTTCCGCGCCTGAAGTTGACCTTCGCGCCGCGACCGCGGCATCTGCTGACGTTTTCGCTGAACACCGATCCGAAGTTCGAGACGAACCTGCGCCAGACGAACAGTTACGACGCGTCGGCCGAATATGCGCGGCAGCGTACCGGGGTTTTCGGCGTCATCGATTATCAGTGGTTCGCGACCGATAAGCTGATCTTCGAAGTGCAAGCGGGCGTCGCTTTCAATCGCTCGCAGCTGTCGCCGCAGTATGGCGATGCACAAGGTGCGGCGCACTCTGACCGTGCGAGCGGAATCATCTTTGGTGCGGCAAACGCATATCGCATTCAGGATGATCAGAGGCTGAAGCTACAGCTCGATCCAACGATCAAGTGGGTGCGTAACGGGCCGTGGGGACGCCATACCGTGAAGGCAGGATTGCAGCTGCAGGCGCTGCGCGACCGCCGCGTCGTGTCGCTCGACATCGGCGCGCTGGGCGACGTTGGCCACGACCGGCAGCGCATGCTCGCCGCAGCGGCCCATGACGTTGCCGAGCTCCGGGACGCGGCGCGCCGCAAGGACCGGGATGGCGCCTTTTTTGGCAGCCAGCTCCGCGAAGGCGGCACCGATGCCAGAGCTGGCGCCGGTGATGACGACGACTCGGGGATTCGAACTCATGCGGGCCATCTTACTATAGGTGCCACCGTCCGGGGGACCCGAGCTCCCCATGCGCGGGCCGGCGCGTCCGGCGCCGCGAACCACCGCGGCTTTTGGGGAACGATTCGGCTGCTTGCCGGACGGCCCCGACATTTGCGTCCATGAGATTTCTGACCCCGCCGGGAACCGGGTAACCGAGCCGGCGCGCCGCACTGGCACCGGCGCCCCGATGTAGGGATTGCCGCGAGACGCTTAATCTCCTTTGAGGATGCTCGATGGGAGCCGGATCGATTCCGCCGGCCGCGGGAGAATTAACTCATCGCGGCAAGGCCCATGCGTGCTTCGCGCCAGTCCGGGTGGCTTGGTCTGGGGTCCGATTCGATCGCAGATCACGGCAAGCAACAGGGCGCCGGCCGATCGCCGGCCGCGAGTCAATCGTTCCGCCGCCGCCTTGGCTAAAAAGGAGCGGAAGCGCCCGCGCCCGGCCGGACGTTCCCGGAAGGTCGAGCCGGCGCGGGCAGCGCGCGATTGTCTGCGCACTAGACAAGTTTTAGGGGATGATAAATGCGGACCACCACGTTCTGCCCGATGTCGTCACCAGCGAATGCGCCAGACCCGGATAAGACGGCGACTGGAGCCCCGGCGTCCATGCCCGAGCGGGTCGATGAGTATGAGCTCATCCGGCTCCTGGGCCACGGCGCGATGGGTCAGGTCTATCAGGCCGTGGACACGCTGCTAGGGCGGCCGGTGGCGGTGAAGTTCATCGCCCACGAGAGCCCGAGCGATACCGCCCGCGAGCGCTTCCTCATCGAGGCCCGCGCCATCGCACGGCTCCAGCACCCCAACGTCGTTTCCATCTACCGCGTCGGCGTAACGCAGGGCCGGCCCTATCTGGTCTCGGAGCTCGTGCGCGGGCAGAGTCTGGATAGCGTCCCTCTCCCCATGCCGTGGACGCGCGTTCTGAACATCGCGGTGCAGCTGGCGCGCGGACTCGCCGCGGCCCACCTCCAAGGGGTGCTGCATCGCGACTTGAAGCCGGGTAATGTGATGCTGACGCAGGAGGGGACGGCGAAGCTGCTCGACTTCGGGCTGGCCAAGCTGTCTGACGATCTGGCGATCTACCGCTCCATTCCACCGCTGCCGGCAGAATCCGAGCCGGTGGAGAGCAAGCCCGGCGTCCGGCTGCAAGACAAGGGGAGTGCGCCCGCGGCGGCGCTGTCTACCGATTCGAAGGTGACGGTGGACATGCAGGCCGAAGCGCAGCGGGCCGCGCTGAACATGAACCGCGCCGCCGCCGCAGACAGTGCGGACGACGGGACCGCGGCGTCGAGGTCCCTGCCTTGGTCCCAGCCGGCCGCCAAGTCGCTGACCGTCGTCGGCTCGATCCTCGGCACGCCGGCGTACATGCCGCCGGAGGCCTGGGCCGGGGAGACCGCGACCGCGCGGTCGGATGTCTACAGCATGGGCGCCCTCCTATACGAGCTATGCTGCTCCCATCCCCCGCACGATCATGAACGGATCGAAGCGATCTGTCTGGCGGTGATGGAGCGCGATGCGCGGCCGATCTGCGAAGTGGCACCGCGGGTGGACAAGCGCCTGGGCGCAATCATCGATCGCTGCCTGCTGCGCGATCCCGCCCTGCGCTTCGCTTCCGGAGAAGAGCTGCAAAAGGCGCTGGAGGACTTAGCCGCCGCAGTCGCCACGCCGACTGAGCGAGCGGTGCTGGGGAACGCGCTGCGGCGGCGCTGGCCGGTCGTGCTGGCCGCCGTGGTGGCGCTGATCGTCCTGCCGTTTTTCACCCTCTACCGATTTTATCAGGTGCGCTCGGAGCAGCGCCGCACCGCTGCGCTGATCAAGAACCGCCGCTCGATCGCTCTTATCGGCCTCAGTGGACTTGGCAGCGACACCGCGCACGTGCGCTTCTCCACCGCTTTCACGGAGCTTCTGGGTACCGAGCTGACGATCACCGAACACTTCCGGCGCGTGCCCGCTGAGAGCGTGGCGCGGATGAAGATGGATCTCAAGCTGGCGGCCACCGACAACCCCTCGCGGGAGATTCTGCGGCGCATCCACCAACACCTGGACGCGGACTTGATCGTGCTCGGATCTTATCAGCCCGACCCCGGCTCGAACCAGCGGCTGCGGGTGAACATCAGCGTGCGTGAGACGCGCAGCGGAGCGCGTCTGGCCGCGGCGCAGGTAGCTGGCAGCCCGAGCGAGCTATTCGAGCTGGTCACGCGCACGGGGATGGAGCTGCGGCAGCAGCTCGGGGTAGGGGAGCTGTCCGCCGAACAGCAGTCGGCCCTGCGCGCGGCCAAGCCGGCAAGTCCGGAGTCCGCCCTGTTCTATGCCGAAGGCCGGGAAAAGCTCCGCCACTTCGATGCCGTAGGTGCGCGCAAGCTCCTAGAGAAGGTCATCGAGAACGATCCCGATTATCCCCTGGGCCACCTGGCCATGGCCGATGTGTGGAATGCGCTCGGCTACGATCGCCAGGCGCGGATGGAGACGCGGCGGGCGTTCAAACTTTCCTCCTCCTTGCCGCGCGAAGATCGCTACCTGGTCATCGCCCGCCATCGCGAAAGCCAGAAGGAATGGGATAAGGCTTTCGAAGCCTATCAGATCCTCCTTACGTTTTTCCCCAGCAGCTTGGACTACGGCCTGTATCTGGGCAAGGCGCAGCTCGACGCCAGTCAGCCGGAAGCGGCGCTGGCGACCACCAAGAAGCTGCGGCAGCTGCCGGGACAGGCGAGCCAGGATCCGCGGCTCGACATTCTGGAAGCGCGCTGCCACAGCGACCGCGGCGACTACAGTCAGGCGATTGCCTTGCTGGAGAGCGCGGTCCGCAAGGGCGAGACCATTGACTCGCCGCTGCTGGTGGCGCGGGCCCGGCTGGAGGAATCGTATGTGCTGTCGTGGATGGGACAGCAGGAGCAGGCGCTGCAGAGCGCGGCGCAAGCCAAGCCGCTGTTCACGGCCAGCGGGGACCGCGGCGCGGCCGCCGATACGATCATGGCGATGAGCTCTGCCTATTCCTACAAAGGGGAGCTCGATCGGGCGCTGGAAACAGCCCAGGAGGCGCTGAACCTGCTGGTCCGGATTGAGAACAGCTCGCTCATCGCCGCCGACCTTTGCAACATGGCCGTGCTCCTGGTGAAAAAAGGCGATCTGGCGCTGGCCCAGTCGCGGGCCGAAGGCG
This sequence comes from uncultured Myxococcales bacterium, assembly GCA_937879845.1. Lineage (GTDB taxonomy): Bacteria > Myxococcota_A > Polyangia > Palsa-1104 > JAEUJZ01 > CALFML01. The sequence goes on from CALFML010000504.1 coordinate 4,022, forward strand.
GGCTGCTCCTGGCGCGGCAGATCGATCTGAAAGAGAGCGTCGGCACCGGCTACGTCGTCCTGGGAACGATTGCCATGCTGCAGGGAAATTTCACTCGCGCCTTGGAATCGTTCAAGGAGGCGGACTCGGTCCTGCAGGAGCTTGGGGATCCGCGGATGGTGGCGTGGGTCGATGCCCATGTTGCGGAGGTCATGACGCTGCGCGGCGACTTGACCGCCGCGCGGCAAAAGCAGGAGCTGGCCCTGGCGATTCGCAAGCAGCACGGACTGAGCGGCTTTGCCGCAGAGAGCCAGGCGGCGCTGGCGGCGATCGATCTAGAAGAGCAGAAGTGGGCCCAGGCCGAAGAGCGGGCCCGCGGTGCGGCCGAGCAGTTCGCCCGCGACTCGCAATCGGACAATCAGGCCCTGGCGTTGGCGCTGCTGGCGCAAGCGCTGGCGGGACAGAATCGGCTGCCCGAAGCTGCGCAAGCGATTGAATCCGCCAAGGAGATGGCGGGGAAATATCAGAACCGTATCATCCGCCTGTACGTCCAAAGGAACGCCGCCCTGCTGCGGCTGCGCTGGGACAAACAGACTCCGATAGAAGCCGTATCGCGTGAGCTCGGCGACTGCCTGGCCGCGGCCCACGCCGCCGGCATGATAGTTGAAGAGCTCGAGCTGCGGCTGGCGCAGCTCTCAATCCTGCTTTCACGCGGGCGCTCGCCGGAGCTGCTGAACCAGGTGCGCGGCTTGGCGCAAGAGGCGCAGAGCCACGGCTTCGGCTTGCTCGCCGGCAAAGCGGCGGCGATTCTGACCGCGGCGCCGGCTGCGTATCCGCGGAGCGATAGCTTGCAAAAGGACTCACCATGAAGCGGTACTCCCTGATGTCGATGGATGGTTGGCTGCGCCGGGCCGGGGTCATGCTCCTTGTGAGCGTGATCGGTCCAGCGGCTGCTCACGCGCAGACCAGCGCGGCGCCGTGCACGCCCAAGGCGCAGCAGTCCGGCCCGGTCACCCAAGGTCGGAGCTTGCAGGGGCGCAGTCTGCAGGGACGCAGCTTGCAAGGACGCAGCCTCCAGGGGCGCAGCCTGCAAGGGACCAGCTTGCAGGGAGCAGAGCCGGCGGTGGCAACGGTCAAGCAGGTGCTGATGAAGGGCGCGCCGGTGCAAAACCTTCAGCTGCGCGGGACGGTGCTGGTCGGCTCGCTCAATGGCAAGGAGATTTCCGGCACGGACTTCATCGGCGCTACGCTGATCCAAGAGGACGTCGACGGCTCGCAGTTCCAGGCGACGATCAGCAAGGTGCAGATAGATCCGCAGGACGCAAGCTGCGAGGTCATGCTCTACACCTTGACCACTACCAACCCGACGACCGGCGCGGCGGAAGACCTCTGCGATGCGGATCCGTTCAGCCAGAGCTGGGCGACGCCGGTTTATGGGAGCTGGGACATAACGGGAGCGCACATTCCTTCGACCACGAAGTTCATGTTCGCGTGCACGAGCGGCGTCATCGCCAAGTGCATCCGCTGGGGCTACCGGCCGTGGAAGACGGTCAACGGACGCTCGCTCATGGACTACCATCAGACTTGCACGCGCATGGCCCGCGCCGATTATTGCGGCGACGGCGTGAGCCATACCGAGGACGGCACTCTGATCGATATGTACGACAACCTGAAGATTCAGAAAAAGTCGCCTATCGACCTGAAAAAGCCGCTTCTGTTCGATGCCGCCTGGACGCCGCGCGGCGCGTACTGCGTGACCAAGGACCGCTGGCTCAACCTGAGCCGGCTCGAATCGATGGCGGTGTGCAAGGCGAAGTTCACCCAGATCCTGCCGCTCGTCGAGTCGAGCCCCATCGATCTGCTGGATGTCTGCCTGGTCAAGCGCGGCGACTTGTCGCGAAAAGACGTTCTTATGGACAACCAGTCCGGCATCAACATCAAGCTGAAATGAAATCGGGCAGCTCGGCTTTTGTTTGGACTTACGTGCCGCGAATAGCGATGACTGCCGCCGCGTCTGAACCTGTATGACTCGCTTTTTCCTCATCGCGGTCTTTATCGCTGCTGCTTTTTCTCCGGCATCGACACCGGCATCGGCACTGACACCGGCATCGGCGCCGGTCGCGCAGCAACCGGCATGTCCTCAGGCGCCGCCGGATGCCGCCGACTGGTTCGCGCTCGGCGACCCGGCGCTGCCGGAGGGATCGAGTGCGGCGGGAGCTCAGGGCGTCAATCTCGGTTTCGATGAGGGCGGGCGGCCGCTCCTAGCGATTGTCGTGCCGCGGGTCGGACTGGCGGCGGTGACGGTAAATGGGTCTACGCTCGCCGTCGAGCCGCTGGGGATCGCCGATCCGGTGGATTTCGCCGTCGGCGCCGATAGCAAGGGGGCGCTTTTCGCGGTCGTGCAGAGCAACGCCAAGACCGTGATCCTAAGGCGCAGCGGAGCGGGCTGGCAGCGCCGCGAGCAGAGCCTTTTTTGTCAGGGCAGCGGCTGGGACGTCGAGTTCGGCGCGAAGAAAGAGTGGCCGGTCATCACCATCGACGGCAGCGGCAGCATCTGGCAGGGCTGCATCGAGCGGACCTACGTCCGCACGCAGGTGGTCATGATGCCGTCCTCGCCGCCGCCGCGATCGGTCCGCCTCCGCCTCGGGCGCTTAGACGGGTCGCGCTGGGTCGAGACCGGGTTGCCGCTGCCGCTGGAGTTTGCCGCCCGGGGGCTGCTCTTGACCAAAAATGGCAGCGGGGAGCCGGCGGCTTTTCTCTATGGCGGCGCCGGAAACGGCGAAGTGGTCGTGCCGCGCGGCGGCGGGGCGGCGCAGCGGGCCCCCCTATCGCTCAAGCGGGTCCCGGCCGCCGCCGGCGTGCTCGCGGTCGCCGGGGCCGGCTGGTTCCGTTACGGTCCCGGCTGCGAAAACGCGAGCTCGTGCGTCCTCGAAGGACCGGAGCGGCTGGAGCTCCCGGTGATCCCCAACGCGCTGGCGCGGCGCGGTGAGCTGTGGGTCGCCGCTCTGGTGTCGCCGTTACGGCTCCTATCGGGAGACGGCAAGAGCTGGCGCCCTTATATCGGCAGTGCCGCGGGCGGGGTCAGCGCGGCGGCAAGTCAGGCCAGTGCCCCAGCGCTGGCGCTCGATCGCTGCGGGCAACCGGTCGTCATGTGGCGGGATCGGGCGACGCAAGTGACGGGGCGCCGCTTTGATGGACAGACCTGGCAGGGCCTGGCCGCGGTAAGCTCCGCCGGACCGCACGGGCTCGTGGTCGGGCAGGACGGGGCGGTGCTGTTCGGCGCCTGGAGCCTGGGTGACAAGGCCTCCCTGGAAGTGCGGCGCATCGGCAACGGGGCGCCTGGAGCCGCCGCCCTGCCCGTACTTCAGCTGCCCGGCAGCGAGTGGCGGACCATCGATGTGGAGCGTACGCGGCTCACGTTCGACACTGCCCTGCACGCGGCCGTGCCCATCCACGACAACGCGCTGGCGCCGCCATATCGGGTAGGCTTCCGCCTGGAAGGAACCGCGTGGCGTTCCGAGGAGGTGCGGGCCAGTCTGGTCGACGCTCCGGCCATGCCCTGGGGCGCTCAGCCGGAGATCGCTAAACAGAGCGCGCTGGCGATCGATGAAAAAGGACGACAGATCGTCGTGTGGGCGGACGGGACGGAGCTGGCCGCGGCGCACTGGGATGGCGCGGCCTGGCAGCCGCTTTCGCGTATCCCCGCCGGCGGGGTCGTCGGCATTCCGGCAATCGCCGCCGCGCATGGCCGAATCTGCGTTGCCTGGGCGGGTCCTTCGGGTCCGTGGACGGAGATTTTCTTACGCTGCCGCCGTGGGATTTCCCCTTAGCGGCGCAAGCAGGACGCTCAGGTAGCGGGATCGCGGCGGGACGATGGCGCGCGTATGACCGGGGGGGCTTCCAGCGCGGCCATGTCTTCGGCGGCGTAATAGGCCGCGACTTGCTCGCGCATGGCGGGACGGGAATAGACGTCGGCGCGCGGCGACTCGACGATGCCCCAGAGGAGGGAGGCCACTTCATCGGGCGACTGGGCACCGGGGAAGCGGCGCGAGTCGATGCCGCCGCCGATCGAGCTGATGCCGAACTCTGTCGCGACCACGCCCGGTAGAAGCGTCGAAACGAAGATCTCGGGATATTCTTCGCGCAGCTCCATCCGCAGGTTCGCGGTGAGGGAGTTGAGCGCCGCCTTGGCCGCGCTATAGGCCGAGCGCGCCGGCACGAGCGGAATCCGCCCGAGCAGCGACGACATATTGATGATGTGTCCGCGCCCGCGGGCCTTGAAATGCGGCAGCACGGTCTGCATGCCGTACAGCGCCGACTTTACGTTCACGCGCATAATCTCATCGAAGTCGTCGTCGGTCAGCTGGCTCACCGGGCGAGTTATGCCGCGGCCGGCGTTG
>CALFML010000505.1 GCA_937879845.1 uncultured Myxococcales bacterium
GATCTTCGGAAGGCATTTCAGCGACGAAAGATCAGGGCCAGGATATTGAGCCCTCTAAGGCGAAGTGCGAGAGAGAAATCTAGAAAACCGTTCCGCGGCAGGGCGAAGTGCTTGCAAACGAAAGACTTCGGTGCGGAAAAATTGGTAGAGTCGCGACACCGCTGCGGCACGACTCCCAGAGCAAGCGTTTGACCGCATCAAGGAAAAGGAGAGTTTGAATGTCACTACACAAGCCAGCCGACTACAGCACGGTCTCTCCGTATCTTATCGTCGATGGGGCGGATGCGAGCATCGACTTCCTCAAGCGAGTATTCGACGCCAGCGAGCTGCGGCGGATCGCCGATGACTCCGGCCGCGTCCGGCACGCCGAAGTGCGGATTGACGACACCGTCATCATGCTCGCCGATCCGGTGCTGCCTGATTGGCCGGCGATCGCCGCCAACGTACACGTCTATGTCCGGGATGTGGACGCGACCTATCGGAAGGCCCTTTTAGCGGGGGCCGCATCCGTGCAAGCGCCCGTCAAAAAGGATGACGCAGACAAGCGAGGCGGAGTAAAGGATGCAGGCGGCACGACTTGGTGGATCTCGACCCAGGTCAAGTAGCGCAGCTGCCCGATCGGGAGAGACTCCCGCCGGTATCTCATTGGTTTCCCCGTCCTGCGGCCAGCTGGCGCTGGGTCAACCCTGGGGCAAACAGAGCATCCCGACACCTGGAAAACGGTACGACCTGGGGGCCGGATTGACAGACGACATAGTTCTCTGGCGCCGCTACTGCCACCGGCTTGCCCGACCCGCTGATCCACTCGAACTGATCCGAAGGAGCCTTGGACAGGGCGGTCGCTGCGGCTTGACCCGGCAGCAGCTGCATGCGCAAGAGGGTCTTGCCATCCCTGGCGTCCAGCCACAGCAGGCTGCCTGTCAGACCCCCGATGACGATTCGCGTGCCGTCCGGAGTAAATGCCAGAGCATAAATGGGTGAGTCGATAGAGTCCGCGGACTGCCACCGCTTCTGCCCATCCGGCAGCGAGTGCAGGGTCACGCGGCCGCGGGCGTCGCGCAGCGCCACGCTGCGACCATCGGGCGCGACCACCGGCGTTCCCGCGACGGTCGCCGCGCTCTGCGCCGGCAGCTTGGCCAGTGCGCTGCCGGTGTGCGCATCCAGCACCAGAGAGGAGCCGTCCGCAGCGGACTGCAGAATCAGGAATCGACCGCCTGCGTCTGCCGCCAGCGATGCCACCGCATCCGCAGTCGGCAGCGAGCGCACCGGCCGGCCGGCTGCGGCATCCCAGAAGGTCACCGTCTTATCTGCGCTGGGATAGAGCAACATCGCGGTGCCGGGCTGAAATGCCAGCGGCGCTCCGTAATCAAAGCGCGGCGTCGCCAGCGGACCTTTGACCGCGACATCGGGGAGCTCGACGACCGCGAGCTCGGTCCCGCCGCTGAACGCCGCGTATCGGCAGTCTCCGGACAATGCGCGGGCGTGCTGCCAGTGCAGACCCCCATTTATAAACGGCGTGTGCAAGGCCTTATCGACCGACAGCGGCACCGCCTTGGCATCGGGCGACCGCGGATCGATCGCGAAAAGCTTGGTCGGTGCGTCAGGCTCCGTGGCCAGCACGCGCAGGGTTCCGTCCGCGTGCCAGCACACCTGCAGTCGCTGCGCCTCCCGCAAGTGGATGTCCCGATGCGGTCTGACCGGTACTGCGATCGTTCCGGTGAAATGCCCAGCGGCTAATGAGAACGTATGGATGAACCCATCCAGCGACGCGATCGCCAGCTCTTGTCCATCGGCTCGGAAGGACAGGTCGCTTACCATGAAAGGCCACCCCGGCGAGTCGTAGCGGAGCTGACCCGAAGGCAGCGCATAGGTGCGTACGTGCATTTCCTGGTCGGCATACACAAGCTCGTTGCGGCTCTGTTCGAAGGCCAGGCTCGCCGAAACAAGCGGCGCGGGCGACTCCGGGGTGAGTATCTTGGCCGGACTCTGACTCAGGTCGGCCAGGACGATGATTCCGCTCTCCGCCCCCAGGGAGCTCGCATGCGGCAGCATCGCCAGGTAGCGTCCGTCGGTGCTGACGGCCTCGATGCTGAGCTCCGTTGCCCGTTCGGCGTCTCCCAGCGGCACGGACTGCACGGCCAGGTCGCGGGTGATCCGCTTCAGGGCCAGGCCCTCGGATACGGCGCGACCCGGCACCGGCGCCCAGACGCTGACCAGCGTACTGCCGTCTGCGATGGGATAGACCTCGCCGACCGGATCCAAGGTGGTCAGCACGCGCCCTGCCGTCACGTCATAGAGCGCGGTGCGCGCCGGCTGGGCATTCCGCTGCAGCGCCAAGAGCAGGCCGCGACCCTGAGCGACAATACCGCGGACGGCGCTCAGGACGCCGGGCGGCAGCCGCCCGCGCAGGTCCACCACTTTGCTGACGCGGCGCTGTTCCAGATCCCACAAGCAGATGCCCGCTGGACGCAGCGGCAGCGCCAGCAGCTGACCGTCCGAGCTTATCGACCCGGATGCGCTCTGGCCGCTGTCGACCGGGGTCAGCGCCGCGGCACACTGCGCCTCAGCAGGACCGGAGGCCGTCGGCAGTGCCGTCATATCGGGCAGCGAAAAGAACCGCAGGCTTCCCGGCTGCAGCACGAGCAGCGCGCCGGCTTTGGTAAATCCCAAGTCCAGAATAGGGGTGCTGGCCACGGCCGGTGCGGGCAGCTTCTTTCCCGTGACGGCATCGGTGACATGCAAGCGCTCGCTGACGCAGCCGTCCGTGCCAATTTCCGCGCAGTCGCGCCACGCGAGCACCTTTTCATCCGGTGAATACTGCGCCTTGACCCAGCCGTCTTTGGGCAGCCGCAGCGGCTGAGAAGCCAAGAGCGCTCCCGTGTCGCCGCTTAACAGATGCAGCTGGGGCGGCTGCTGCGTGGTGCTCGCTGCCGCGCGAGCGCCGGTCTTGCTAAGGAAGACCTGCTGAATGTCTCCGGGCAGCTCGGGCGCACGCAAAAGCGGCATCGCCGTTCCCGGTGACACCAGCGTAAGCAGCCGTCCGTGACCCATTGCCACCCGCCGGCCGTCCAGGCTGATCGCGGTCGCCGCCAGACCGAGTCCCCGGTTGACCTGATCCGCCGGCCCCTGATTCAGCGCCAGCGCCAGCTTCTCCGGACTGGCCAGGCCGATTGCCCGGCGCAGGAGCGGCGGCGAGGGTCGCGGCGCCGCGCGTGTGCCGCCATCCTGCGGCGCCGGAACGACCGCGGGCCGGCAGCCGATAAGCAGGAAGCACAGCGCAGCGGCAGACTTCCCGGCTCGCGCCAGGGCCGGCAGCTTGGATTCGTACATAGCTCATCATACCCGATCGGTGCTGGAGGACGGCGCGGCCTCGATCGCGGCCCACCCTGCGACGCACCGGCAAACTCACGCGCGAATCGTTCCGCGGTCATTCCTGTGAGATCTTCGGAAGGCATTTCAGCGACGAAAGATCAGGGCCAGGATATTGAGCCCTCCAAGGTAACGATCGAGAGAGAAAACTAAAGAACCGTTCCGCGACGGGGCGAAGTGCTTGCAAATCACGGACTTCGGTGCGGAACGATAGGTGGGTTCGACGGTATCAAGGGCTAGCATGGCCGCATGCGAGGGTGGCCCGCCCAGTCGCCCCGTATCTGTCGTTTGTCTCGCAGATGGCTCGACGCAGTCGTCGGATGCGGCCACGTGCGGCACCCCGAGCGAGTCAACGCTGAGGTACCGTGAGACCGCACTGCCGACTTACCAGCCAGGCGCGGGTCTTGTACGCACCGCTTGTCTGGACACCACGCCTCAAACTGGTTGAGCATGCACTCAACACGCTTGGCCAGGCCGCTACCCGAGTGCGGAAACCGACATCGATCCGACTTACACTATTTAGCGACGGTTGAAGACAATGCCCGCGGGGAGGACCGTCCTGATCGATAGGTAGCTTAATTGCCCCGGCCAGCGCGGCCGACGGGAAACACTACGGCGCCAGCGACAAGCACAATGTCGGATTGTGAAGGAGCGCCGTGGTCGAGCGACCAACACGCAGGAGGGATGCAGCAACGAGGTCTCTCTTGCACTCAACCAGATTGAAAGGACTGTAGAAGTTCTGATACACGTCGGGCAATCGTTGGATCTTTAAAGCCGAGACGGCATATTCGATACTGTAGCACGAGTTAAGTGTTACCATAAGGAAGACAGTGTTGATTATAGAGTGTTTTTGCTTGTTGGCAGGAGAAAATTTTTCTTAACATGGGCTGCAATATGCGTCTGGGTCACAGCAGCAATCCTTATGTTCGGTCGTAGCTTTGCTGCACCCTGCATATGAGTGATAGTAATTTCGAGCTTGGCACCACTTATCGCCCGCAAGACCACAATCGCTTTGAGGTCCTATATTATGGGCCGATGTCCATCGACATCTACTAAGCTTATCACCTGTACATCTAACATAGCAAACATGGCAACTTATTTCGGAGGTCGGGTCCGTGGGCAATTTATCAATTGCACTATTCTTTGGTAATTCGGTCCCTTGTGTTTTTGATAAGACTGAAACATCGGCCGCTTCAACATCAGATGGGGCACCACAAGCGCACAAAGATAAGCCCATTGTCATCGTTAGGAGCATTTCTTTCATTCGGTAAATAATATTCATGATCACTTTCCTCATATAGAAGGATATGACTACAATTCCTGAAAAGTCAAGCATGCATTCGCTGTCTGGCCGGAACGAGAAGGCTCAGGCGGTGGAGTCGCATTCGTGCCTGGCGGATGTATTCGTCCCGACCTCGTGGGCGGCAACGTCCGCATTTTTTCCCGCAAACGCCATCAGATCAACTTAGCGCCCCGCCACAAGCACAAGGTCGGCTTGTGCCTGGATCGACCTCGCCGCGTCATAGACACACACGAGGTCCGGCGATGAATCGTTGCCCTGGCCGCTGGCTACAACGCGGTGACTTTAAGTCCTGCGAGGGCAGCGATAGGCAACGGGCTCGCGGCTGTCATGTTCGCGAGAGCGACGGCCATCTTGCGCTCGTGCTCGTCGGACTCTGCGCGGAGGATGTGGCCAACTCGGACAAGCACGCGCAAGATGATTTTGAGCCTCGCAAGAGGCTGAACCAAGTGCCCAAAGCGCCCACTCTGGCCTTGGGGTACAGCATGCTTGTACAATATGCGGGGACAGCATTATTGCGAGGCCGGTTGGTGGCTGGCTGGATTTGCTCGATGAAGCTAGAGCGCCTCCTGGCATTCGGCTGGAGTAAGCATGCGAAAGACAATAACGTTGCGGCTTGTTCGTTCAAACTGAGCACATGACAGCGGATTCGACGGACCACGTATGCCCGAGATTAGGTGCATAAATTCCACACTCGGGTCGTATGGTCAAGGCTCGTCGTTAAGATGCGACGGCTATCAGGGCTAATTAGTTTTGGGTCATGTGGTCTAGCAGTCGACGGATCTCTTCTGGGATCAGCCGATCGGCGACGGCCAGATCGACGCCGACACCTTCCGCGGCTCGGGCACGATGGGCATCGCGCTGCGCCGCTACCGCGAGGGCGCGCACTACCAGCCGGTCGAGCTGCCCTGGCAGGAGCACTACTTCCGCAGCGACCCCAAGCTGGTGC
>CALFML010000506.1 GCA_937879845.1 uncultured Myxococcales bacterium
GGAACCGTCTTCACCGCAGCCCTCAGCTACTTTCAGTACGAGACTGCGCTTTATATCGGCGACGATCAGACCGACGAAGATGTCTTTTCGAGCTGCGGCGGCTCCCAGTTCATGGGAATTCATGTCGGAACCCATCGCCGCTCCGGGGCTGCCTACTACCTGCGCAACCAGGCGGAAATGGATGACTTTCTGGAGCTTCTGAACCGCGCTCCCGCGGCGCCCCGCAAAACCGGAGCTAACGGAGAAACCAGGGGAGGGCGATCGCAGCCAGGATGACGCCGCAAAGCAGAAACAGGAGCAAGCCGAGCGGAATCTGCCGCAGCGGCGACGGCATCGCCTTGTGAAGCTCGGAGAGCTGGGACCAAAATGAGGTAGACGGCAGCGGCATCGCGACGATGGTTCCCTTGCGCGCGGCAACCGGCGATACGGGCGGCGTAGTCCCCGGAACAACCGTCATGATCACCGAATCGCCGGTCGGCGCTGCGTCAGGCGGCGGACTGTCAGGACTTGCGCCCATCAGCTGATCGATAGCCGAAAGCAGCTCGCTCGCATCGCGAAAGCGGTCTTCGGGCCGCTTGGCCATGAGCCGGCGGACCAGGGCTTCCACCGGCTCGGGCACCGCGACCGCCGGCGCTCGCTGGCGCATCGGCGGCAGCGGCGTATTTAGGTGCTCATCGATGATCTCCAAGACGGTGTTGCCGTCAAACGGCGTGCGTCCGGTCAGCATCTCATAGAGCATCGAGCCAATCGCATACAGATCGCAGCGGCCGTCCACCGCCTCGCTGGTCGCCTGTTCCGGCGCCATATACCCCGGCGTTCCGTAGAGCGCCCCGACCTTGGTGAGCTGCGGCGACACCGTACCCGGCACCGATGAAACGCTGGCCTTCATGCGCAGTGCCGGCGGCACCTTGGCCAAGCCGAAGTCGAGCACCTTGACGAAGTCCTTCTGCCGCTCGCGCTGGGTCAACATGATGTTCTCAGGCTTAAGGTCGCGGTGGATGATCTGCAGCCCGTGCGCGACCTCGATGGCGCTGACAATCTGGCGGACGATGGCGAGCGTGCGGGCCACGGGCACCGGGCCTTTTTGCAGCAGCGCGCGCAGCTCTTGTCCGTCGATATACTCCATGACCAGAAAGAGTCCGCCGTCATCGGTGCGGCCGAAGTCGTGGGCGGCGGCGATGTTTTGATGCTCCAGGTGTCCGGCGACCAGGGCCTCGCGCTCAAAGCGCGCCAGCATCTCCGGGATCTGCAGCAAGCTTGGATGCAGCACCTTGACGGCCATGCGCTTGCGAATGGCGACATGGTGGACAAGGTAGACCGCCGCCATGGAGCCGATTCCGAGCAAGGACTCGATCTCATAGCGGCCGGCGACGACCTTGCCGACGAGCTGGTGGGCTACCTGGAGATCAATGGCCGTCGCAAAGGACTCTGAGTTGGGCATCGCTGCTTTGGCGCCTGACTGCTGCGGCTGGACAGTGCGTCGGAGACTCAGCCGTCGTGGTCCCCGACGTAGGGGCAAAAGCCACCAAGTGTACGATGATAGCATTATTCTTTTCTTCCCTGCGGAAGAAGTCTGTTTCGTCCGCGCGCGACAGCGCTTGTGGTGGGGCTCCGCGTGGCCTATGGTTCCGGTTCGCGAGCCATGAATCCCAGCTTTAGAAAGAGAGTGCTCCTAACTACGCTGAGCGCTTGGGCGGTTTGGATGGGGTGGCCAGATGGGCTTGCGCCGGCTTCCGCAGAGGGCCCGAGCGCTGCGGCCGCAGCATCGGCGCCGGGCTCTGTGGGCACTAGGACGGCGGCGGAGCTTGGGGCCGCGCTGCGCGCGCATCAGGTGGGCACGGACGACTATGCCCGCAGCGTCTTTTATACCTGGACCTCACCGGCGCAAGTGGAAGCGCTGCGCAGCTCCCATACGCTGCTTGTCGCCACCGCGCAGTCCACCGGCCGCCCCTCTCCGTTTCTGCGCCTTTTGTCCGAGCTGAATAGTCCGCAAAAGCCCGGACACGAGCTCGCCGCCCTGCTTCTCGACCACCCGCTGCTGCAGCGGCGGCGATACGCCTGGACAAGTCCCTTTGCCACCGTCATGGGCCTTGGCGAACGGACTTACGGCGAGGCGCTGATCGAGGTCGTCCTGCGGCCCGAGGCGATCATCGGCCGCCTCGTCCAGCCGCAGCGGCAGGGCACGCCGCTTACGTTCGTCGATCTGCGCGGCAACCCGGTCGCGGCCAGCGAGGTGCTTGCCCATCCGGAGCGTCTGGCGGCGATCTTTCACCACCGCCCGCCGGCGGCGCAGGAGCCCACGGACTTTGTGCCGTTTCGGGAGTACATCCTCTGCAATGAGACCATGGTCAAGCAGTGGTCGGTGGGCACCCCGGCCATCCGCGACCGCATTGCGGCCGAAGCGGCGCTGTTGCGAGAGCTGCGCTCGCACTTTGCCGCGCTGAGCGCCAAAGAGGCGGCAAAAAGCGCCGTCCCGGCTTGGGCCGGGGTGGCGGCGGCGGCACCGCTATTTGTGCAGTGGCAGGCGGCGCTGGCATTCGACAACCGCAAGTACCGACCGCTGCCGAGCAACATCGACCAGATTGTCGCCGCGCTCGGCCGCTACGATCCCACCCCGCCGATGCTCTCCTACCAGGCGGCGCGATAGCGGGCCTGCAGCTCTTCCCACTCCGCCGCCGTGCCGACATAGATTCCGTCCGCCCAGCTGAACACATCGGCCGGCCGGTCCTCCGCTTCATGCAGCGGAATCACATGGATATGCAGGTGCATCGACGACTGAGTGAGCTCCCCGGCGCTGCTCCCGGTCGAGGCGACATAGACCCGCCGCGGCCGCGCCACCTGCTCCACCATCCGCGCCGCGTTGTGCGCCAGCGCGTTCGTCCGCGCCCACAGCGCCGGCGCGATGTCGCTAAATGCGGTGTGGTGCGGCTTGGGCGTCACCAGCACGTGACCCCAGCGCCGCACATACCGCGGCAGCATGACCAGCAGCTCGTCGTCCTCATAAATCGAGTACACCGTCCCGACCTTGCGCGCGCTAATCGCGCACATGAGGCAGGGCGGGCTGCTTCCCTCTTCCTTAATGCGGGTGAGTGCCTCCGCGCGGCTGATCAAGGTAGGAATGATGCACCTGCCTGACGATCGTAGCAGACCGTGTTGGTTCTAAGTCAGCTGCCTCTGCGTGCGGCTCAAGTGGACGCCCAGACGTCCTGCAGGTACCGCCCCGCGGCCTTGAGCTCGGCCAGGTGGGCTTCGGCTTGTTCGGCAGACAGGGCGGTCGTATCCCCGGCTCCGCTCTTTTGCTGCAAAAGGGCGCTGAGCTCGGCGTGGACCTGCGGCGCCATGTTCTTGGCGTCGCCGCAGACATACACATACGCGCCGCCGGAGAGCAGCTTATAAACGTCTGCCGCCTGCGCGCGTATCAGATCTTGGACATAGGTCCGGGGCTGTCCGGGCTGGCGGGAGAAGGCGACGTGCAGCCCGCTGAGATCGCCGGACTTGGCATACTCCGTCAGCTCTTGCTCATAGATGTAGTCGTGCGCCGGCTGCCGGCAGCCGAAGAACAGGACGGTCTTGCCGACTGGAGCGCCGGCCTTGCGCAGGGCGGCTCGCTCTTGGATGAAGCCGCGCAGCGGCGCCAGCCCCGTGCCCGGACCAATCAGGATGACATCCTTTGCGGCATCGTCGGGCAGACGGAAGCTGCTCTTGGTATCCTTGACCACTACGCGCACCTGCGCTCCCACCGGCAGCGCCGCCAGGTAATGGCTGCACAGCCCTTCGAGCACACCGCCCGCTTTGCGCGCGCAATTATGGACCCCGACCGTGATCGAGCACTCCCGCGGCTGCACCCGCGGAGAAGAAGAAATCGAATAGTAGCGCGGCTTGAGCAGCGGACGCAGCGACAGCAGCGTGGCCAGCCCGCACTCGACGGAGCGGAAGCGCAAAAGCAGCTCGAGCAGCGACAGCTTGCCCGCGAGCACTTCGGTCTTGAACGCGGCGTCTTCGGCAAGTCCGAGCAGCGCGGCTTGCTCCGGCGGGCACGGGCAGCAGCGCGAAAGCGCCCGCAGCTCGCGGCGCGAGAGCGCTCCCGCCAGGTCGATGTGATAGGTCAGAAGATCGTAGGCGGTAATCGGGATGCCGCAGGGCAGGGCCTCCGTGCTGGCTCCCGCGGCTCCGCCATCGCGCAGCACAACGACATCGGTTAGTCTTACGCCGCAGCGCTCCGCCACGGCGTTGACCAGCGCCGCTGGGTTCTCCGGAAAGACGCCCAGGTGATCGCCGGCAGCATAGGTGATTCCTTCGGGCAGGGTCAGCTCCACGTGGCGCGTCGAGCGGTCCGCTTCCTTGGACTGGAGCTCCACGTTCTTGCTCACGGTGGCAAGGAACGCTTGTTCGTGCAGCGGGAAGCGGCTTGGCTGAGCCGCCGCGTTGCCGGTGCCGGCGAAGTTTACCACCTCGACGGTGTAAAGCAGCGCCGCATCGCCATCCAGAGCGGCGGCGCTGGCCGCCGCGGCGGCACCGGAGCTCGGACGCAGCGCCGTCCAGAGCCCGCGGCACCAGGCTTCCGCTTCGGCATCGAAGTCCGCATCTGCATCACAGGCGCCAAGCGGGTAGACCGGCTCGCCGCCCAGCGTCCGCAGCCGCTCCTCCACAAGTCGCGGGAACTTCTGAAACGTCGTCTTCCACTGCTTGTTGCCGCAGCCCAGGACCGCATAGCGGAGGGAACGCAGCGGCGTCCCGCCGTGGGCCGCCAGCCCGTCGAGCCAAGCCGCGAACTTGGCCGCGTTATCCGGCGGGCTGCCATTATAGGTCGAGGTGACGATGAGCAGCGGAGCATCGGTAGGCAGCGCGCCGGCGCAGGCGTCAAGCTCGCGCACCGTGGGCCGGAAGCCGTGCGTCCGCGCCTGCCGCGCCAGGGTTTGCGCCAGCTCTTGCGAGGCCCCCATATTGGAGCCAAACAGGATGTTGATTTCCGCGCCGCCCGAGTCCCCTGCGACCGCCGCTGGCTCTGCCGCCGCGACTGCCGCTTGAACCGCCGGCCCGCGTCCGCGCTCCTCCGGGCGGCGCTCCAGCACCATGTAGAGGTCCTTAGGCTTGATCGTCAGGGTCTGGACATGCTCCAGCTTGTAGTCGGCGCGGGCGAGGCGGGGCCGGGCACGCTGATACAGGCGGGCCATCACCATCTTGGCTTCGATGAGAGCGAACTGGAAGCCGATGCAGCTGCGCATTCCCATGCCAAAGGGGTGGTAGGCATCGGGATGACGCGACGCCACCGCTTCAGGCAGGAAGCGGTCGGGATCGAACGCCTCGGGATTGTCTCCCCAGAAGCGCGGGTTGCGGTGCAGCGCCGGCATGCCGGGCGCGACCTGCATGCGCACCAGCTGGGCGAACTTCCGCTCGCGCAGCTCCGACTCGATCATCGCCAGGAGGTCGTCGGCGAGGTCCTCGTCGCCCTCGGTGACGGCGTTGCGGGTGACGCGGAACGCGGTGCAGCTCTCAATGACCATGCCGGGGAACAGCAGGTCGAGGTTGTGCGCGACCACGTCCTCGAGCAGCACGAAGCGCAGGCTGAGATCGGAAGAGCGTCGTGTAGGGAAAGAGTGTCTTCGCCTGTGTAGA
>CALFML010000507.1 GCA_937879845.1 uncultured Myxococcales bacterium
CCCTACACGACGCTCTTCCGATCTGGGCGGCAGCGGCGGCGCCGGCTCGGGCGGCACCGGAGGGCCGAGCTACGGAATCTGGACCCTCAAGACCGACATTCTGACCTATATGAACAATAGCTTCGTCAGCGGCGGCGGCGGCAATCACGGCAACGGCGGTACCAGCGTCGTCGGTGACGGCTTCCAGGGCTCTAACGGCTTGGCCGCCAACCTCCGCTTCGATCCGTAAGCGCTCTTCTGCTTGATGGCG
Source organism: uncultured Myxococcales bacterium (assembly GCA_937879845.1). Taxonomy (GTDB): domain Bacteria; phylum Myxococcota_A; class Polyangia; order Palsa-1104; family JAEUJZ01; genus CALFML01. The sequence continues at coordinate 251 of CALFML010000507.1, forward strand.
ACGCGCTGGCCGTGCGTCGCGCGGAGCTTGCATCGGTGTAAGTCACAGAAATAGGGTAAAGTACGCACTCACCGATTGTGCCGGTACTACCAAGGGAGACAGACATGGCCAGAATCGAGGTCAAGGTGCCAAACATCGACGATTACAACAGCCTACCGGTGAGCGCGCTGCTGGTGGCGGTCGGTGACACCGTGCAGAAGGATCAAGGGCTGGTGGCGCTGGCCGTGGGCCCGGACACGATCGAAGTGGCCTCACCGGCCTCGGGCGTGATCAAGAGCCTGCTGGTCAAAGTCGGCGATCACGTCGGCGAAGATGCCCCCGTCGCGCTCTTGGAAGTGGCGGGCGGAAACGGCTGAAGCGGGCTGGCCCGCTCCGCCCCTGACCTTACATCGCACTTCGCACACGCGAGCCACCAAGCGCTTTGAGTCCGCAAGAAGTCGCGGCCATGGCTCCTAGCGGCCATCATACCGAACAACTGCCTTGCCACTGTGCGACCGTCCATGACGCCGCGATCCGCGACATGCCGATCAAGACGACGGCGCTAGCGGCGGTCGTATCGGATGCAGCCGCCGCTGGTGGGAAGTCGGTGTGAGGGCTCGCCCGGAAAATCGCCCGCCTCTTACTCCGCGACGAAAAGTCCTAGCAAACAGACCGTAGCAGGGGACTCCCAGTGAGTAGACATCCGACTGCCCATCGGCTTGCTGCAGGCTGCGGCACTGCTCGGGGGCCATGTAGGCGGGAGTGCCCATGATGGCGCCGGTGCTGGTCTGACCGCTGCCCGCAGAGGAAGGCGAGGCTTCGGCGTAGATCTTGGCCAGTCCGAAGTCGAGGATCTTCACCCGCTCACCAGCGGGCGCTTCTTTATCGGCGACGATGAATACGTTCTCCGGTTTGAGGTCGCGGTGTACGGATCAGGCGATGGTCGGCCGAAACTTGGCGGCGGAATATTCGCCGCTTGCGGGGTCGCTGCGGCCGCTCAGGAACGCGGGCGGAATGAGCGGACCCGGCGTGCGGCTAGAACGCGCGCGACCAGCAGAGGTAGTTATCGCCCCAGGTGTGGGGATCGGATGGCTCATGGAAGCGCAGGCAGTGCCGCCCCGGAATCGGCCCGGCGAAGCTCCAGGCCAGATCTAGCGGCGAATCCGGCGGCACGCACAGGAAGTTGTCGCGCCAGGTGTGCTGCGGCGGCTCGGCTGGCTCCGTGATATGCGTGCAGCGCATGCCGGGGATCGGGCCCGCGTAGGACCAGCGGATGCCGACGTCGCGGTTGGAGCAGAAGAAGTTGTCGCTCCAGGTGTGCGGGTCGGCCGGCTCATTGATCTGGATGCAGGCCATACCGGGAATCGGACCAGCGCAGTTCCAGGCAAACGGACCTCGCCGATCCAGACAGCCCGCAGATGGCGGCGGAGGCGGAGGCGGAGGCGGCGGAGGCGGAGGCGGAGGCGGCGGCGGAGGCGGCGGCGGCGGCGGCGGCGGTGGCGGATAAGCCTGGGGACCGTGCGACCAGCAGATGAAGTTATCGTGCCAGGTGTGAGGATCGGCAGGCTCATTGAATCGCAAGCAGTGCAGGCCCGGGATCGGACCGGCATAGCTCCAGCTGAACTGGAACGGCGACTGCGGCGGCACGCAGAGGAAGTTGTCGTGCCAGGTGTGCCGCGGCGGCTCGGCCGGTTCGGTGATCTGGGTGCAGCGCATGCCGGGGATCGGCCCGGCGAACGACCAGCGAATCCCCAGGTCGTAGTTGGAGCAGAAGAAGTTGTCGCTCCAGGTGTGAGGATCGGCCGGCTCGACGATTTGGGTGCAGGCCATTCCCGGAATCGGACCGGCGCAGTTCCACGCGAAGGGTCCGCGGCGCTCGGCGCAGTTGGGACCCGGCTGGGCGCTGCTCGTCCGGATGAAGCCGCCCGGTTGCGGCGACTGACCGGGCGCAATATCCGGACGGCTGCCGACCAGCGTCAGCGCGAAGGTGGCAAAAGGCAGAAGCAGAGACCTTTTTGTCATCAGCAAGGGATCCTCCTAAGCAGGCTACATGGACGATGCGCCGTTGCAGTTGTTCAAAAGGACATGGACCCATTTTGCGGCCAGCCCGGTCGTCCAGCGCCTTCCGATAGGATCATCCTCGCATGGCAGGCGCTTCACTGGATAGATAGGAGTGCGCGGCGCACGTTGGCATCCATCGCTTGGCTGGAATGTCCGGCCAGTGTGACGGAAGTTTTTCCGGCTGCGCGCGACAAGCAGGAAAACCGCGGCGGCGCCTTGTCGACACAAGGCGTCGCCGGCATGCGACCGCGGTGAGCGATTCCCCGCCCATGCGCAACCGCCAGCGCCGAAGCGATCTGGCGGCCAAGGCGCAGCGTCACGGATTCGGCGAGCGGCTGGCGGCTGCTGCCGCCCTCAAGGAGACGCGCGGCAACCGTCTCCCCTTCGAGAAACTCCATGAGCAGGTAGAGGGTTCCGTCCAAAAGCTGCCCGGTGTCGAAGATCTTCACCATGCCCGGATGCTGGGCGATGCTCGATGCGCGCGCTTCGTTGAGGAACCGCGCGCCGTCGGAAATCGCCCCGCTGATTTCCCGAGACTTGGCACAGCGATGGGCGAGCTAAGGAAAAATCCCCTCCGCCTGCTCAACTACCAAGAGACCTCAAGCCCTTGCCGCTCCAACTGAGCCGGGCCGCTGTCACTCCGCCTGGATGGGCGCAGCGGGCGTGCGCTTCCAGCTCCGCCGCTCCGAGGCCGTGTTATGCTGAGGCGGCGCAGATGCTGAGCTGGCATGCTGCAGCAAGAATCAGTGCTTTGACGAAAGGAATCATGAGTGGGTTGGGCCTCTTACTATATCGAGAAGCTGAAGCAAGGTGAGATCGTCTCTTTTCGCCCGCGCGGCAATTCCATGACCGGGAAGATCGAATCGGGGCAGCTATGTACCGTCGCCCCTGTAGAGTCGGCAGCGCTGGCTATCGGCGACATCGTGCTCTGCCGGGTGAACGGCAATGAATATCTGCATCTGATCAAGGCCATCCAAGGCCCGCGATTCCAGATTGGCAATAACCGCGGGCGCATAAACGGTTGGATTACCGCGCGCTCGATCTACGGTCGGTGCATCCGCATCGAGCCATAGATTTTATCCCCCGCGTACCGCGAGTATGGGAAGCCTGCTCCCACCGCAAAGTAGGGGTGGGGTTGCGGCCGCGCACTACCGCGTAATCGCCATCGCGGCGATGAGTCCGCGCCGGAACGCTTGGTTCCTAGAACTCAATCCCCAGGTGCAAACCGGATGTGGTGGATTGTCCCGCGCCGCGGGTCTCGCTGGGCGGTGCGAGCAGCGGGGCGAGCTTGGGGGGCCGCTCGCGGTGGCGCGGCTGCCGGCTCTCGCTGAGAATGTATACGATGATGCCGGAGAGGGCATGGGCGGTGCCCAGACCCACAAACAGGTATGCCGCAAGGGTGTCGGGCAGCCCGGCGAAGGCGGTGCCAAGACCGAAGTCGCCGAAGCAGAAGAGCATACCGCTGGCGCGGCAGGCTGCGAGATCGGCCTGCGATTTGGCCTGAGCGGCCCGTACCTGCTGGTCGGCATCATAGAAGAGCGGTCCGCTGAGGGCGCCGATGAGCGCCCCGCCGAGCAACATGAACCCGCCCGCGAAGCGCAGCCGGCGGGCCATCTCTGGCGTCGTGATGCGGCGCTCGCCCGGCGGGGTCGGCGTCAGCGGCCCTAGCAAGTCGCTCGACAGGAGTCGTGGCGCGTCGGGCTGGCTGAGATCGTAGCCGACGGAGCTGCCATCCGTTTGATGGACGACCAGCGCCAAGCCGCGGCTTGTGAGCTTGGCCGCTTCCGGACCGGAACCGAAGCTGAACAGCTCCACCGGCGCGCTCGGGTCGGCGACATCGAGCACGGTGATCCCGGCTCGCCCGCGCGCCACATAGAGGCGGTCTTCGCGCGCCAGCAGATCGTGCAGCGGCCCGGCCAGGGGAAATCGGCTCAGCAAGAGCTCCTCGCGGGCATCGGCGGCTCCGGCTTCTGGCGCCGCGACGGACTCGATGTAGTCCGGGCCGAGCCTGAACGTGACCCGCGGCGCGGCCGCTGCGGATCCCGCTGCCAAAGACGACTGCACGATCAGGATAAGGAAGATAACTGGCACAAGGGCGCGCATATTGGGAAGTAAACTGCAACCCTCATGCCGGTACCGCAGCGCCCCGCAGCGCTCCCCCTCTGCCGCCGTTCCTCGTCGGAAACTCAGCTCAACGCCGCTTGCGCCGCCGGCCTCCGAGCATCAACAAACTGATGCGATGCACGGTCTTATCTGATCCGAACTGTGGCGGGCATCCCATAAGAGCTTGGCCGCCGTGCCCCTGCAGCTCACTGTGCGGCCTGGGGACAGCCGGAACGGAAAGACCCAGCGGCGCGCAGCTCGCGGATGGCAGCGCGGCGGGCAAGGATGCGTGGGATTCAGACCCGTTACAGGACAGGGCGGTGTCGGCGGCTGACCAGGCACGCTCTTTGCGTTGACCTTGAGACAAGGATAAAGCGCATGTGGGAAAAAATTATTGGCTGGGGACTTGTCGCCTGTCTCGCCGGAGCGGCCTGCAGCGGCGGGGGCAAGTACAGGGTGGATGATGCCGCGGTCGCCGATATCCCGCCTGGTGAAAAGCAGGAGCTCATGAGCTGGCAGGACGAGCGGGACCGGGCTCTCAGTGAACAGCAGATGGCCCAGGCCGATATCATGACGGCCAAGCGGTCGATAAAGGATGTCCAGCAGGAAGTGACGCAGGCGCACGCGAGCTCGGAGCGGCTCATGGAAGATCTCGCCATGGCCAAGGATCAGCACAACGTCGTGCTGCAGCAGCGGCTGGAGCTCGAGCACCGCATCGCCCGCTTGGCCGATGACGTAGCGGAGACTCACTTACGGCTGTCCAAACAGCAGCGCAGAATTGGCGAAGCGGAGCAGGCCGCGGCCGACAGCCACCTCAATCTGGCTGAGGCCCGCATCGAGCAGGCGCGGGCGCGCTTTGCGACCCGCCGCGGTCGGATGCCGAGCAGCAAGTTTCCGGTCGCGAGCTTTGACGCGCAGGCGGCGCGCGCGGTGCAGCAGGATGAACGCCGGCGCGAAAATGTAATGATGCAGCTAGTCCTCGGCAGGGTGATCGCGCAAGAGTACAGTCAGAAGCTCGACGCATACACCAAGGCGTGCAGCCAGATGCAGGCGAGCAATCTGACCACCGCCGGCCAATGAGTGATAAACGAGTGAGAATCGATTCGCTGCGCCATGGTTGATCACGATGGGTGATGACTTGGGTGATGACTTGGGTGATGACTTGGGTGATGACTATGAATGACGAAAAGAACGACAAATAGGAACGCGCGAAGCGATTGCT
>CALFML010000508.1 GCA_937879845.1 uncultured Myxococcales bacterium
CAGCACAAGCAGCTGTATTGGCTGGAAAAACGCGCGCTCGACGCTAGCTCCGACTAAAATCCGGCGGGCAGGAACGCGGCTGGGACCTACTGCGGCTTGCCCAGCTTGGCGTTCATCTCCTCTACGCTCCTGCGCATCTGCGCCACACCGCGCAGCTGGTCGATCCAGCGCAGCACTTCCTCGCGCTTCCATGGCTTTAAAAGGACCACGGCGTAAAGACCTTCCGACTTGGCGGCGCGCACTTCATCAAGGTCGCCGTGGGCGGTCACCATGATCCGCCCGGCGTTTGGCTGCAGGACACAGACCTGTCGTAAAAGCTCGATGCCGTTGATGAGCGGCATCGCATAATCGGTCAGCACCACGTCGAAGGTGGACTTGCGCAGCTGCTCGATGGCCTCCCGCCCCGAGCTGGCCATCACCATGGAGAGCTCCTTGCGAAAGCTCCGCTGCATGGTGTCAAGGTTGGCCGGCTCGTCATCGACGATGAGAACGCGGCTCTTCTCTGAGGGGCTCATACGGCCTGCTCCTTGGACGCCGCGATGGCCGCGGAGGGAGAGGGGGATACAGGCGGCGCCAGAAGCCGCGGCAGACGGATGACGAAGCGGGCGCCGGGAAAGTGGTCGCCATCGAGCTCCAGGCTGCCATGGTGGTTCTCAACGATGATGCGGCGGCACACCGCGAGCCCGAGCCCGCTGCCGCGGACCGATTCTTTGGTGGTGAAGAACGGCTCGAAGATCCGCTTGCGCAGCTCCGGCGGCACCCCGGGGCCGGTGTCGATGATCTCGATCCGCAAGCCGCCGGTCTCGCCGCCGGCCCCGCCCGCCGGCTCGCCCGCCGTGCGCACCGTCACCCTGCCCTGCCCTTGCATGGCATCGACGGCGTTGTGCACCAGATTGAACAGCGCTTGCCCAATCTGGCCGGCGTTGAAGCGCTGCGGCGGCAGCTCGCCCGGCGCCGCGAACTCGGTGACCAGGGTGATGCCGGCCGGGACCGTGCGGCGCAGCATCTCGATGGTGGCGGCGATTTCGTCCTGAACGCTGCCCAGCTTCATCTCCACCGCCTGGCCCTTTATGAACGCGCGCAGGTCGGCCTGGATGGTGTGCACGCGCTGGACCGCCTGCTCGATAAGGGCGATTGCCTTGGGCGTATCGTCGATCACAAACTCGAGCTCACGCTGCTCGCGCTCTTCTGCCAGGACCCGGCCGCCGTCGGGCAGCTGCGGCTCGCTGCGGCGATAGGCGTCGAGCATGGCGATCATCGCCTGCACGTAGTCGCGCAGCGGCGGCAGGTTGTTGGCGACGACGTTGATGGGGTTGTTTATCTCATGGGACAGCTGCGCCAGCAGCCGCCCGAGCGCCGAGAGTTTCTCTTGTTCGAGGAGCCGCGCCTGGACCTCGCGCAGGCTGGCCTCGGCGCGGGTGGCGCGCTGGAAGGTATACTCGATCGCCGCGCCGGCGCTGGCCATCACCAGCGCCGACAGGAAGCCGATCGCATAGGACTCCAGCATGCGCTGGAGCTCCAGGGGCCGAGCGCCGCGGCTGTGCAGAAAGATCACGGACGCCGCGCCGACGATGCTCGGGTAGAGCACGAGGACGAAAAGGAGCCGCGAACAGAAGCCGTAGATAAGTCCCGAAAAGATCAGGGAGGCATACCAGTAGGTATTGAAATCATTGAGTATGAAGTTATAGACGAAGGTGACGAGCAGTATGTGGCCGATCATCACCTCCCAGTGCAGCTTGTGCACAAAGCGCAGTGGGCGCTCCCGCGGGAAAAACAGCGGCGGCACGCTCAGGATCACGCACATGCCGCGCAGGAGCAGCGAGTCCTTCATGCCGAACAGGTAATGATCCAAGACGTAAAAGACCGGATGGCCGATGATCGCCGCCACTGCCAGCACGCCCATGAAGCGCTGGGTGAAGGTGTAGTCCCGTCCGGCAAGGACGGTGCGCAGGCGCAGGCTCATCCCCTATCTTCGCGCGCCGCCGCGGTGGATTGCAAGCGCTGCCGCCGTCGCCCGGAGCGCTTGCCGCGGCGATTTACGCGCGAGTCAGAGGTTGAACTCGATGCCTTCGGCCCGCAGCTGCTGGCGCGCCGCGTAGCTGTCGGCGCACGCCGGCAGGGAGCCGGTGAGCAGCACCAGGCTGCTCACCGCGCCCAGCGTAGCGACCACCCCGAGCATCGAGATCACCCCGGAGGCAAAGCTGAAGACCGTCCATCCGCCGACGCCAAAGAGCAGCACGGCGACGCCGCCGATCGCCAGCTTGTGCAGCCGCGGATCCACCCGCGCCACGCGCAGCGCCAGCACCGCGGCCAAGATCCCCAGCGCGATCAGTACGTAGACCGCTTTGTCGTAGGGCGGATACCACTTCATCATCATGGTGTTCTGCAGCCCGAGCAGCATGACCAGGCAGCTATCGACCCCGAGCACCGCCGCCGCGGCGCTCACGAGATCGGGACGGCGGGCGCGGGTGCTGACATCGGCAACCGGCGTGCCGGGCGGTGGAGAAAAAATCGCATCGCTCATGGCCACTCATTCCCCTTTCCTGCAAGCGGTCCGCGCTGCGGGTTGACGACACAGAAGCGCTGGCCGGTCGGCGCCTCCATCACCCACCACCGCTTGACGAAACCGATGCGCTTGGCGCCGAGCGCTTCGAGGCGGCTGACCTCCGCCTCCAGATCATCGGCTTCGATGTCGAGGTGGATGCGGCTCTCGTGCCCGACCTTCTGTAAGAGCAGCATCGGCTCGGTCGGCTCGGTGGCGACCTCGCGGTACAGCGGCTCATCGGCATGGGCGGGCTTTAGCGGGCGTCCGAGCGCCCGGCTCCAAAACTGGGCGGCCGCGTCGATGTCATCGCCGTGGCAGTCGATTACAAAAGCGCAGAGGCGGCTGCGGTGCATGGTAAGCGGAACATAAGCGATCCCGCAGAGCGAAAACAGTGCTTTCGTCCATCGCACCGGCGTGAGTGGACGCGAACTAAACCACACCCCAATTGAAACCCGAAGTTATGGCCAAAAGAGCGAGTGGCGCCGGAGGCGGGGGCCCTGCTGCGCCAGCAGCGGGGTGCCGCAGGCGACAGGACCCGCGGCGCAGCCCGAACGCTGCGAGCCTTTTGCGCGGCGTGGTTTAGTTAGTCAACGCGCCGCAGGGCTGTATACTCGGGCGGCGTTGGCCGTTTGGGCCGTCAAAGAGGTTGCCTGCCATGGACTGGGTCAAAAATCCCGCGGCACACGTGATGCTTTTGCTGTTGGCGCTCCATGCGCCGCGGCCGGCGGCGGCCATGTGCGGCTTTTTTACCGCGCCGCTGCCCACCGGGAAAGCTCAGGTCGCGGCGGTCAAGCTCGGCAACACCGCCTCGCAGGTCGTCTTGCTGCGCAAAGGCAACCGCACCAGCATGACCCTGAGCAATAACTACAAGGGCCCGGCGGAAAACTTCGCCTTGGTCGTGCCCGTGCCGGTCATCCTGAAAAAAGAAGACGTGCGCACGCTGTCCCCCGACGTGCTCAAGCACCTGGAGACTCTGTCTGCACCGCGGCTCTTGGAGACCTGGGAAAACGATCCCTGCTACGTCAACCGCAGCATCGACGTCGCATCCGCGGACGGAGGAGGCACGAGCGGGGCGGCGCCGCCGGTGGCTCTTGCCGACCCCGAACCCTCCGTCAAGATCGAGGCCAAGTTCGCCGCGGGCGAGTACGAGATCGTCGTCCTCTCGGCGCTGGACTCAAGCGGCCTTGAGCGCTGGCTGCAGGCCAATCAGTACCAGATCCCGCCGGGCGCCGCGGCCGCGCTGGCGCCGTATGTGCGCGAGCAGATGAAGTTCTTTGTCGCCAAAGTCGATATGAGCAAAGTCCGCCGCGACCCGAGCGGCGTCGTCGTGCTGTCGCCGCTGCGCTTCACCTTCGATGCGCCGGAGCTCCGCCTGCCGGTGCGCCTGGGACTGCTCAACGCCGAAGGCAAGCAGGATCTCCTTGTCTATATCTTGCACCCGCAAAAGCGCTTCGAGGCGGCCAACTATCCCAACCTCTTCATCCATACTAACCTCGAAGTCCAAGAGTCCGTGCGCACTCAGTTCCCGGCGTTTTACTCGACCCTGTTTCAGGAAACGCTGCGCCGCGGCGGCGATCGCGGGATGGTGACGGAGTACGTCTGGAACATCGACTCGTGCGACACCTGTCCGATCCAGAAGCTGCGCCCCCATGAGCTCTACTTGCTGGGCGATGACGACCTGGCGCCGCGGGCGGGTCAGAGCGCAGCGCCGTCCCAGCATCCGGCGGCCGCGGCCCGCTACGTGCTGACACGGCTGCACACCCGCTACGACCGCCAGACGTTATCCGAGGATCTGATCTTCCATGAGGCCGCGCCCATCTCCGGCGGACGCGATGGGGATCGGGGGAACGTCGCCGGGCCGTCGCCGCGCGACCGCAACAGCTTTCAGGCGCGCTATACCATCCGTCACTACTGGCGCGGTCCGATCACCTGCAGCACTCCCAGGTATAGGCAGTGGCTGCGCACGCCGCTCGACCGCGGCGGCTATTCCCTCCGAAGGAGCGCCCCGCCGCAGGCCGCGACCAACCTGGCGGGCGCCCCGCAGGCAGCGGTCAGCCTGCAAGGGGTCGTCCGCACCGCGGTTCCCGACCTGGAGCTGCCTGGCATTGCAGCGCCGCTGCGGCGGCGCGAGAGGCGCTGATGCCGGAAGCCGCCAAGGCCGCACCGCTTTTGCCGTCCACCGCCTCGGGTGCGAAGCGGCGCAGCGCGGGCCCGCGGGGCTATGGGATCGCGGTCGGGCTCCTTATGCTGGCCGGACTCACCGCGGCCAAGCTGGTCTTCTCCAAAGCCATCGGCGAGCCGACGCCGTTTCTGCTTTACTTCGGCGCCGTGCTGGTCGGCGCCTGGTACGGCGGTCTGAGCGGCGGCTTCATCACTACCGGCGTCGGTATGCTGGTGGGGAATTTCTTCTTCATTGCGCCGACGTTCCACTTCAACCTGGGCGGCCGGGAGGTCGCGCAGACCTTGCTCTTCGGCATCGAGGGCGCGATCATCACGTATGTCACCGCGCGCCTCCAAGCCGCGCAGCTGCGCTCGGCGTTTGCCGAGGTGGACGCGCTGGCGGCGGTCGAGAAGCTGAGCATGGTGCTGGCCGGGATCGACGCCGGCATCACGGTCCAAGACCGGGCGGGGCGGCTGCTCTATGTAAACGAAACGGCGGCGCAGCTGCTCGGCGGGGTTTCGGTCGAGGTCCTGCTGAATACGCCGGCCGAGGGCCTTACCGATCGATTCCAGCTGCTGACCGCGGACGGCAGGCCGTTTTCGCCCGAGCAGCTGCCGGGGCGCGCCATCTTCCGTGGGGAAACCCCGACCGAGCAGCTCATCCGCTTCGTTCCCAAAGACGGCGGCGAAGAGCGCTATTCGCTGGTCCGCGCCAACCCGGTCCCCGAAGACAGCGGCGAGATCCGCTTCGTGGTGAACATCTTCCGCGACGTTACGGAAAAGCGCCGCCAAGAGGAGCTCATCCGCGTCAACCGCGAGTGGTTCTCCACCGCGCTGCGCAGCATCGGCGACGCGGTGATCACCACCGACCGCACCGGCCGGGTGACCTTCATGAACCCGGTCGCCGAGCAGCTTACCGGCTGGCCGCTGGCCGACGCGCTGGGCCACCCCCTGCGCGAGGTGTTCGTGATCGTCAACGAGACCACGCGCGCCGCCGTGGAGAGTCCGGTCGAGCGGGTGCTGCGTGAAAACATCATCGTTGGGTTGGCCAACCACACGATCCTCATCTGCCGCGACCGCAGCGAGCTGTCGATCGACGACAGCGCCGCCCCCATCCGCAGCCCGGCCAACGAGCTGGTCGGCGTGGTGCTGGTGTTCCGCAACGTCTCAGAGAAGCGGCGGGAGGAAAAACGGCGCGAGTTTCTCGTCCGCGCGGCGAAGGAGCTAAACTCTTCGCTCGACTATCAGACAACGCTGGCGACCGTGGCGCGGCTGGCGGTCCCCGACATCGCCGACTGGTGCGCGGTCGATGTGCGGGAAAACGGCGCGCTCAAGCGGCTCGCGGTCGCGCACATCGACCCGGCCAAGCTCGACTTCGTGTCCGATCTGGAGCGGCGCTACCCGAGCGATCCGAACGCGCCCACCGGCGTGCCCAACATCCTGCGCACCGGCCAGCCGGAGATGATGCGCGACATCCCGCCGGCGCTCATCGACGCCGCGGCGGTGGATGCGGAGCACCTGCGACTCATCCGTCAGCTGGCGCTGCGCTCCTACATCGGCGTGCCGATCATGCGCGGCGACCAGGCCATCGGCGTAATCACCTTCGCCATGGCGGAGTCCAACCGCCTCTACGGGCCCGAAGATCTTCAGCTGGCGCTGGCGCTGGCCGACCGGGCGGCGATTGCCATTCAGAATGCCCGGCTGTTCGGCGAGGTCGAGCAGGCGCGCGCGCTGGCCGCGGCCCAGCGCGACCGGCTGTATGAGCTGGTCATGGTCTCGCCGATGGCGATTGCGCTTTTGCAAGGTCCGGAGCTGGTCTATGAGCTCGTGAACCAGCCGTTCGAGCAGATCTTCGGCGGCCGCAAGCTCCAGGGACTCAAGGCGACGGAGCTCGATCCGAGCGGCGCGCGCCTTGTCAACGCGCGGCGGGTCTATGCCACCGGGCAGCCGTTCACCGCCCAGAACCAGGAGGTCGTGTTCGACTGGAGCGGCACCGGACAAAGAGTCTCGCGCTACTTCAACTACACGCTGGTCCCGATGCGCAACGGCAGCGGCGCGGTGGAAGGCGTCCTTTCCTTTTCGCTCGAAGTGACGGACCAGGTGCTGGCGCAGCTCCGGGTCGAGGAATCGCGGGCGCAAGCGGAGCTGGCGAACCGATCCAAGGATGAGTTCCTGGCGATGCTCGGGCACGAGCTGCGCAATCCCTTGGCGCCGATCCTGACCGCGCTTCAGCTCATGCGGATGCGGGCCGAAGGAGCGCTGGAGTTTGAGCGCAACATCATCGAGCGCCAGGTCAAGCACATGGTCCGGCTGGTCGATGACCTGCTCGATATCTCGCGCATCACGAGCGGCAAGATCGAGATGGCGCAAGAGCGGGTCGAGATCGCGGAGGTGGTGAGCAAGGCCATCGAGATGGCAAGCCCGCTTATCGAGCAGCGCGAACACGAGGTGACGATCGACCTTGCGCCGGAGCTTGTGGTTCAGGGCGACGCGGTGCGGCTGGGGCAGATCCTGGCCAACCTCATCACCAACGCCGCCAAGTATACGGAGAAAGGCGGGCATATCTGGATCAGCGGCGAGCGCACCGCCGACAGCGTGCGCGTCTCGGTGCGCGACAACGGCATGGGCATCGCGCCGCAGATGCTGCCGCGCATCTTCGATCTGTTTGTGCAGGAGACCCAGGCCTTGGATCGGGCGCAGGGCGGGCTGGGGCTCGGGTTGGCGATCGTGCGCAGCCTGGTGCTGCTCCACGGCGGCAGCGTCACGGTCAAAAGCGACGGCATCGGCCAAGGGAGCGTCTTTACGATCTGTCTGCCGGTGCTCCCGGAGACGGCGCGTCCGCGTCCCACGCCGCAGCGGGTGACGCTGCCTGTCAAGAACCAGGGCGCGACGCGGGTGCTCTTGGTCGATGACAACGCCGATGCGCTGGAGCTGCTCGCGGACTCGCTGGAGCTGCTCGGCTATGAGATCATCCGCGCCGTCGATGGCATGGCGGCGCTGGCGGTCGCGGCGAAGGAGCTGCCGAGCATCGCCCTTTTGGATATCGGGCTGCCGCTGATGGACGGCTATGAGCTGGCGCGGCGGCTGCGCGGCACCAAAGGGCTGGAAGGAATCAAGCTGGTGGCGCTGACCGGTTACGGCCAGCAGTCGGACCGCCAGCGCTCCGCCGCCGCCGGTTTTGATGCGCATCTTATTAAGCCGGTCACGATGGAAGCGGTGCAGGCGACGCTGGAAGCGCTGTCGGGCCGCATAAAGCCGTAGGGAAACGGAATCACGCCGGGGCGTGGCAGACCGCCTCGATGTTGTTGCCATCGCCATCGATTACGAACGCGCCGTAGTAATCGGGGTGGTAGTGGGGCCGCAGACCGGGAGCCCCGTAGTCGCTGCCGCCGGCCGCCAAGGCCGCTTCATAGAAAGCGTGCACGAGCTGCCGCGAGTCAACGGTGAAGGCGATATGGATCGGGCTGGCTCCGGCCTTGTGCTGGTCGGAAAAAAAGCTCGCGCCGCGCTCGCCGATCCAGAACTGCGGCCGGGTGCGGCCGTATCCGGCGACGCGGTTGGGTCCGGGGTACTGGCCGGGAATCAGGGTCATGAGGCGCTTTATGTCGATCGCACCCAGACAGCGGTCGAAAAAAGCGAGGCTGCGATCGAAATCGATAACGGTGAGGCCCAGGTGGTCGAGCATGGGCCGATCCATATCACAACCCGCCATGCGATTGAAGGATCGCAACCAAGCGACCGGCGCGGCTCGCCCCGGCGGATTTCCGATGCACTGACCGAACTACGCGGAGCGCTCGAACCCCAGATACCTCGTGCCTTGAAATCGCAGCGTGCCGGAGTCTTTCTCTATCAGCACCCCGTAGTCGCTCCCACCGACGTGGAACTCCGAGCGCTGGCCGCTCTTGGTTTCAAACGTCACAAAATAATCGGTTGCGGTGTGCGTACGGTCATCGAGCGCCGAATGCGAGCTGGAAACATGGGTCCGCTTTGCTACGACCTTGGCCGCCACGACTCGAATCGGCTTCCTATCGTTGTCCCGCTTCGCCTGGAAATGATTCTTCAGTCGGCCAAGGACGCTCACGAAAGAGACGATGAACACAACAAAGGTTCCGGCTATTACCAGCCAGACGATTGTGTCGAAGGAGCCAGGCTCGCGGGTCATATTTCTCTCTGAACGTTCGCGCTCGGGTCAAATATCAGATTAGAATATTCGCGAGGCCGGGGCAAGCCGCGCTTGTAGGTCTGGGGATCACCTCTTTCTGGGGCGGGACGCGGCGGCAGCGGGAACTTTTCCGCGGCCGGGGTCTCTAACGATTGGGGAGGAATTCATGAGGAAGCAGCGATCGGTCCGTACTAAAAGGACGTTTGCTCCGTACGCCCTGCCGGCCTTTTTGGCGCTGGGCATCGGTCTGACGCCGGCGCCGGCCCGCGCCCATACCACGGCCGAGGTCGAGGAGATATGCCCGCTCGACGGGACAAAATTTACGACGACCGAAGACATGTCGGGAACAAGCTTCGGCAAGCGGCTGGATCTCAAAGCGGTCGGCCCGACCGCCTCGCCGTGGAGCGTACCCGTCTGTCCCAAAGATCACTTCGTCCTATTCAAGAAGAAGTTCACCAAAGAGGAAGTCGCCGACCTCCGCACCTTTGTCAGCAGCAAGCCTTACAAAGACATCGCCGCGGATCACAGCAGCTACTTCCTCCTTGCGCGGATCTTCGAGCATCTGAAAAAACCGCCGGGCAACATCGGCTTTATCTACCTGCAGGCGTCCTGGCAAGTCGAATCAGACCCCGCCGCCTACCGCGAATACGCGCAGAGCAGCCTCGCCAGCTACCGCGAGGCCATCGCCGCCGCCAAAGAGCACGACGAGGCCTGGCAGACGGCGCAGCTCATCTCCGGCGAGCTCGAACGGCGGCTCGGCCTGTTCCCGGAAGCGACCAAGCGCTTCACGGAGCTTATGCAGCAGCCGGAGTTTCAAAAAGGAATCTTCAAGAGTATCGTGACTTATCAGCTCGAGCTGCTAAAGCAGCGCGACAGCGCCCCGCACAAGATCCCGCAAGCCGAGCCCTAGCGCCTTTTTTCACAGGAGCAAGGCGCAGTTGAGGACGATCTTGCGGTGCTGCAGCGCGTTGCGGATTCCCGTATACACCACGGGATCGTTGGCCATCGCCAGGTGCTCGACGAAGCGGCCCGGGCACTGCTTCTGAATGATGATGTTGCAGGACAGGGTCTCCCCGGCCGCGTTCTTGCGGTCCACGCACTCCTTCATGATCCCGTTCATGTACGGGGTCACCCATTTGTCGTTCTCGCTGACAAAGTTGGTGTAGTAGATCGGATCGGGCTTGGGACGGGCGGCGATCTTCTGAAGCAGCGGCGAGCCGATCTTGAGCTGCAGACACGGCGGCGGCAGCGGCGTCGACTTACAGCCGATGAGTCCGGACACAAGGTCGGTCAAGGGATCGGAGAGATCGGTCCCTTGGTGCGGCGTCCCCAGGTTGACCACGGTCTCAATCCCGTCCCGCTCCGCCGCGTCGGTGTTCTTATCGGTGAAGATTAGATTCAGATACGTCTTGGCGACGATTCCGCCCTGGCTGTGGGTAATTAAGTCGACTTTGCGGGTCGGCGACCGCTTGAGCAGGTCCTTTATCCGCACGCGCAGCGCCGCCGCGCTCTGCCCAATATCGATCTTGCCGCCGCCGGGCAGCTCGAAAAACTCGACGCTGTAGCCGTCTCCGCGCAGGCGTCCCTCCAGCACCAGGTACAGGATCTCGGTGGCGACGGTTCCGCCGACGATGAGGACAGCGTTCTTCGGAGCCGCGGCCTGCGCCGAAGCGGGAGCCGGAGCGCGGCCGAGAAGCCCGGCCACAACCCCCGCCAAAAGCAGACAGAGTATGTTTTTTTTCATGTGTTTGTTCCCTTCTTCGTTTTGCAAGTCTTGCGCGCCGGCGAAAAAGCGTCGCTGCGCTCGCCGCAGCCTATCACACCCCGCGCCCGCGCATGCGCGCTGTCACCGTCGCCAGAAACGCTGCGGATGCATTTTACTCGAGTCGCTATAAGGCTTATGCGATCATGCAAAGGGACTCTGCGCGGACACGCCCTAGCTTGTCCGCCATGGCGCTGAGAATCAATAATCCCAATGTTCGTACGGCTTCGTGCGGCTTCGTGCGGCGACTGGGACGGCAAGGAATCCACCATGACAGCCCCCTCACTGCCCGTCGTCGGTACCCAGTTCGCCGAGCGCTTTTATATCGAGCGCTTGGCCGGACAAGGCGGCATGGGCGCGGTGTTTCAGGCGCGCGACCGCAAAAGCGGCAGTCCGGTCGCCCTGAAAGTCCTGCACGCCGATGCGGCGGATCCGCTGGAGGCCAAGCGCTTTACCGCGGAGGCGCAGACCCTTGCCGCCCTACACCATCCCGGAATCGTCCGCTACATCTCCCACGGGGTAAGCCCGGCGGGGCAGCAGTTCCTCGCCATGGAGTGGCTGGAGGGGGAGGATCTCAATAAGCGCCTGGCGCGCGGCCCCTTATCGGTTCGCGACTCCCTGCGGCTCATTCAATACGTCGCCTCCGCTCTCGCGGTCGCCCACCAGCAAGGGATTGTGCACCGCGACCTCAAGCCCTCTAAGGTAACCCCCGAGAGAAACCAAACGTCAAACGATCCGCAGCGGTTCGAAGTGCTTGCAAACCAAGGATTTTCTGCCCGCCGGCCGGGGCCGACTGTCGCCTGCTTCGCGGGCGCGAGCCGGACGGCTAACGAAGCTGGCGCTGCACGAGCCGATTGCCGACCTCACCTCGCTGGGTAATACGCCGCTCCAGACGATATCCGGAATTGGACGGCGTCTCTGACACGGGCAATAAGCGGGACAAAGGGAAGAAAGGAAAGGTTTTTCCCACCCTCGGCTACATCGACCACTCCCCGCCCATGCGCTGCGTTGTCCGCCTGGGATTTGCTGCGTTTGTTCTATGTGAAGCCCGCAGGGCTCCTGTAACCTATGAGGTGATGGGACGGGGTCGGCGACCCATCCGCAACCGGACAGCATCGATACACTGAGGCAAGCGCATGTCCAGCAACCTCCCTCTCAGCTCGATTGCCAGACGGCCGAGCAGCTCGCTGGCCGCTGCCACCGAGGGACCGCATCACCATGGCGGCTAGCGCATATCTTGCAGTCGAGACCCTTTACGCCAGCGATGACATCCTTGTTACCCGGGCCATCCGAGCCAGCGATGGCCAGCGAGTCATCCTCAAGTCCCCGCACATTGAGCACCTCACGCGCCGGGTCGCAGAGCGGTTACAGCATGAGTACGATGTCGCGAGCCAGCTAGCGGGCGAGCACGTCGTTCGCGTACTGGCGATGGAGAACCACGGGGGCGCGCCGACGTTGGTGTTCCAAGACGACGGCGGCGACCCGCTCCGGTGGCGCCGCGAGGCGCCGATGGACATCGAGCAGTTCCTCCGCCTTGCCTCGGCCATCGCCACAGCCGTCAGCAGCATTCATGCGCAGAACGTCATCCATCGCGACCTCAAGCCGAGCAACATCATTGTGATTCCGGGGTCCCAGACCATCAAGCTCACGGACTTCGGCATCGCGTCGGTGCTCTCTGCCGCGCCGCAGGTCGGAAGGCCGCCGCGGCTCCTCGAAGGCACGCTCGCCTACATGGCGCCAGAGCAGACCGGGCGCATGAATCGCGCCATCGACCAGCGGACCGACCTTTATGCGCTGGGGATGGTCTTTTACGAAATGCTCGTCGGGCAGCCGCCATTTCACGCCACCGACGCGGTCGAATGGATCCATTGCCACATCGCGCGCGTCCCGCCATCGCCCATCGAGCTGAGGCCGGACATACCCACGGCGGTCGCCGACGTGGTGATGAAGCTCCTAGCCAAGATGGCAGAGGACCGATATCAGAGCGCAAGCGGTCTGCGGTACGATCTGCAGCAGTGCCTGAGCCAGTGGCAGCACAGGGGCCGTGTCGACTCGTTCGTGCTCGGCGCGCGGGACATCGCCGAACGGCTCCAGCTGCCGCAGAAGCTGTATGGACGGCAAGAGGTCGTCGCCACGCTCATCGGCGCGTTCCAGCTGGCCACCCAGACTCGCACCTCGGGATTCCTTCTGGTCTCGGGCGAAGCAGGCATCGGCAAGTCCGCTCTCATCCAAGAGCTGCACCGCCCAATCGTGGAGCGCCACGGCCACTTCCTGGCGGGCAAGTTCGAGCAGTTCGAGCGCGACATCCCTTACGGGGCGATCGTCCAGGGGATGCAGTCGCTGGTCCGCGAGGTCCTCGCCAAGCCGGAGCCGCAGGTCGCGGCGTGGCGGTATCGACTCGGCGAAGCGCTGGGCATAAACGGCCCGCTCCTTGTAGGCATCATCCCGCAGCTTGCGCTCATCCTCGGGCCGCAGGAACCCGCCACGCTGCAGTCCCCGGTCGAAGCCCACGCCCGCTTCAAGACCGCGGTGCGCAGCTTTTTTTGGGCGTTCACCGATCCGGAGCACCCGGTGGTGCTCTTCCTCGACGATCTGCAGTGGGCCGACTCCGACAGCCTCGATTTGCTCACGGACCTGGTCGGCGACCCTGACATAAAGGGACTGCTGCTGGTCGGTGCGACGCGCAGCGATGAGGACGAGGCTTCGCGCGCGCTATCGCAGACGCTCGACCGGATCCGCGGCACCGGCGCCGCCGTAAGCACAATCACGGTCGAGCCGCTCGCTCCGGCGCAGCTCGCGCAGCTGCTCGCCGACACGCTGTGCTGCGACGGCGCGGTCGTCGCGCCCCTGGTCCGGTTGATCCACGCCAAGACCGCGGGCAACCCGTTCTTTGTCAACCAGTTCCTCATCGCGCTGTACCAGGACGGCCTGCTCACGTTCGACACGCGCGCGCCGGCCTGGCGCTGGGACATCGAGAAGATTGCCGCCCGCGGCTACACCGACAATGTCGCCGAGCTCATGGTCGATAAGCTCGCGCGGCTGACGCCCTCGACACGCGAAGCGCTCATGCAGATGGCGTGCCTTGGCAGAGTGGCCGATGTCGCGCTCTTCGCACTAGCCTCCGGGCGGACGAGCGAAGAGCTCACCCGCGACCTCGCTGAGGCCGAGCGGGAAGGGCTCTTGTATAGAGCGATGGATGCGTTCGAGTTTCTCCACGATCGCATCCACCTGGCCGCCTACTCGCTCATTCCGGCGGCGCATCGCTCCGAGTTCCACCTGCAGCTCGGCCGCTCGCTGCTCGCCCGCCTGCCGCCCGAGCAGATCCCCGAGCGCCTATTCGGGCTGGTGCATCAGTTTCACGAGGGCGCCGCCCTCATCACCGACCCGGACGAGCGGCTGCGGGTCGCGGAGCTTAGCCTCACCGCCGGCCGGAAGGCCAAGTCCACGACCGCTTACGCGATCGCCGTCCGGTATCTTGCGGCGGGGATGAGTCTGTTGCCAGCGGCGAGCTTCGCCGCGCATCACGACCTGGCGTTCGGCCTGTTCCTAGAGCGCGCGCAGTGCGAGTACCTGACCGGCGGCTTCGCCCAAGCGGAAGCGCTACTCGATGAGGCGATGCGCCACGCCCGCGACAACATCGAGCGCACGGCGGTCTACGAGATCCTGATCCAGCTGCTTACGACCAAGGGAGAGAACGCGCGCGCCGTCGAAGCGACGCTGAGCTGCCTGGCTCTGTTTGACCTCACCATGCCGCGCGAGCCGACGGAGGAGCAGGTCCGCCAGGCCTATGACGACATCCGCGCGGCGCTCGGCGATCGGCCCATCGAGGCGCTGCTCGACCTGCCGGTCCTGACCGACCGGGCGATCGGCGGGCTGCTCAACGTCCTTTTGATCGCGCAGTCGGCGCTGATGTTCACCAACGGCAACCTCCTTGTGCTCGCCATCTGCCACATGGTCCGCCTCAGCCTGCGCTACGGCAACATCGCCAGCGCCATCGGCGGCTATGGCGGCCTGGGGACGTGGTACGTCGGTCCGGCGCTGGACATGTGGTCCGACGCCTTCCGCTTCGCTGAGGTCAGCCGCGCATTGGTGGAGCGGCGCGGGCTCGCGGAGTTCCGGGCCCAGGTGTACCTGAGCTGCGCCGTGCTCAGTTACCGCGTGCACCCCGCCCGCAAGGCCCTGCCGATCTTGGAAGAGTGCCGGCGCGCCGCGAGCGCGACGTGCGACTTGATGTATGCCTGCTACGAGCGCTGTCACGAGCTCGCGTTCCGGCTCATCCTTGGCGACCCGCTCGACGAGGTCTACGCCCGGTCCGAGCTCTACCTGGACTTCTTGCGCAAATCGCGGTTCGACCCGGTCGCGGACGTCATCATCCCCCAGCAGCGGCTCATCCAGAGCTTGCGCGGCTTGACCACCAGCTTCTCGACGTTCGACGATGAGCACTTCAGCGAGGCGGCGTTCGAAGCCCATCTCCGGGAAAAAGGGCTGCCCATCGCCGCTTGCTGGTATTTCATGTACAAGCTCAAGGCCCGCTTCTGGTCTGGCGACTATGAGGCCGCGGCCGCGGCCGGCGAGATGGCGACCCGCGTTTTGTGGGCATCGCCCAACTCATTCTGGATAAACCCCGAGTTCTACTTCTTCGAAGGGCTCGTCGCCGCGAGCTGCCACGACACGGCCGATGAGGCGCAGCGCGCCGCGCATCGCCAGAAGCTCGCGCAGCGCGAGGCCCAGTTCCGCGCCTGGGCCGCGATCTGTCCGGAGAACTTCGAACCCAAGGCCGCCCTTCTCGCCGCCGAGTCCGCGCGCCTCTTGGGGCAGGAGCTCGCTGCCGCGCAGCAGTACGAGCGCGCCATCGCGACCGCGCGCGCGCAGGAGTTCGTCCACTGCGAGGGCCTCGCCTGGGAGCTCGCGTCCCGGTTCTACCGCCGGCGCGGCTTCGAAACGATCGCCAAGGCGTACCTGCGCAAGGCCCGGAGCTCGTATGAGCGCTGGGGGGCGCAGGGCAAGGTGCGGCAGCTGGACCAGGATTTTCCGCGTCTTGTCACGGCCGCCGAGTCCGCGTCGCCGAGCACGTCCGCCGTCACGACGATGTCCGAAGGCGGCGAGCGGCTCGACCTGATGAGCATCGTGAAGGCGTCGCAGACCATCGCCGGTGAAATCGTGCCTGAGAAGCTCTTCGGGACGCTGATGCGCGTGCTGATCGAGAACGCGGGCGCCCGGCGTGCCGCGCTGCTGTTGCCGGGCGCCAGCGGCACGCTCGTGGTCGCAGCGGAGGCGGATAGTGAGAGCGCGGCGCGACTCGACCGCATGCCGCTGCCGGCGTGGGAGGCGGGCCCGCGGTCGCTCGTGCAATATGTCGAGCGCACCCGCGAGACGGTCGTACTCGGCGACGCCAGCTTGAGCGCGCAGTTCCGATCCGATCCGTACTTCGCGCGCCAGCACGCCCGGTCTGTGCTCTGCATGCCGGTCCTCAACCAGGGCACGCTGTCCGGGGTGCTCTACCTCGAAAACGAAGTCGCCGCCGACGTGTTCAGCGAGACGCGCCTGGCGGTCTTGCGCATCCTCGCGGGGCAGGTGGCCATCTCCCTGGAAAACGCGCGGCTTTATCAAGACCTTGAGACCGCGATGAACGAGGCGCGCAAGAGCGAGCGGCTCAAGACCCAGTTCCTCGCCGTCACCACCCACGAGCTGCGCACGCCGCTCAACGCGATCATCAACGTGCCCGCCGGTCTGCTCCGGCGCTTTGCGCCACGCACCGAGGCCGACTGCGCGCGGTGCGGCTCGACCTTCCAGCTTGAGCCGGGCGAGACGGTCGATGCCGCGACGTCCTGCCCGGCCTGCAACACACTCGGGCTGCGGTCGATCGAACGGTCGACCTACGGCGGGGACCTGAGCGAGCTGGCAACCGGGCTGAAGTCCGTCGAGCGCTCGGGGCGGCACCTGCTGCAGATCGTCAACGGCATCCTCGATCTGAGCCGGCTTGAGTCCGGCTACGTGTCCCCGGCGTTTCAGCCGGTCGAGCTGCGCGCCCTGCTTATGGCCATCGAACAAATCGCCGCGCCCCTTTCGCGCGAGCAGGGCGTCGTCCTTCACTTCGCCGGTCCCGCCGAGGGCGCGACGATCGAGGCGGACCCCCTGATGCTCCGCCAGATCCTGACCAACATCGTCGGCAACGCCATCAAGTTCTCCCGCCCGTCCAGCCGGGTCGAGATCACTTGCGCCCAGGATCAAGAGGAGTGGGTCTTTACCGTCCGAGACCAGGGGATCGGCATCCATGCCGAGCAGCTGCCCGGCATCTTCGAAAGCTTCCGCCAGGCCGACGCCAGCCTGACGCGCTCACGCGGCGGCACCGGGCTCGGGCTCGCAATCACGCGGCGGCTCGTCCTGCTTCACCACGGGACGATCAAGGTGCAGAGCGCGGTGGGCGAAGGCAGTACCTTTGTGGTTCGGCTTCCATGCAAGTGCTCTGCTCCCCAGCCAAAGGCCGCCGATGCGTCGGCAGCGTGGGTCTCTCTGGTCTAAAGGCAGAGCGGTTGTGATGACTACCTAAAGAGTAGGGTTCATGATTCCGATCAAAAAAGAAGCCGCACCTGAGCAATCACGACGCCCGAGCGAGGCGAGCCCGCTGCGGGTCCTGTACGTCGAAGATGATGCGGAGAACAGGCTGGTCGCCCAGCTCAACCTGAGCGACCGCTGCATCCTGTCGTTTGCGGCCACCGATGTGCAAGCGTGCGAGGCGATTCGCAACAATGCCGGCTCGCTCGACGCCATCTTGATGGACATCGAGCTCAAGGGCAGCGTGCTCGACGGAATGAAGCTCACGCAGCTCTTGCGCGGCAGCCTCAATCAAATGCTGCTGCCGCCGTATGCGCGCGGCCTGCCGGTGCTCGACATCCCGATCTTCTACATTACGGCTTTCGGCGACACCTTCTCCATGGAGGAGCTCGAGCGCACTGGCGCAAACTGGCTGGTGTCCAAGCCGGTGGACTTTACCCAGCTAATGCTTGCCCTGACTCAGTGCCATCTCCGCAAGCTCCGCGAGAAGTTTAGCCGGCTTTAACAACCAATTAACAAAAGTGGAACATGATACAAACAGCGATCGTCATGGCTCTGCTGCACCTTACCATCGCAACGATACATGGCGCTGCGCACTTTGGATTGGGAGTATTTCAGCCGCCGCTCGAAACCGTCTTCATCGCGCTCGTGCTCTATCTGGCGCCGGCAGTGGCCGCGATTCTTTTACGCAAAAAATCGGTGGCTTTCGGCGCCGGGCTGCTCTTCGCGTCGCTCCTTTTGTCTCTGCTGTTCGGCACGTACCGCCACTTCCTCGCTCCTTCGCTCGACCATGTAGCGCACCTGCCGCCCGGCAGCTGGCGCGCGCCATTTAAAGTCACCGCGTTCCTGGCGGTTCCCATCGACGCCGTGGGTGCCGCGGTCGGACTGTGGACGCTGATCCGGGGATCGAGTGTTCCCAGCGAGCGGAGCGCGCAGCTTTAGTGAGTTTGCGCAAGAGAGCTCGCATGCTCTGCAGGCAAAAGGAACGTTGACTGCGTTCCCCTGGCTGCGGCACGATTTTCTACGACACTCCGCATGACCGGACAGCATCCCTGGACGTACAGACTGGGGTGCTCCATCCGGCGCGCCGGAATCGATCCGCAATCGCTCCGCAGGGTCACGAAACAGCCGATTCACCGCCAGGAGCCATGCAGGAGCACCTTAAGCCCTCCAACCTGTTTCTCATCGGCGGCGACCTGGAGCAGGTCAAGCTTATCGACTTCGGCATCGCCCGCCGTCAAGACGCCGGCCAGGCGCTGACCCAGACCGGAGCGCTCATCGGGACGCCCGCCTATATGGCCCCCGAGCAAGTGCGCGGCCTGCGCGAGCTGACGCCGGCCGCGGATGTCTTTGCCCTGGGAAGCATTCTCTATGAGTGCCTGGCCGGAGTTCTTCCTTTTCGCAGCGAGCACATTCCGGCCGTGCTCGTACGCATCCTGCTGGAGGAGCCGCATCCGCTCAGCGATTACCGGCCGGGCGTACCTGCAGCCGTGCACGCGCTGCTCAGCCGGATGCTGGCCAAGGATGTATCGCGGCGCTATGCCAGCGGCGGAGTCCTTGCGGCGGCCGTTTCGGGTCTGGGGGAGGTCGGCGAGCTCCGTGAAGTCAAGGCGCCGGAGCCGCTCGCCGCGGTGGCGGCGACGGCCAACCTGACCGCATCATTTGCCGCCAGCGAGCAGGCGCTCTTTACCCTGATCATCGCCAAGGTGCCTGCGGAGATCGCCGCGTACGACGCCACGGAGCAGGATGCCACGGCCCGCGCGGAAAAGGTAGACGGCCCCGCTTTGCTCGCGAGCCTGCGCGGGCTCGGGGTGTCGCCCCACTATCTGGTGGACGGCTCGCTGGTGGTCACGGTGCCCCAGACTGGGAACGTGACGGACCAGGTAGGGCTGGCCGCCCGCACCGCGCTGCATATCAAAGAGCACTGGTCGTCCGCGCGCGTTGCCGTCGCCACCGGACGCGGCATCGCCGATGGTGTGGGCGCCGTCGGCGAAGTGGCGGAGCGGGCGATCCGGCTGCTGCAGCACGCCGATCCCAAAGGCGCCGCGGCGACGATAAAGACCGCCTCCGGAATCCGCATGGATGAGCTGAGCGAGCGGCTGCTGGGAACCCGGTTCACGGTCGTCCACACGGACGAGGGGACGCAGCTCATCGGCGAGTCCAAGGAGGTCGATGCCAGCCGGCCGCTCCTTGGAAAACCCACGCCTTGCGTCGGCCGCGATACGGAGCTCGCGACTCTGGAAGCGCTGCTCGGCGGGTGCATCGAGAACGCGGAAGCCCAGGCCGTGCTCATTACGGCGCCGCCCGGGATTGGCAAGTCCCGCCTGCGCCATGAGTTTCTCCGGCGCGTGGCCAAGCGGGACGAAGCGGTGACCGTGCTCCAGGGATGCGGGGATCTGGTGAGCGCGGGTACGGCATACTCGATCCTCGGGCGGGCGATTCGCCGGGCCAGCGGCATCAGCGACAGCGAGCCTATTTCGGAACAGCGCCGCCGCCTGCAGGTGCACCTTGGCCGATCGATCGCACCGGCAGAGCTCGAGCGAGTCGCGACCTTTTTCAATGAGCTCTGCGGGATTCCGGCGGCGGATGAAAACGCTCCCATGCTGCGCGCCGCCCGCAAGGATCCGATGGTCATGGTAAGCCGCATCCGCCGCGCGTTCCTCGACTGGCTCGGCGCCGAGTGCCAGGCCGCGCCGGTGGTGCTGGTGCTTGACGATCTGCAGTGGGGCGATAGCCTTACCCTGGCCTTGCTAGAGCAGGCCTGGCGCGAGCTGGAAGGGGCGCGGCTGTTCGTGCTGGGCCTGGCGCGCCCCGAAGTGCACGAGGTCTTTCCCAAGCTCCGCCAAAGCCAGAAGCTGCAAGAAATTCCGCTCAAAGGTCTCAGCAAAAAAGCTTGCGAGCGGCTTATCCAGCAGGTGCTAGGGAAGAGCGTATCGGCGGCGGATGTCGCGCGGGCGGTGGAGCAGGCGGCGGGCAACGCGCTGTTTCTGGAGGAGCTCATCCGTTCGCTGGCGGAAGGCGGATCGATGGCTCATCACGCGGTGCCGGAGACGGTCGTGGCGATGCTGCAGGCCCGCATCGGCCGGTTCGAGCCCGGGCCGCGGCGAGCGGTCCGCGCCGCGGCGGTGTTCGGCCAGACCTTCTGGCGCGGCGGGGTCGCGGCGATTCTGGATCTGGCGGCCACCCCGTCGATGGTCGAGCCGTGGCTAGAAGCCCTTGTCGATGCCGAGGTGATCGAGCGCCACCCGGAGAGCCGCGTGGCGGAGGAGCAGGAGTATGGTTTCCGCCACGCGCTCGTGCGCGATGCCGCCTACGCGCTGCTTACCGAATCCGACCTCACCACCGGCCACGGTCTGGCTGGGAACTTCCTTGAAGCCGCCGGGGAGCGCGACGCCGTAGTCGTGGCGCAGCACTTCCAGCGTAGCGGCCAGCTGGAACGCGCCGCGCCGCTCTATCAGCGGGCCGGGGATGACTCCGCGCGACTTGGTCTTTACTCCGCTGCGCGCGATCATTACGTGGCGGCGCTGGGTCTTTTAGCGCAGCTGCCGCCGGCGCCGGAGGTACGTTATCACCAAGTGGACACGTTGCTGCGGCAGGTCCGCGTCTCGCTCGTCTCCGATCACACCCAGCAGAACCTGCAGCGGCTCGCGACCGCGGAGGAGCTGATCTCGGCCAACCTGGCGGCGACCCATAAAGCCCCCAATCCGGCCGATCAGCGGCTCCTGGCGCGCACCCAATACCTCATGGGGCGGGTGCATTACTATGCGGCGCAGTATCCGGATGCCATCCGCCGCTATCAGCAGGTGCTGGAGCTGGCGCACGGACTGGACGATCCGGAGCTCGTGGCGCTGCCGGCGGCGGTCATCGGGATGGCGGTCGCGGCCCAGGGGAACATGGCCAAAGCCAAGGGCCTGCTCACGCGGGCGCTCGATCCGCTGGCTCAGACCGGCGATGATTTTGAGCTGGTGCGCTCGCAGCTTTACATGGGGTTTATAAGCGCCGCGATGGGCGACTATCGCAACGGCACGGCACATATCGATGCGTGGCTTATTAGGGCGCAGCAGATGGAGAACCGGCTGCTGACCGTCATGGGGCGGCTGTTGCGGCTTATGAGCCATCGCGCGGCGATGGACTGGCCGCGGCTGCTGGAGGATGTCGCCGACCTGGGCGCCCTGACCTTCCAGCTTGGGGAAAAGGTCTATGCGATCCTGGCTTGGAATCTCGAAGCGTGGGCGCATGCGCAGCTTGGACACGATGACAAGGCGGCGGCGCTGCGGCAGCGGGCAGTGGCCGTAACCAATGAGATCGGCGGCCGGTGCATCACCTCCGACTGGTATGTCGCGGCCGATGCGGAGATGGCGCTCTTGCGCGGGGAGCTGGAGCTTGCGCTCACCACCGCCCAAGCCGTGGTCGCGGCCGCAAGCAAAGCCGATCTCTTTTTATCCTGGGCGACGGCGGAGCGCGTCTGGGCGGCGGTCCTGTCGCGGCGCGGCGCCGCAGCGGCCGAAGTGGAACAACACCTGTGTGAGAGCCTGCGCGTGTTTACGCTGGGAGGACTCTTGCTCGATGCGGCGCAGACCGAGCTATGGTGGGCGCGGCTGCTGAAGGAGCGCGGCTGCCCTTGGGAGGAAGCGCAGCCGCATCTGCACAAGGCCACGCAGATCTTCGCCGCGGCTGGCTGCGAGTATGCCGTTGCCCACGCAGAGGACGGCTCACGGCGCTAGCGGGGTTGCGGCTGACTCTTCACTAAGACCGCAAAGCGCGCGGGCAGGACGTATTAGTTGCAAGAAGAAACCAGATTCCCGACAATCGTTTTGTGACCCAACAAGACTGGAAGCCGACGGCATGCATCCTGTGTGAGTGTAACTGCGGCATCGAGGTCGAGCTCGGCGGCGACGACGGGCGGCGGCTCGTGCGGCTGCGCGGCGACAAGCGCCACCCCGGCTCGCAGGGCTATGCGTGCGAGAAGGCGCACCGCTTGGACTTCTACCAGCAGAGCCGCGACCGCCTCACCACCCCGCTGCGCCGCCGCGCCGACGGCAGCTTCGAGGCGATAAGCTGGGACACGGCCATCGCCGAGGTCGCGGCGCGCCTTGCGGCCGTGCGCGACAGGTATGGCGGCGAGACCATCTTCTATTACGGCGGCGGCGGCCAAGGCAATCATCTCCCCGGCGCCTACGCCACCGCGACGCGGCGGGCGCTCGGCTCGCGCTACCGCTCCAGCGCCCTGGCGCAGGAAAAGACCGGCGAGTTCTGGGTCAGCGACCGCATGCTCGGGACCAGCACCCGCGCCGATTTCGAGCACTGCGATGTCGCGCTGTTCCTGGGCAAAAATCCCTGGCACTCCCACTCCATTCCGCGCGCCCGCGTCACGCTCAAGGACCTCGCCAAGGACCCGGCGCGCACCCTGATCGTCGTCGATCCCCGCCGCACCGAGACCGCGGAGCTGGCCGACATCCATCTGCAGGTGCGTCCCGGCGGCGATGCTTGGCTTTTGGCGGCGCTGCTCGCCGTGCTGGTGGAAGAGGACCTTATAAACCACGCCTTCCTCAGCGCCCATGCGGTCGGTCTTGCGCCGGTGCTCGCGGCGCTGCGCAGCGTGCCTATCGCCGCCTCATGCGCCCGCGCCGGAATCGCGGAAGCGCTGGTTCGCCGCACCGCGCAGGTCATCGGCAAGGCGCGGGCCTTGGCCAGCTTCGAAGATCTGGGCGTGCAGATGAACCAGCACTCCACGCTCGTGAGCTACCTGCACAAGCTCCTCATCGCGCTCACTGGCAGCATCGGCCGTCCGGGCACCCACTTCATCCCGACCACCATGGTGCCGCTGTGGGGCGGCGAGTCGTCAAAGCCGAGCCCCGTAGTAGGGGCCAAGATCATAAGCGGCTTGGTCCCTTGTAATGTGATTGCCGATGAGATCCTCACGGATCATCCCAAGCGCTATCGCGCCATGATCGTTGAAGCGGCAAACCCGGCCCACTCCCTGGCCGACTCCAAGCGCATGCGGGAAGCGCTGCGGGCGCTCGATACCGTGGTGGTGATCGACGTGGCGATGAGCGAGACCGCCCGCCTTGCCGACTACGTGCTCCCGGCGGCCACCCAGTTTGAAAAAGCCGAGGCCACGTTCTTCAACTTCGAGTTCCCGGCCAACGTCTTTCACCTGCGCCCGCGGCTGTTCCCGCCGCCCGCGGGTCCGTTGCCGGAAGCGGAGATCCACGCCCGGCTGTGCGAGGCGCTGGGGGCGATAAGCGATGCGCAGCTGGCACCGCTGCGCGCCGCGGCGCCGAAGGGACGGCTGGACTATGCGCAGGCGTTCATGGAGCATGTGCTCGGGGATACGAAGCTCACCCATATGGCGCCGGTGCTGCTGTATCGCTCGCTGGAGCTGCCGGAGGAGCTGCGTGAAGGCGCGGTGCTGTTCGGGCTGGCGTTGCGGCTTGTGATGCAGGCGCCCGGGTCGCTGTTGCGCGCCGGATTTTCCGGTACGCCGCTGGAGATGGCCGATGCGCTGTTCACGGCGATCTTGGAGCGCCACTCCGGCCTGGTGTTCGCGGTCGATGAGTGGGCCGAGGTCCTTGGCCGCATCGCCACCTCTGATCACAAGATCCACCTGGAGCTGCCCGACCTACTCACGGAGCTCGGCCGGATGCTCAGCGAACCCGAGGTGCGCGACGAGGAGTTTCCGTTCGTGCTGTCGGCCGGCGAGCGTCGGTCGTTTACCGCCAACACCATCGTCCGCGATCCGCTGTGGCGGAAAAAAGATCCGGACGGCGCCTTGCGGATAAACCCCGCGGACGCCGCCGTGCTCGGTGTGGCGTCGGGCGACTCGGTGCGCCTGACCACGCGGCGCGACACGGTGGTGGTCACCTGCGAGCTGTCCGATTCGATGCAGCGCGGCCACCTCGCGCTGCCTAACGGCCTGGGTCTGACGTATCCCCGAAGTGATGAAGGCGCGGTCCTCACCGGCGTCGCCCCCAATGAGCTAACCACGACCACAGACCGCGACCCCTTTGTCGGCACGCCATGGCACAAGCGCGTGCCGGCGCGCCTTGCCCGCGTCTAATCTACAGACAAGCGCCATAGGTCGGCCACTGCGCCCCGCCCGAGTACGTGACGGCCGTGCAAGTCTGGCCGAGCATGCAGCCGCTGCCGTTACTGCGCTGGCATAGTACCCGGCAGCGCTCGGCGCCGGCGGGACCCAGGCACGCCATGCCCGGCCGGCAGTCTTCGGAGCGGACGCAGGGCTGCGCTTCGGCCGTCGTTCCGGTGAGCCGGCAGTCGGTGTGCTCGTTGTTGTAGGCGTAGCAGGAGAGTCCGGTCGGGCAGCCGGCGGTGGCGCCGAGCGCGTTGCAGGCCTGGGTGCAGACGCGGATGCCGCCGGTGCCGAGCGCCAGCTCGCAGAAGCTGCGGGTGCCGCAGTCGTTGTCGGTGCGGCAGAAGGTGCGGCACAGGCCGATGTTGTTGCCGGCGTTGGTGCAGGCGTTGCCGGCAAAGCAGTTGTCGATCATGTTCTGCACCATGCAGCGCTGGCCGCGATCGACGCTGCCGTCGGGATCGCACAGCGTCGTCACCAGATCGTGGGTCGAGCATTTCTTGCCCGCGGCGCAGCCCGCCTGCGGCACGAGCTGACACATCGCCGGCGTCTGATCCGCGCTGGCCAGATCCACCGGCGTCATCGCCAAGTCCTGACTCCCGCCGTCGCTCGGCGCCGGCTGGGTGTAGTCCGTAGCGCCGCTTGCGCAGGCCGGCAGCGTAACGCTAAGAGATAGTCCTAAAATCAGAGCAAAAAAGTTCGTCAATCGCATTGTCTCCCCCAATGACGGCAGCCCCGATTATCTCACGGAGCCGGCCGCAGCGTCTATTCTCCCCCGATACCGCCAAGCGGTCCGGCAGCCTGCGCGGCGGGCACCCCGGTTTGCTTTCGCCGGGTCTTTCCGCCTATCTTGAAGCCGGCATGGAACATCAGGCAGGGCGGCGGGCCGGGCTTGCGGACGCGCCATGGCTGCGCATCGGCCTAGGTCTGCTCGCCGCCGCGGCGCTCGCCGGCTTCTGGAGCCGGCAGCAGCGGCTCCTTGGCAAGTTCACCTACGACGACACGTTCATCACCCTGCGCTATGCGGAGAACCTGGCGCGGCACGGGCACTTGTCGTTCAACCTCGATGATCGCATCGATGGCTACACGAGCCCGGCGTGGACGCTGCTCCTGGCGGCGGCCATCGCCAGCGGAGCCGATGGGGAGAGCGCGGCGCTGCTCTTGTCCAAGCTCTGGGGGCTTTTGGGAATCATGGGAGCGATCGGTCTGGCGCGGCGGCTTGGCGCATCCTGGTTCGCGGCGGCGGCGATCGCCGGCCTTGGCACCGCCACCACGGCGGGCTGGGTGGTGTGGTCGGCACCGGGAATGGAGACGCCTTTTGTCGGCGCCTGCGTCGCGATGTTCCTGGCCGCCTTCGCCAAAGGGGAGCCGGGCAGTCGGTGGCGCGCCTTCATGCTGCTGCTCACCGCGGCCGCCCGACCCGAGTGCGTAATCCTGGTCATCGCCGGGCTTTGTCACGATGCGTATCGGCTGTGGCAGCGGCCGACCGCGCCGGGCCGCGATGGGCGCCGTCGCATCATCGCCGTGACGGTTACGCTGGTCGCGGCCTTCGCCGCGCACTGGCTGTACTATGGCGCGCCGCTGCCGAATACGTTCTATGCGAAGCTCAGCGGGATCTGGGCCTGGCGCCTCGGGCTCAAGGATCTGGGGGAGTTCCTGACGACCCACGGCGTCGGCCTCGGCTTCATTGCGGCGCTGCTGCTTCTGACCCCTTGGGGATCGGCGCCGCGCTTTCCCGCCGCTGCCTTTATCAGCTGGTCCGCCGCCGCATGGCTGGCGTATGCCGCCGCCGGCGGCGACTACTTGGAGCACCACCGCTTCTATCAGCCGCAGGTGCCGGCAGCGTTCGCCATGCTGGCGGCATTGATGCGCTACCCGCGCCGACCTTTGACAAAGGCGCCCGGCATGCAGGTCGCGGCAGCGCTGTTGACCGCGGCGCTTGGGGTCTGGCTTTACATAAGCGGCCGTCAGGCGCTCGCCACGGCCTGGACCGGCTATCTTCCCGGCGCGACCGCCTACGCCAGGAGGTGCCGCCAAGTCGGAGAGGCCTTATTCAAGGCCTACCCGCCCGGCACGTCCCTGAGCATTCGCGCGGCCGGAATCATTCCCTATCTCACAAGGTTCCGTACGTTCGACACGCTCGGACTCAACACCCGCGAAGTGGCGCTGCATCCCGGCCGCGTCCATCCCGCAGACCGCGGCCATGGCAAAGAAGCCTCCGCGGCGCAAATCGTCGCCTGGCAGCCCGACCTCATCGTGAATCACCCATCCTTCTACCCGCGCGACGAATCAGGCGAGCTGCCGCCGGACATGCCGCCCGAGTACCGCGCCGCCGGCTACACCTTCGCTTGCGTCTCGCTGGAGGACGGCACCTGGAATTGCTTCTACGCCCACCCGCGGGTAAAGCGCCGCTGAGGCTTTGCCGCCGCGCTATGGCTCTACTAGCGCGCCGTCCAAGGCGCTTTGCGCAGTGCCGATGCCGCGGCGGGACTTGGCAACTGCAGAATAAATGAGCCCGGTGAGCAGGCCGGTCAGAAGATGGCTGCGCAGCTCACTGCCGCTCGCTTCTCGGCGCAAGAACCGCTTTAGCAGCGCGCCCCGCGCCTGCTCGTTATGCGCTGCTGCCGCCGTGGGCTCGAGGTCCCGGAGCGTGATCTTCTCAAAGGCCGGCGCGGAGAAAAAGTGCTGGTTGCGGAACAGCAGGATGTCAAAGTGGTCCACCGCGCCGGGCTCCACGCCGTCCGGCTCGCGCGTCGAGCGCGACTGGTAGCTGTGGACCTGGATGTTGAGCAGGCTGGCGAGCTTTAGATCCACCCGCTCGTGCCGCACCCGGCCGGTTCCTTTGTAGGGGTTTTTGACCAGGGCCCTGGGATCGCGATCGGAAAGGGAGTTTTGCAGGAGCGCCAGCTCGGCGACGCAGACCGTGTGCTCTTCGTTCTTACAGTCCAGCAGGGCGAACACATCGTGCTCGCCATAGCGCGAGCGGTCGATCGGCGGCGCGTGCTGCTTATCCGCCGGCAGCAAAGAGTGATTGGCCCACACTGCCAGCGAGTCGGCGGGAAACGTCGCTTTGGCCGCGACCTCGATGCTCGTCACGCGGTATTGCCGCAGGGTGGCTCGCAAGAGGACCGCCATCAAGTCGATGAAGTGATAGCCGGAGTGAAAGAGCTTGCCGAAGCCGAACTTGTACGGGTGATAGTCGCGCTCCCACTCACCGGGGAGGACCCACATGCCGTCGGCGTGATGGATCTGCAAAGAGGTGACCGGCACGCCGAAGCGCTCCATGCAGGACAAAAGGGTCTTGCGCACGAAGCGATAGCCGACGTGCTCCCGCCGCTGCGCCTGGACCACGATGTCGATGCCGGCGGCGCGGGCCTGCGCCTCCAGCGCATACAAGTCCCGTACATATTCCCGCGACTGCCCTTCATCGTAGGCCAGCCCGTCTTTGGCGAAGACCGGCTTATCGATGAACATGGAGACCTGGGCCGCGCAGGCGAAGGCAAAGTACGCCGCGCGCTGCCGCGGATCGCAGGCGACCAGCATGGCATCAAACGGCGTCCGCGCGTGGAGCTGCCGCAGCTCCGCTAGAACATACGCCTGATCGTGCGCCCGCTCCGGATCGAGCAGAGTCAACTCGGCGCCGCCAAGTCCGTGGGCCGCCAGGAGCTGCGCCACCCGGTCTCCCGAAGACGACAGCTCGACGACGCCTACGACCGCGAGCTCGCCCAGGCGCGTCAGCTCCGCCAAGAGCGGAAAATAGATCCGCTCCGCGTGATGGCCCGCGCCGACCAAGAGCAGTTTTTTGTAGCCCGTGGGAATGGCCCGGCTCCCTAGAGTAGAAACCGCGCGAGGCGGTACATCAGCTCGAGCTTCTCCGCCTTCACATCCACGGCGAGCCCATGCACTTCCCGCATGCAGCGGCGGTATTCGGCAATAAATTCCGTCGTCCGATCGCTTCTGCCTTCCGGGTCCGCAGCGCCCTGCCCCAGCGGTCGCGTATTATGGCCCAGCGACCAGCAGGCGATCGCCAGATCCCAGTGGATGTCAAGGTAGGCGGCGCCGGAGAGATCGACGCAGCCGGTGATGTCCTTGGTGCGGGTCGACCAGATGAAGTTCGGCGCGCAAGGGTCGCCGTGGTTAGGCCGCACCGCATCGAAGGTCGAAGTCAGAAACTGCCGCTCGATGTCCGCAAGTTCCGGCTCGAGCTCCAGCGCACGTGCGACCCCGTACTTGGCGGAAAAGGAGTAGGCGGAGACCGCGCCGCTCACCAAGCGCTGCCGGGCGGCGGCGATGAGCTCGGGGGGCGACAGCGTGCGCAGCACCTCGCGCTGCGGCGGGACGAAGGCATGAATCTTGGCCAGCGCCCGCGCCCACTGCGCCGCCAGCAGCGGCTCCGGCGCGAGCCGCTGGCCGAAGGCCTCCTTCAACGTAATTCCCGCAACGCGCTCAGAGATGATTCCGTTTACCGCAGGGCCCATGCTGAAGCACGATAGGATCACCGGGATCGCCAAAGGGAATCCCCCTTGCCGCAGCGCATCAAGGAGCGGTCCCTCGGCGCGCGATGGGAGCGGGGTCTGCCTTTCCCAGACGACCTTGAGATACCGCTCATCCGCCGTATCCGCGGCGTCATCCGCAGCTGCGGCGGCGAGCGGGCTTTCCCGGTCGGCCCCGCGCTTGGTGAAGCGGTAGACCTGATGCTTCTTGCTGAGGTTTCGCTTCACCGGCGCGTAGTCCGCAAGCCGGGCCCGCTGCTCTGCCGGAACGAACGAGAAGACCAGATCGAACAGGCGCGCGGCGATGACGCGGTCGATGCTCTGCGCGGTGGCCTCGGCGTCGCCCGCGGCGTCGATCTCATCGAGGAGCCCGCGCTTGCGATATTGCTCAAGCAGCGGAAAGGTATCGCGCTCCCAGTCGCGCATGCGAAAAAGGAGCTCCTGCGGCGGCCGGTCGCTGTTGTCCCGCCCCGAAAGACGCGCCATCTGGACTGGCTCCGATACCTTCAAATAGACGGCCGAAAGGACGAGCCAGCGGCTTGTCTCCAGCTGCGTCGACTGCGATCGCATGCGCGGGTAGCCGTCGAGGATCACAAGCTCCGCAGGAACCGCCGGGAGGCTCTGCTGGAAGATGCGTCGGCTGAGATCCTCGGGAAGCCAGTTCGCCGCCTCCGGGCCCGCGGGCGGCGCCGCGGCCTTGGCGGCGCGGTAGGCGCAAAGCTCTTGGGCGAGCTCCGAGCTGCCGCCGCGCAGCGCCCGGACGCTCCGGCCGAAGTTTACAGCGGCATGGCCATGCCGCTTGGCGGCAAGCTCCAGCTGCGTACTTTTGCCCGCTCCCGGCACCCCGAACAGCACCACCGCCTTCTGCACGGGAGGCGGCGACTGGAACAAGAGCCGCTCCAAGGTATGGCCGCCGTCTTTATAAATCACGTCCGTGCGCGCGATGTATTTCTTGCGGCCGGTTGCAATAAGAGGTGCCGTGCCGTGCAGCGGGCTGTGCGGGCCATAGTGGTGAAAGAGCAGCGCGGAGCCGGTCTTGGGCTTTATGCGGAGCGGCTCCTCGGTCGGGTCGGCGGGGAAAAACGTCGTCTCGCCGCCGGTGAAATCATCGTTCAGGTAGATGATGAGGCTGAGCAAGGTCCGCTTCCCCCGACCGAAGTCGTGGCCCGAGTCGTAGTGCGGCAAGAACGCCTCGCCGGTGGCGTAGCTGTTGATGCGCCACTTCGAGTTCACAAAGCGGCCGTCGCTCGGCAGGTGCCACATGTCGCCGATGGCGCTTACGTCGACGCGGGCTAAGATCGGCGCCAGCCTCGCCTCCAGCGCGCCGGTCAGCGATTCGTCGGGCCCAAACAGAGCGCGGGAGTTATTGCGGATCGGCGGGCCGCGGCGCTTGCTGACCTTGGGCTTTAACCCGATGGCCTCGGCGGCGAGGATGATCGACTCGCACTGGTCCGGGGAGAGCAGCTCTTCGAGAACGAAGGCACAAGGCACGCCAGCGATGGGCAGCATGAATCTCTCTGGCGACGGGTGCATAAGGGACCTAGGCAGCGGATGGTGTACCTCATCGTACAACGCAGGGGCAGGCGTGGCCATAAGGTCCATGGCCGATCCGGGGAAAATTCGCACCGTTATGGCGGCGTTTGGAGCGGACCTTGGCGAGATGCTACGCTGTTATCGGGAGAGGTAGCATAAGGAGCGATTGGCTCGCGCGGCCTTGCCCAACGAAACCCGACGTATGGAACTTCAACCCCAGCCAGACAGCGAGACGGAAATCCCTGCCGCCGCGTGGCAGAACCTCGGTCCGCATCGGTTCGCCATAGAGCTTGATACCCTGCGCTGGTCGCCGCAGGGAGAGATCAGCGAGCAGGAGGGCGACATCATCTCCGATAAGATGGTGGCGCTGGCCAAACCCCGGCGTAAACTGGACGGGTTCCATTTAGAGCCTTGATTAACCCTTCTTAGCGTCCTTCCGCGCGGCCTGCCGCACGCGGCAAGGACAAGTGGAGTAAAACCGATGAAGAGTGTGGCCTACCGTCGATTCATTGCCGGTCCGGCGTCTGTGCTCGCCCTATGCAGCTTGCCCTTTTTGATGGGCGCCAATGCGGGGGGCGGCGGCTGCTCGTTCAACTCAACCACAGATGCGCCGGATGTCGCCGGAAACTGGGGGATTACGTAC
The DNA here is from genome assembly GCA_937879845.1 of uncultured Myxococcales bacterium. GTDB lineage: Bacteria > Myxococcota_A > Polyangia > Palsa-1104 > JAEUJZ01 > CALFML01. Next base: position 30,944 of record CALFML010000508.1, read on the forward strand.
GGCGCGACGATGGAGGTCGATGTCAAAGTCGGCGGCTCGACCTACCATCAGAGCCTGACGCCCACCGGCGGCACCTTCAGCTTCATGCATCAAGGGGCGCCGTTCTCGTTCAACGTGGACTGCTCGCGGCCGGAGGTCGTCTGTCCGAGCGAGGTCTGGCCGACCCAGGTCGCCGTCGATCAGCGCGATCCCACCTACCAGCACCGGATGTGGGTCAAGATTCCGACCCAGACCTGCAGCGGCCAGACCGTCGCCCCCAAGCCCGCCGAGTGCGGCACCGGCACCCCCAACCCCGACTGCAAGCCGGTGTGCACCGGCACGGTGACGACCAGCAGCGCCGATGCCTTCGGACTGATTAACGAAGCCGGCGACCGCTTCGATCTGCTGCTCGGCGGCGGCTTCGCCTCCAACGGCGTAAACTGCGTCCTGCTCGGCCTGTCGGCGGCTTCCGCCGGGCTGCAGACGACGCGGCAGGGAGGGCAGTGGACCGCCAACAACATGACCGGCGGCGCCGTCAAGACCGGCTACGCCGGCGGCTGCCTGTGGGCGGGCGCGGTGGACGCCAACGGCAATCCGTCCGCGACGGTGCTAAGCGCCTCGGTGGAAATCACCACGAGCTTCACGGGCAAGCGGCTGTAGCCCCTTGCAGGGCGGCGACGGCGGCGATGGCGGCGCGGCGTCGCTCCTCCCAGCTGCCGCGCAGTACTACGTAAGGACGTCCCGCCGCCGTCAACGCCGCCTCGCAGCGCTTGAAAAAAGACTCGCGCTCCCCTGGGAGATAGCGCACCGGATCGGCAACCCAGGGCACATCCACATCGCATAGGAGCGTCAGATCGTAGCGGGCCTTTCGCGCCTGCTCCCGGAGCCAGGGCGCGCAGGTGCCGAACAAGGTCTCGCTCCACAGCTGTGTCGTCAGGACATCGGTGTCGCAGAACAGCATGCGGTCGGCCTGCCGGGCCAGGGCCGCTTCCGCCGCCAGCTGCCCGCGGGCGATCGGCTCCATATCGTGCACCGACACCGGCAAGGGAGTCGGCGGCAGACTCGCCGGCGCCCCCACAAGGGCCATAGCCGCGTCGGCGCGAGCGGTCAGGTAGGTGCGCGCATATTCGGGTACCGCAAGGCTGTTGAAGTGCGCGGCCAGCTCACGCGCCAGCGTGCTCTTGCCGGTCGATTCCGGCCCGAAGATGCAGACGCGGCGGACAAAATAGGCGCGGACGCAGGGAGGCAGATAGGCGAAGTGTCGCAGCGGATCATTGCGTATCGCGGTGCCGCTCACCGGGATCACGGTCCGCAGCGGATCCACGGCAACAAACGTCGCGCCAAGCTCGTGCGCCAGCCGATGGCCGTAGCGTTCGGAGGCGAAGACCAGATCGACCGGCTTTGTAAGAATCCGCCGCAGACTCTCCCGCCAGATGCGCCAGAACTCCGGGTGCTCGCTCGGGTCCTGGGGATTCTCATCGGTCAGGTGGACCACGTCGGCAGCGGGAAAGAGCTCGCGCGCCCAGTCTCGGCGCAGCTCGCCGGCAATCGGCTCGGCCGCCAAGCTGCCGACGATCACGGTGAGCTCATCGGCGTAGCGGCGGGCGAAATCGACCAGATAAACATGTCCCAGGTGCGGCGGCAGAAACTTCCCTAAGACGATGCCATGGCGCGGACGGGCTGGGCGCGGAACGCTCACGGCTTCAGTCTAACGTAGGCGATGGACTTAAAGTATGTAAAGACCTACCATCGGGAGTAGATGACAGAAGCGGCGGAACCCTGGTGGGCGGCGCTCTACGATGACGCGGTCGCGGACGTGCTCCTTGTCCGCGCCGACCCGGCCGAGGTCGCGGCGACCGTGAACTTCCTGTGGCAAGCGCTCGACTTGCGGGCCGGAGCGCGCGTCTTTGATCAGTGCTGCGGCATCGGCGGGATCGCGGTGCCGCTGGCGCAGCGCGGCGCCCAGGTGGTCGGCGTGGATCAGAGCGAGCGCTACATCGCCCGCGCCGCCGCCGCCGCCGCTGCGGCCCAAGTCCGCTGCCAGCTGGTCGCCGGCGATGCCTTCCTCTTCGTCCCGGATGAGCCCTGCGACGGCGCCTTCAACTGGGGCACGAGCTTCGGCAACGCCTTACGCGATGACGATAATCTGCAGATGCTGCACCGGGCTTACGCCGCGCTCAAACCAGGCGGACACTTCGTGCTCGACTACCAGCACATCGCCCGCGTGCTGCTGGACTTCCAGCCGTCGATCATCCGCCGCGGCCGCAGCAGCCTGCCGGGCCAGCCCGATGCGGAGGTCGTGCTCCTGCGCGAGAGCACGCTCAAGCTGGCGCGCGGCGTCCTCTCCCAGCGCTGGACGATCTACACCCCGGACGGCCGGCAGCGCGAAGTATCTAGCGAGGTGCGGCTCTACCTCCCGCACGAGCTCGCGCGCCTGCTCGCAGCGGCGGGCTTTGACGACGTGCGGTTCCATGGCGACCTAGAGGGCGGACCGCTGCTGCCGCGCAGCCCGCGCTGTCTGGCCGTGGCCCGGCGGCGGGGGTGAGCGCCATGATTCGCACGACCGCGGCCGTGGACGATGCCGCCATGCGCCAGGCGCTTTACGCCGGCGAGGTCTTCCTGCTCTCCGGAAATCAGACGACCCAGGCGCTGGTCGGAGCGGTCGACGCCTTGCTGCAGGAGTCGTTCGGACCGCGGCCGCGGGAGGCCCAGTTTACGCTGAGCAACGAAGAGCTGTTCCGCCGCATCGGCCAGCTGCGGCGGGCGCTCTACCTGGAGCCGCGCTTCCACGCTGCCGTGCAAGCGGTGCTCACCGCGTACGGCTTCCCGGTCGCGAGCACGGCGTTCGATCCGCTGCGCCTGCGGGTGGTCGCGCATGAGGGGGACAAGAACCCGCAGGCGGCGCCCGTCTACTATGCGCACCGCGATACGTGGTATGCGCACCCGCAGTGCCAGCTCACCTTTTGGATCGCCATGCACGACGTGAGCCCGGAGGAGACGTTCCTATTTTATCCCGACTTCTTCAACGCCGAGGTCCCCAATAACTCCGAGATCTTCAACTACGATGACTGGGTTCGCGACGGCTGGGACCTCAAGATCGGCTGGCAGCGCAAAGGGGCGGATACGGCGTCGCTGTATCCGGGGGTGACGCGGCACGTCGAGCCCGCGACCAAAGTAGGCTTCGCCGCGCGGGCCGGTGATCTATTAATTTTTTCCGGGCAGCACTTTCATCAGACGCGGCCTAACCGCAGCGGCAGGACTCGGTTCAGCCTGGACTTCCGCAGCGCCGACCTAAATGACGCAGCGGCCGGCCGGGGCGCGCCCAACGCCGACAACCGCTCACGCGGATCGGTGCTGCGCGACTACGTCCGGCCAAGCGCCGCGGTCACGTAGCGGGCGAGCAGAACATCGAGCGGCGGCCGCTCCGGAGGGGAAACCGGCAGCGCGGCTGTCAGCGGCCGGGTCAGAATAAACAGGGCTCCGGGTCGCGCGGCCGGCGGAACGGCGCCGGGCACCGCGGCGAGCAAGGCCAGACACGCCGCCAGCGCCCCCGGATGCCGCGCGACCGCAGGGCCGGAATATAGCTCCGCCGGCGGTACGACTTGGAGCGTGACTCCCTGCGCGCGTACAGCGGCTAACAGGGTGCCAAGCGATGCGCCGCGGTACGATGCGGAGACGGTGTACGTTCCCGGCTCAGCCCGTCGCAGCGCGACCAGCGCTCGCGCCGCCCAGTCCACCGGTGTGACATCCAGGCAGAGCTCCTCCTGCAGCCCCGCCGGGATGCGGCCCAGCGCGACCAGGCCGCGCAAAAAAGCCGTCAACGGATCCGCGGCGCCCGGCGCATATCCGCTGCTCGCTCCGGTCAGTAGTCCTAGCCGATGACACAAGGTCGCGGGATAGGCGGAGGCTGCCAATAGCGCCTCGGCGGCCGCCTTGCTCTGCGCGTAGCCGCCGCAGACTCCGGCGCGGTCGGGCTCCGCGCTATCGCCGGCCGACAGCACGACGGAGAGCGTCGAGGCGTGATGCAGCCGCTTGCGCGGGCCGGTCTGGCACAGGCGCAGGATCTCCCGCGTCCCGAGCAAGTTGGTGGCGCGCAGCGCGCTGTAGGGCAGCACGGCGTTGACGTGCGCGGCCAGGTGATGGACCTCGGTAATCGCGGCGCAGAGCTCCGCCCAGTCCGCCGCGGCAAGGCCGAGCCGCGGACGGCTGACATCGCCGGGCACGAGCCGCACTCGCTCCCATTGGGAATCCGTCCAGTGCAGGTCGTTGCGTAGTAGCGCATCGCGCAGCCGCAATCTGGCCGCGGTGGGATCGGCGGCGCGCACCAGGCACCATACGCGGGCCGCGCCATCGCTCAGCAGGGCGCTTAGCAGGTGCGGTCCAAGCTGTCCGGTGGCGCCGGTGAGAAGGACTTGCTCGCCGGCGGCAGGCATCGCCTGTGGACTGACGGCGGGCAGCTCTAGGCCGCCTTGGCAAAGCGCGCTCATAGCATCGGCGCGCAGCTCTTCCCAGGAGCACGCCTCTGTAGTGCCGGCCAAGACCGCCGCCGCCACGTTGCGGGGCGTTCGCTCCGTCCATAGCAGAGCGGGAGATAAAGCCAGTCCTGCGGCCTCTGCGCCTGCCGCCACTTCCATGGCAGCCAGTGAATCGCCGCCCAGCGCCGTAAAGTCGTCGTCAAGCTCCACCCGGACGCCCAGCACCGCCGACCATACTCCTTGCAGGAGCCGAGCCATGGCCAGCTGCGGCTCACTACCGGGCGACTGGGGTCCTGGCAGCGCGGCTGCCGCACCAGCGTCCTCCTTGCGCTCCGCCAGAGCCGCCAGATCCACCTTGCCGCTTGCGGTCTCCGGCAGGGCCGGCAAGACGATCATGCGCTGCGGCACAAGCCACGCCGGCAGCTCCGCCGCAAGCCGGGCCCGCACCGCTTCCAGCGCGCCAATGCCTTCCCCAACCAGGTACGCGAAAAGCGCCGGGCGGCCGGGCAGCTCTTCGCGGCACAACACCGCGGCACGCTGCACGCCCGGCTGCCGCAGGAGCGCCGCTTCCAGCTCTTCCGGAGCGATCAGCCGGCCGTGCAGCTTCAGCTGTCGATCGATCCGCCCGCGATAGATAAGCTCCCCGTCGGGCCGCTCTACGACCAGATCGCCGGTGCGGTAAAAGCGCACGCCGTTTCGGATCACGAAACGCGCAGCCGTCAGCGCCGGCTGATTCAGATACCCCAGCGCCAGCGCCGCTCCGGCGAGCCACAGCTCCCCCGGCACGCCCGGCGCGGCGGCGGAGAAATCATCGGCCGTGACTTCAAACCGCACCTCGGGGATCGGCCGGCCCAAAAGCGGCTCCTGCCAGCGCTCCGCATCGCACGCGCACAGGCTCACGCAGATGGTGGCTTCTGTCGGGCCGTAGATATTGATGACACGGCGCCGCGCGGCATGGCGGCGGACCACGGCGGGCGGACAGACCTCGCCGCCGATGAGAAGCGTCGTAAGCTCCGATGGTAAGGACTCCGGATCAAGGACGCGCAGCAGGGCGGGCGGCAGATCCAGGTGGGTGATTCCCAGGTCGCGCAGGCAGCGGACCAAGGCCGCGGGACTCAGACTCTCCACGTTCGGCTCGATGGCGATGCAGGCGCCGGCCAGCAGCGCGGTTCCGAGATCGGAAAGCGAGGCGTCAAAGCTGATCGACAGATACAAAAGAACGCGGCTCTGCGCAGTCAATCCAAAGGCGGCAATCTGGGCATCGAGCAGGGGGACCAGCCCCCCGTGCCCGACCATCACTCCCTTGGGCGCGCCGGTGCTGCCGGAGGTATAGATCACATAGGCGAGCTGCGCCGAGGGCTCGGCCCAGAAGACCGATTTCGCTGTGCCTTGAAACAAAACCGGATGATTCCCAAGCGCGCTGATCCAAGCCAGGTCCGGCAGCGCTCCCAAGTGCTCGGGGCGGCCGATCGCCCAGCGCAGCTGCGCATCGCGGGCCAGGGTGCGCAGCCGCGCCGCCGGCAGCTGCGGCGAAAGCGGAACGAACGCCGCCCCCGCCGCCCAGCAGCCGAGCACGGCCACGACATACTCGATCGACTTGTCCAGATAGAGCCCGACCAGCTCCCCCGCTTCCACCCCGGATTCCTGCAGCGCCGCGGCGAGCCGGCTTGCGCGATCGCGCAGCTCGGCATAGGTGATCAAGGCGCCGCCGCTGTGCAGCGCCGGACGCTCCGGCTGCGCCGCCGCTACCGCCAAAAAGCGCGCCCAGAACGGAACCATTAGCGGCCGCCCTCTTTGCTTTTCCTTATCGGCCCGTCCTTCATCCGCTGCTCTCTCCGGCCGTTCCCAGACGGTAGTGCGTCTGCAGGAGGACCGCTGTCAGCACTAACATGAGCACCGGATCCGTCGCTACCCTATCTCGGGGGGAGAGCCTGGGGAGCCTGTCGAGCAGCGCCCGGACTCGCGCCGCGGAGAAAAATGGCACGGCTTCCAGCGCTCCGCTGCGCAACAGGTCCTGCAGCATCGGGTTGTCTGCCAGCTCCTCCTGCTTTCCCGCCGCAGCGCCGCAGGTGGGCGGCGCCATGAACGGGTGCTTGGGCCGCGCCGCGACCTCCGCCGTCACGACCCCGGCGCGGGTTGCGGCAGCCCGCAGGAGCTTTTTCTCAATACCGCCGCGCAGCCGCACGCCGACCGCTGCCGCATGCGCCGCCGCGAACACCTTGTCGTCGAGAAACGGCACCCGTCCTTCCACCCCATGGGCCATCTCCATGGCATCCCCGAGCGTACGCAGGATGTATCCGGCAAGCGCCAGCTTGGTCCACAAGTACGCCGCTTGATCCACCGGATGGCGCCCGACCAGCTGCCCATCGACATCCATCGCCGAGAGGAGCTCGGCCGCGGCATCTCGCTGCGCGAAGCGGCGGGTAAACTCCGGCGACCAGAGCTCGCGCAGGCGGTGCCCCAACGTACCCTTTGCTTGCAAGAAGCTTGGCACGGCACCAAGGCGCTGCGCCACCGCGGCGAGCGACAGCGAAGCCCCTTCAGGCAGATGAACGCCGGCCGTCACCAGCGTCCCGGCGCGATCGGCCAGGGCACCTTCATCGGCAGCGCCGCTAAATAGCAGGTAGTCGCGGCGCAGGTGCGCGTAGCCGCCCAGGAGCTCATCGGCGCCTTCGCCGGTCAAAAGCACCTTGAAGCCGGCCGCGCGCACGGCTTTGGCGAGCAGGTACTTGGCGGCGATGTGGAGATTGATCGCCAGCCCTTCGCCCGCGGCGACCGCCGCCGGCAGCGTCTCCCACAGCGCCCGCGGCGGAACGGACACGACGTGCAGCTCGGCGCCGATCGCCGCCGCGGTGCGGGTCGCCACGGGCTGCTCATCGTACTCCGCCCCGCCGGGAAAGCTGACCGAAAAACAGGTCAGCTTTCCGACGGCCCGCGCCGCAAGGCCGGCCACGATGCTGGAGTCCAGACCGCCGCTAAGCAGTGCCGCGACCTTCACCTCGGCTTGCAGCCGCAGCTGCACGGCCTCATCCAAGGCGCTCATCAGCGCATCGCCCAGCGCCGTCTCATCGTCCGCCCGCTCGCGGCCAAGGAGCGGATAGTCCAGATCCCAGTACTTATGCAGCGCGGTCTTCCCTCCTTCCATGAGCAGGAAGTGTCCGGGCGGCACCTGACGGATTCCGGCGAACAGAGTCTGCTCCGGGAGCAGGTACTGCAGGCTCAGGACCTGCGCGGCGGACTCGGTGTCCCACGCCGCCGGGTGGCCCATGGCGAGCAGCGCTTTGGCCTCCGAACCGAGCAGCAGCAGCTCCGCCTGCCGCGCGTAGCAGAGGGGTTTTATGCCAAAGCGATCCCGCGCGGCGATGAGCCGCTGCTGCCGGGCATCCCACAGGAGCAGCGCGAACTCGCCGCGCAGCTCCTTTACGAAGTCGAGCCCGCGCTCTTTATATAGATGCAGCGCGACTTCGCTATCGCTGCGGGTGCGGAAGCGGTGTCCGGCCGCTTGCAGCTGGCTTCGCAGACGCCGGTGGTCGTACAGCTCTCCGTTTAGGACCAGCACCACCTGCTCGTCTTCACAGCGGAGCGGCTGCCGGCCACCCTCCAGATCGATGATGGCCAGCCGCGCGTGCCCGAGCGCCGCGCCGCGCCCCGACCACACCCCACGATCATCCGGACCGCGGTGCGCGAGCGCCGCGATCCCCGCCGCCGCCAGCCGCTCCAACCTATCCGGCGGATACTCTGCACCGCGGAGCGCTACCGCGCCGACAAGGCCGCACATTCCCAGGTCCGCCTAAAGTCCTGCCAGCTCCGCGGCTGGCGAGAGGAAGATCTTCCGCGCCTCGGCTCCTTGCGCCGCGGCAAAGGCCTGAGCGAAGTCGGTGAGCGGATAGGCCTCGCCCAGAAGGTCGGCCAGCGGCAGCCGGCCCTCAGCCAGCCAGCGCAGCGCATCGGAAAAGGAGCCGTAGGCCACGGAGATGAAGCTGATCTCGCGCAACACCGCCACGGCGACCGGAAGGAGCGCGGGCTCCGGCGGCCGGCTCTTGAGGACGATCCGGCCGCCGACCCGCACCGCGGGCAGCATCTCCGCCAGCGAGGCGGTGGTGGCGATCGTCTCGATCACATAGTCAAAGGCCGCGTGCGGCAAGCCGGTCGCTGCCGCTGCCGGATCGTAGATCGGGACGTCTCCGAGCCCGGCGGCGGCAAGGACGCGCTGGACCAAGCGGGCGATGCGGCTTGTCCCATAAATCAGCCCGCGCTCTCCCGGATGCAAGCCCGCCTTGAGCACGGCCAGCGCCGCGGCCACCGGCTCCGCGTACGCCGCCGCCCGCGCGCTGAGCCCCGCCGGCACGCGATAGACAGCGGCGGCCGGGGCCTTGAGAAACTCCGCGAACGCGCCGTGCCGCTGCACGCCCAACATCTCCGGCCGCTCGCAGGCGCCGCCTTGCGCACAGCCGCCGCAAGAGCGGCAGGCCCATAGGGGAGCTACCGTCACCAGATCCCCGGGCCGCAGCTCCCCCGCCGCCGAACCCGCTTGGGTCACGAGGCCGGACAGCTCATGGCCCAGGATCAGCGGATCGCGGCAGGGCAGCCGTCCCTCCGCCACGTAGATATCGGTACGGCAGACGCCGGCCGCGGCGACCTGGATGATCACGTCATCCGGTGCTTCCACGGTGGGTCTGGGCACACTGGCCAGCAGTACGGACGCGCCTTCCTTACGCAGCGCTTTCATCTGGGCCATAAGGCGCTCATCATAGCAGAGTTTCGTCGCCTACAGCCAGCCGGCGCGGGTTTCCAAGCGACGCGGCGGCGGCGCGCGCAGGACATCTGGATTCGGACGCGCCGAGCGTTCTCGGGTTTGCTCGGGCGTTCTCGGGCGTGCTCGGGTTTGCTCGTTCGTGCTCGGGTTTGCTCATCCTTTGCTAAGCTCCCGCCCATGCGTACCCCCACATTGGCTCTTACCACCGCTTGTGTCCTTTTCCTCCTATCGCCGCCGGGAGCGGCGCAGCCGTCATCGCCGCCGGCGCCGCCGGCGCGGACCCCCCCAGCCTTTGCCTATCCGCCGGCGCCGCGCGGCACGGTGGTCGAGGCGCACCACGGCGTCCAGGTCGCCGACCCGTACCGCTGGCTCGAAGAGATGGACTCGCCCCAGACCCGCCGCTTTTTGACCGCGGAGAACACGCTCACCGATTCCTACTTCACCGGCATCACCGGCCGCGACGCCCTGCGCCAGCGGCTAAACGCGCTGTTCCGCTATGAGTCGTTCCGCCCGCCGCAGCAGCGCGGCGGCCGTTACTTCTGGCTGCGCCGCGACGGGGTGAAGAACCAGCCGGTGCTCTATTCCGCCGCGGCGCTCAACGCGGAAGCCAAGCCGCTCCTTGATCCCAATGCGATCTCCGCGGACGGCAAGCTCGCCTTGGCCGGTCTGGCGCTCAGCGAGGACGGCGCGCACATCGGCTACGGCCTGGCGCAGGGCGGCGGCGACTGGCAGACCTGGCACATCCGCGAAGTCGCCACCGGCAAGGAGCTTGCCGATGCGCTGCCCCATATCAAGTACTACCAGCCGGCGTTTTCCCCCGACGGCAAAGGCGTCTACTACAGCCGCTTCCCGGCCCCGCCGCCGGGCAAGGAGCTGGTCGAGACCGATCATGACTGCAAGGTGTACTTCCATCGCCTGGGCACTCCGATCCAAAGCGATGTCGTTATCTATGAGCGGCCGGAAAAGCCCACCTGGCAGTTTGACCTGGAGCGGACCCGCGACGGGCGCTATCTGGTCGTGACCATCGGCGACGGCCAGGTCGGAGACCGCGGGCAGGAGCAGATCGCCTATCTCGATCTCAGCCGACCGGGGGCGGGGGTGCAGACCCTCATCGGCACCTATGAGGCGGAGTACGTCTTCCTCGGCAACGACGGTCCCAAGTTCTATTTTCAAACCACCTACGGCGCGCTCAAAAAGCGCGTCATCGCCATCGATGTCCGCACTCCCGACCGCGCCAAGTGGCAAGAGATCGTCCCCGAGGGCCCGCGCGCCATCGCCGGCGCCGCGCTCACCGGCGGCCAGATCTTCATCACCACGCTCGCCGACGCCCACAGCGCCGTCACCGCTTACGACCTGCGCGGCAAGAAGCTGCGCGACGTGCAGCTCCCCGGACTCGGCAGCGCCTTCGGCTTTCACGGCGGCCCCGGCGACCGCGAGACGTTCTACGCCTTTACGAGCTTCACCGACCCCGGCGCCATCTACCGCTACGACCTTGCGACCGGCAAGAGCGAGCCGTGGAAAGTCCCGGTCGTCCCCTTCGATGCCGCGGCGCTGGAGACGACGCAGGTGTTTTTCCCGAGCAAGGACGGCACCAAGGTCCCGATGTTCCTCACCGCGAAAAAAGGCCTGCCGCGCGACGGGATGCGGCCGACGCTCATCACCGGCTACGGCTTCGGCGGCGTCTCTTTGACCCCGGCGTTCGACCCGGCGATGGTCGCCTGGATGGAGCGCGGCGGAATCTATGGCCTGGTCAACATCCGCGGCGGCGGCGAATACGGCGAGGCCTGGCACACCGCGGCCATGCGCACCCACCGCCAGGTGGGCCTTGACGACTTTATCGCCGCCGGTCAGTGGCTCATCGCCAACCACTACACCTCGGCGAAAAATCTTGGCGCTTTTGGCAGCTCCGGGGGTGGCCTTTTAGTCGGCGCGGCGGCGATGCAGCAGCCGGAGATGTGGGGCGCGGTGGCGCCGATCGTGGGAGTTCACGATCTCCTGCGCTTCCAGCTGTTCGGGCAGGGGGCGGGCTGGCAAGGCGATATGGGCTCGCCCGACGATCCCGCGGAGTTCCGCGCCCTCCAGGCGGTCTCGCCGCTGCACAACGTCCGCGCGGGAACCCGCTATCCGGCGATGTACATCGTCACTTCCGATCACGACGTGCGCGTCGCGCCGCTGCATTCCTACAAGCTGGCGGCGGCGTTACAAGCGGCGCAGGCGGGAGCGGCCCCCATCCTCCTGCGCGTCCAGACCGCATCCGGACATGGGGGCAGCGCCGCCCTGGCCCAGCGCATCGAGCAGAAATCCGAGTTCCTCGCGTTCTTCGCCCGCACCCTGGGACTGCCGCTAAACTAAACCTTGCCTTGGTTGAAGCTCGACGTTGCGTAGCAGGAGCGGGTGACGCCGGAGGCGGGGGCCCCGGCGCCCAAGCGACAGGTGCCCAAGGCGCCAGGACCCGCTCCGTTTCGTGGTCCGTATCGTCGGAGGATCAGCTCTGGCTCGGCTTCAGGTGCTTGCCGAGGAACTTCTCCATCGCCTCATAGAAGTCGAAGCGGTTCTCCTCGTTGTGGAAGCCGTGGCCCTCGTTGTCCTTGACCATGTAGGGCACGTCGATGCCGCGCTTCTTCAGCGCTTCGACGACTTGATTGGATTCGTTGATGTTGACGCGCGGATCGTTTTTGCCCTGGGCGATGAGCAGCGGGGCGCGGATGCGATCGACATGCAGCGCCGGCGAGCGCGCCGCAAGGAGGGTCTTTTCGCTCTCCGGGTGGCCGACCATCTCATACATCATCTCCAGAAACGGCTTCCAGTACGGCGGGATCGACTTCATGAACGTGAACAAGTTCGATACGCCGACGTAGTCCACGCCGCAGGCATAAAGCTCCGGAGAGAACGTCAGCCCGGCGAGCGTGGCATAGCCGCCGTAGCTGCCGCCGTAGATGGCGATGCGCTTGGGATCGGCGATGCCCTGGGCGATGAGATACTTTACGCCGTCGCTGACATCGTCCTGCATCTTGCCGCCCCACTCCTTGAACGACGACGCCCAGAACTTGCGACCGTAGCCGGTCGAGCCGCGGAAGTTCATCTGCAGCACCGCGTAGCCGCGGTTGGCCAAAAACTGCACCTCCGGATTGAAGCGCCACTGGTCGCGCGCCCACGGACCGCCGTGCGGGTTTACGACCACCGGCAGACCCTTGGCGTTAACGCCGCGCGGCAGCGTGAGGTAGCCGTTGATGGTAAGGCCGTCGCGCGACTTATAGGTGATGGCCTGCATCTCCGCCATCTGGCTCTCATCGAGCCACGGGGTCGCGTCCGCGAGCTTGGTCAGCTGATCGCTCTTGCGATCGTAGAGCCACGCGCTGCCGCGGGTGCGGTCGTTGCGCGAGCGCACCACCAGCTTGTCCTCCGCCTTATCGGAAGCGTCGATCGATACGTAATAACCGGGCAGCTTCTGTTCCAGCTTGGCGTATAGGGCGATGGTGTCGGCGTCGAAGCACTTGCGCTCCGGCTTGGCGGTCGCGAAGTGGGCGCAGGCGATCGCCTTGCGGCTGTGCCAGTAGCTCAAGCTGTCGATATCCACGTCGGGATGCTCGAACAGGATCTTGTCTTCCTTGGCGGTCGCCGGATCGATGATGACCAGCGCCTGCTTGTCGCGCCCGAGGTTGGACACGGCGTAGATCTTGGCGTTGTCGAAGGTGAAAAACTGCGGTCCCACCGCGTCGCGGAACGTCGTGGTCAGCACCGACTTGAACGGCGCCTTCTCGGTCGCCCGGTACAGCAGGCTGGTGTTGACCCCATCGGTGGTCGTGGCGAGCCGGATCTGCCCGGCGTGGTCGGCGTGCCAGCCGGTGATGTTGCCGGGATTTTCCGCCACAAGGGTCAGCTGCCCGGTGCGGACGTTGACGCGATAGACGTCGAACACCTCCGGCTTGCGCTTGTTAAGACCGATCAAGACCGAGCTCGGATCGTCGCGCAGATCATCGACGATCTCCGCCCGCACCTTGGGGAACGGCGTCAGATCCTTGACCGCCTTGCCGTCCCGGCTGACGCTGACGAGGTGGAAGTTCTCGTCGCCGCCGAAGTCCTTGAGGTAGACCAGGGTGTCGCTGCCCTTCCAGAAGTAGCTGGCGATGTCGCGCGCCGATTCATCGGTGATCCGGGTCGCGGCGTCCTTGTCCTTGTCGGTGGGACGGATGAAGATATTGAGCCGGCTCTGGTGCGGGGCCAGATAAGAGACCCACTTGCCGTCATCGGACAGCGCGAAGCCGACCTTCTCCGGGTTGCGGAAAAAGTCGCGCAGCGCCACGACCGACGGCCGAGTCGCCGCAGCGCCCGGAGCCGGGGTTACAGCTGGCGCGGCGGCCAGCACGGCGGCGACGCCTCCGGCTAAAGCAAAGGTTAGGAACATGAGCGGATCCTTTCTGTGATTGCCATCTTGGGCGATGGGAGTAAAACCGCTTCTACACTCAGGCGGATGCAGACAAGAGCGTAGATATAACATCCAAGGGCGCTGCAGGTTCGTTCGCGCCGGCTTTTTTCATCGCCCAGCGGGGGCGCGCCGCGCCGAGACGGCTGGCTGGGCCGTCGGCCGCTTTTGTCCTGAACGCGGGACGAGAGCTGCTGCTATTCTATTTTTTTTGCGGAGGGACCTGTGACCGCACCTGTGACCGCACCTGGGCCAAATTCATCGCCGTATGCGCTTGGCCATGACGAACAAGAGCTGCGCCGCTTGCAAGATCAGAGCGTGTTCTTCGATCCGCTCACCCGCCAGTTCCTGCGTGAGATCGGCATCGGCGAGGGCATGCGGGTCCTCGACATCGGCTGCGGCGCCGGCGATGTCAGCATGCTCCTCACCGAGTTTGTCGGCGAGCGCGGCGAAGTGCTCGGGGTCGATCGCGGCGCCCCGGCGCTGCAGCTGGCCCAGGCGCGGGCGCGGGCGCGCGGTCTTGGCCAGGTGCGCTTTCACCAAGGGGATGAGCACACCGCCGCGGCCCTTTCGGCACAGCGGCCCTTTGACGCCGTCATCGGCCGCTTGGTGCTGGTGCATCAGCATAAGCCCGGCGATTTCGTGCGGACGCTGGCGCAGGCGGTGCGACCGGGCGGGGTGCTGGCCTTTCAGGACTCGGACCTCACGCTGTTCATGCACACCATGCCGCAGCTGCCGCTTCTGGCCGAAGTGCGCCGCTGGTTCATCGCCGCCCATGAGCTCATCCACGCGACCTGGAACCTCAGCCTGCAGACGCCGGCCATCTTCCGCAGCGCCGGACTGCCGCCGCCGCAGCAGTACCTATATTGTCCGGTGCTCGGGGATGGACTTCACTTGCTATGTCAATCGGTCGCGGCGGTGATCCGCAGCTTGCTGCCGGTCCTGCTGCGCGGCGGCATCGTCGATGCCGCGGAGGTCGACATCGATACCCTGGCCGACCGCATGCTCGCCGCCCTGAATGAGCATCAGAGCGCCGTGCAGTCCGTCGCCATGGCCAACTGCTTCCTGCGTCTGCCCGGCTAAAAGCGCAGGCCGTTAGAGACGGTCTCCAGCGAAAGACGCCCCGCGTGGGCGGTTAGCACGGCGTAGCCATCGGGAACATCGGGCAGGTTGATGTGAAAGCCGCCGCGATAATAGCGCGGCAGCGGCACCCCGCGCTCCTCGCTGAGCGTAGCCGGCGGCGAGTTCAGGATCGCCTGCGCGCGCTCGACTAGGGCGCGGAGCCGCGGCTCCTCGGGCAGCGGCGCCGTGAGGGCGGGTGCGAGCAGGTCCTGCGCTTCTTTTAGCCGCCGGCCAAACTGCGCCGGGCTGCGCACCGCGAACTCATCCCAGACCGCAGTCCACGGCGAGCCCATATGGCCGCTCACCGTCAAATCGACGCCGAGGTGGGCGCACAGCTGACCGAGCAGCGGCTCGCGCCCGGGACTCAGGTGGCACACAAGAACCCGTACGCTGCCCGGCGCCCGCTCCGCCTGCTGCATCGCTTCCACCAAGGCGCCAAGCTGCGCCAGCGTCGTCCAGATCTTGCCCCCCTCCCCGGCCAGCGGCGACGGGATCTCTGCCAGCCGCTCCGGCAGGATGTTGCCGCCCAGGCCGAAAAGTTCAAACGGTCCGATGCGCTGCGCGGCGGCGTGCAGGAGGTTGAGGTTACTGACCTGCGTCCGCCCGGCCAAAAGGTCCTCTATCACCACCCGATCTTCATGATTGCCCCAGACCGCGTAGACCGGAACTCGGAACCCGCGGCCTTCGCGCAGCCACGCGGCCAGCTCGCTCAGGGGTAGCTCGGAGCGAATAAAGGCGCGCAGCTTGTCGCCGCTGAGCTTTTTCGCCCGCTTCTTGTCGGCATCGGCCAGGGGAGAGTGGACGACGCGCAGGAACAGCTCGCGCGAGTCCAGCCGCGCGGCGCTGCCATCGTCATAGAAACCAAAGTCGCCGGCGTGCAGCACGGCATCGGCGCCGACGCGCGCCGCCAGCTCGTCTATCTGGGAGAGCGCGCCGTGCGTATCGCTGAGAAGTAGCAGTCTTGTCATCGGCTTATCTCTTTTTGCAGCGTCCCGGCGAATCGGATCTCCGGAAGCCGACAGGAAGTTTGGTTTTTCGATACCATGTAGTCTACGGCGGTCATGGCGCAACGCACCGGACAGAAAACCGGACAAGCTCCTCCGGTCGGCTTCAGCTGGGGTGACTACGTGAGCGCCCTGGTCGCCGAAGCGGGCACGCTGACCGCCATCGCTTGGAAGCTCGCCGAGCGCGGAGCCGGGCCCGAAGACGTAGCCTCCATCGAGCGGGCCTTGCGGCGCATGCGCGAGCGCGGTCAGCGCGACGGCGGCAGCTGGGGCCAGCGCCTGCTGCGGACCTTCGGCGTGCCGCGCGCGGTGGAAGACCGGCTGCGCTTCATGGGGCTTTATCACAGCCCGTTCAACGATCTGGCGCTGCCGGTGTGCTTGGATCAGCTGCGGCTATTCGATCGGCCTCCGCTCTCGGAGTCGCGAGCGCGGGTGTGGCTGCAGCTCGGCTTCGCCTCAGCAGCGCTGCGGGCGCGCGAGTTCGAGCGGGCCGGCAGCTGTCTTGCCCGCGCCGCCGAAGTCGCGGCGCTCCCCCAAGACGCGCAGCTGGAGGCGGCGCTGGCCCAGGCCTACCTGCGCAGCCGCATCGGCAGCGATGCCGAGGTCGCGGCGCAGCTCGACGCCGCCGAGCGCATCCTCCGCACCGCGGCGCTGTCCGCCGCCGATCACGCCTGCTTCCAAGCGCGGCTTGTCGATCAGCGGGCTTTTCAGCTCAACCGAAAAGGCGAGCACGCCGCCGCGCTCCTCCTGTTTCGCGGCTTGCCGGAAGCCGATACCCATCCCTTCGCGAGCTACCGCCGCGATGCCGGTCTGGCGTTCGGGTACTCGCGCACCGGACAAAAGGAGCTGGCGCTGCGCTGCGCCCGCCGCGCCTGCGACCACGCCGGCGATGGCGGATACACGCGGCTGCGGGTGATGGCGCTCATCCTATGCGCCCGCATCGAAGGACTCCCGGCCGCGGCCCCCACCCTCGCCCGCGCCCAGGCGATCGCCGAGCGGCTGGAGGATGAGGAGCTCCTCACCCGCGTCCGCCGCATCACGGCGGGATCCAGCCCGTCGCCGGGATGAGGGATGCGGAAGAACGCCCGATGGCGCCGGCGATCGACCGGAGCAGCCTTTTTGCGGTGAGCCCGAGCGCCGCCGCCAGCGCGGGCGACCGTCACGGAGGCCGATCGCCTCCACCTGCCAGCTCCTTATGGACCCGGAGGCCTCACGCTGCACAAGCGCCGCTCCCGGCGTCCCCTGCCCCTGACGCCGAAAGCGAACGGCTCCGGGGGAACATGCAGCGCGCCGCCTTCACTTAGCCCCGGCTGGGCTCTGCGCGGCGCCAAAGGTCGGCGGCAGAAGCTCGCAAGGGAGCGTACCGCCCGGCGGCCGCGGCAGCGCTGCGGGTCGATCGATGCAAGCCTTCAGCCCGCCCGCGCCCGCGTCCACATTGGTAATCTCACCCGGCGGCGCCGGGTCCGGGCAGCCGCACACAAGCAGCACCCCGGCCAGACAGAGGAAGCGCTTCATGATGATTCCTCCGCCGGGCCTAATACTTCACCCAGATTTCATCGCCCGCCTTGAGCGCGGTAAGCGGCGTCACGCCGGAGGTGCCGGCGATGAGCGCCACGGTGCTCGGGTTGGCGCTGTAGGCCGATGTCCCTTGCCAGACGATCTGGGCGTCTTTGAAAAACACGCTGAGGTCCGTCATGGCGCCGGTCAGCTTGTACTTGTTCCAACCGGGAAGGCGGGCCGGAACGACCAAAAGACCCGGGGCGGGCTCGACCGTACCGCCGTCGGTCTCTTGGGCCGGCGTCCCCACCCAGTCAACCGTCGTCATCGTCCCATCGGCGGCGCGGCAGGTCTGATGCGCGGCGAAATACAAGGTGCTAAACGCCTGGTCGGGAGTCTTCATGCGGATGACGAGCTTGTAGAGCGCGATGTCAGCCGCCAGCGCATCGGCGAGCGACTTCTGCCAGGTGACGCTCGTGATCGTACCGGCCAGGTCCTTTTCGACACTGGGCGCGCCAAAATCACTGCGCAGGGGCCTTACTCCGGTGACGCCTGAAGGGATGTCGATGGTGACGCGGTAGGTGTCGGCGCCGGCGCAGCCGTGGCCGACCGTGAAGGTGACCTCGTTATTGCTGTTGGCGGTCGCCGGACCGGAGCCGACCGTGATATGCGCATGCGCGCTGGATCCCCACGCGACACCGGCCAGCAGCACCATCATGCACAGTCGATCTTTCATTCTCTTCTCCTTTTTCCCAGGCCCGTTTCGGCCGATGAACAATCAGGTTGAATGGGCTCGACTTTAGCAATGCCTCTACGCTTGACGATGCGACAAGATGTCGCAGGAGGGCGCGGCAACCCGGCCTCTGCGCCGCTGCGTCCGCATCCTCTGCGTCAAGATGTCGCAGGGCTCCGCCCGGGCTTGCGCGCGCTGGCTGATAGGGCTACGTATTACGCAGTCCCATGCGCAAAGGTCATCGATTCGCTCCGATTCGCTACTTGAGAACGGGCGCCGTCTGCGGCTTCATCGCCATCGCCGGGTGCGGCGGCTCGACGATGAAAGACCCGCCCCCCGGTCCGGCCCCAAGCGATGCGGGCGCCCAAGCGGATGCGGCGCCGGTCATTCCGTGCACGGTCACGGCGCCGACCGCATGCCCGGATCCCGCCCCGCGCTATCCCGACGTAGAGCCGATCTTTCAGCAGCGCTGCGTCGTGTGTCACTCCGACCACAGCGCCCGCTGGCCGCTCACGACCTTCAACCATGTCGCCGACTGGGCCGATCAGATTCACGATGACATGCTGACCTGCGCGATGCCGCCGCCGCAAGCGGGGATTCCGATTACCACGGAAGAGCGCATCGCCATCCTGACCTGGATCCGCTGCGGCTTCCCGCAGTAAGCCGGCGCGGGCGACCCTAATTTTCCTTGCACCTTGAGCGGCGCGGAATATCTTTCACCAATGACTGTCCTTTTTGCTATCGGGACCGTCGCGGTGAAAGCTCCGCAAGCGGGGGAGAGGGAATTTTATCGGGGTCATGAGCGCGCTCAGCCTACAGACTGCGGATCGGGATGCGGTCGCCGCCGCCCGGTCAGCCAAGCTCCGCTACGTATCGGACGAGCAGCCCGGCTTTTGCCGCAAGCGGCGCGGGCGCAGCTTCGCCTACTACGATGCCGATGGGAAGCTGCTGCGCGATCCGGTGCAGCTGGCGCGTATTCGATCTCTGGCCATACCGCCGGCGTGGACGCAGGTCTGGATCTGTCCGCTTGCCAACGGCCACATGCAAGCGACGGGGCGGGATCAGCGGGGCCGGAAGCAGTATCGATATCATCCGAGCTGGTCGACACAGCGCAACCAGTCCAAGTTCGGCCGGATGCTGGCCTTCGGCTTGGCGCTGCCCAAGCTCCGCGCGCGGGTGCGAAAGGACCTCGCGAGCTCCGGCCTGCCGCGCGAAAAAGTCCTGGCCGCGGTGGTCCGCTTGCTGGAGACGACGCTGATCCGCGTCGGCAATGAGGAGTATGCGCGGACCAACGAATCCTACGGCCTGACCACCCTGCGCAACGAGCACGTCGATATCGAAGGCACCACCGTCCACTTCCATTTTCCCGGCAAGAGCGGCGTGGAACACAACATCGCCCTGCGCGATCGCCGGCTGGCCCGCATCATCGCTTCCTGCCAAGAGCTGCCCGGTCAAGAGCTCTTCCAATACGTGGACGAAAATAAAAGTACGCACCGCATCGAGTCCGCCGACGTAAACGCCTACTTGCATGAGGCCACCGGCGAGGAATTCAGCGCCAAGGACTTCCGCACCTGGGCCGGGACGCTGCATGCGGCGTTCGCGCTTCACTCCCTGGCGCCGGCCGCAGGCGAGCTGCCGCTTAAACAGCAGCTGCTGCAAGCCGTCAAGTTCGTAGCCAAGTGCCTGGGCAATACGCCCGCAGTGTGCCGGAAATACTATGTGCATCCGGGAGTTCTGACCGCTTATAGCGAAGGGAATCTGCTTGCCCGTTTCCGCTTCGGTGCCGCGGCGGCCGTCATCCAGCTGCCGGATGAAAGCGAAGAGGGCGCCCTGCGGGTCAGCGCCGATGTTCCTCCGGACTCATTGCGTCCGGAGGAAAAGGCGCTGCTGGAGTTCCTCAGGGGTTATAACGCCGCTTGAGCCCGCGGGTCGGAGCGCGGGGCTTCCGGCTGGCTGTCCGTTCCCAGCTTGCGCAGCCCGTACTTTACAAGCTGAGTCACCAGGAAGGAAGACACGCTCACCACCGCGGCGCGCGCGATTTCCGCGCTGAGCGGACGCTCCCGCGCGAGGCTTGCGTGCTGCGGGTTGCGGAAGCCTTCGGCCGCCTCGTGCAGCCGCTCCCGCCAGGGCGGCGGCTGCTGCTTGCGGCGGTGATGCGCCACCATCAAGCCGGCGCCGACCAGCGCGGCCGCCGCCCCGGCTCCGGCGATCACAAGCGGAATCGAGCTGTGCGTCAGCTCATGCGCCGCGTTCTCCACCGTCTGCTTGCGCGAGCCGAGCGATTCCAGCGTCTGCGAGAGCCGCGCGCGCAGAAGATCGGCTTCCGCCTGCAGCTTCTTTTGTTCGGAGTCGGATTCCGTGCTCTGCCGCGCCGCTTCCTGATCTTCGGGAGTGCTGGACGGCTTATCAGCCGGAAAGGTCAGGTGCTGCTCGCCGGGCTTGCTCAGCGGCTCGACCATGAAACGGCTGCCAAACTCTGGACTAGTATATTTACTCATGTCGTGCGCGCTCATGTTCCTTGCTCCTTGAATTTCAGGCAGCCGCTAGGGCGGGCCTGTGGCCGGTCGATTTCACTTTCGGCCTCACTTTTGGCCCGCTGGCCGGCCGGCCAGCGCCCCGCGTTACGCCAAACGCTCCTTGAGGAGCCGAACATCTTCCTTCAGGTTCTCCTGGGTCTGCGGCACCGGCTTTTTGGGCAGGAAGCCGTAGCCGATGCCGATCGTGCCGCCCGCTATCACCAGCAAGGTCCCGCCGGCGATGGCGGCGACGTAGGCCTGCGGCGCGATGGCCAGCACGGCGGCAAACAGCAGCAGCGACAGGCCCAGGATGGCGATGACGACGCTCACCGCGGCGGCGATGGCGAAGCGCTTGAACGCCGCGACCTCCCGCCACGCCTCGTGCCGGGCCAGCGCAACCTCGGCTTTGAGGAGGGCCTGCGACTCTTCAATCGCTTCTTTGATCAGCGCAACCGTTGACACCTCGGGACGAGGATCCGTTTCCATGGCCGAGCTCTCCTGCCTGGCCGGCGAGAGGTCCATCTCCAAGCGCGCGGATTTGCCGGCCGCGGCGCGCTCAAGATTACTCACGTTGGCGTATAGGAGCATCCAGTCGCTGTAGGGGATGCTCGTGTCGTTTACGATCTTGCTCGCCGGCAGGAGCTGGTTCTCGACTCGCCGACACTCCGCGGGCCGGTTCGCCCGCTCGAGCTCCCGCCACAGCCGGGTCAACAGGTCCTCCACCTGCTGCGCCTTGGGCTGCTCCGTCAGGTGGGCGGGCGCGGTCATCATCTCGCGGACGATTGCCGCCCGGACCCGGCTTATGAGCTCAGGGGTGCCGCGGATGAGCAGATCCGCCGGATACAAGTACAGCTGGACGCCGTGTCCCACCAGCATACGCGGATTGCTGCCGACGATCGGATCGAGCGCGCTGCGGCCAAACCACTTGAGCACCCGCGTCGGCGCCTGCATGAGCTTGGGCACCGGCTTGCTTTCGACCTTGATGTTGGCGTGGCCGCACGCCTCGGCCAGCTGCGCCAAGACCTGATCATAGGCGTTTTCCCTAGGCTGGACGAAGACATGCTCATCCTCCCAGCGCCGCGCCATCGAGATCACTTTGAGCACCGGCACGACGAGGAAGGTGAGCAAAAAAGACAGAAACATTCCCAGCGTCAGCGGGTAGCCCGATAGGACGGTCCGCAAAAGGCCGCCGCGCTGCTTGCGCGAAGGCACGATCTTCGCCGTGATCGCTCCCACCGCGATCGGCGCCCCGACCGCCAGCACGATCCAGACGATGCGCAGCGCCCTTTCGCCGACCCACTCATGCAGCGGGATGAAAGCCACCGCCCATGCCGCCACATCCGGCAGGAAGCAACCGATCACGAGCAGCGGCCACAGGATCGACAAGATCAACGCCAGCGACAGCGCCGTTTGCTTGCTGGACGATAGCCGGCCGAACAGACCCGAGATCGACCACCCGAACAGCAGCTGCAGCAAGTCGCTTATTTTCTTACTTAGCAGAGATAAAAGCGCTGAGATAAAAGCCATGACATCCTCACGGGAGCTTTCCCATTCACATGCCGTGCCAAGGTAGGCTGTGTCGCCGCGCCATCGGGAAGGATCTTGGGATTGAGCGTTCCAAGGACAGTGTGCGCATGGACACGCCCAAGCTCAGCTCTCCGCGAGCATCGCTATCGGCTGTCTCAGCTCCGCATACCCTGCCCACGGGTCGCGCGGGTAGCGGCGCAAGTACGCATCGAGCGTACGCACGGTATAGGCGTCCGGCAAAAGATCTTTGCTCAGGGCGGACCAGGCAATGGGAGCGGCGATGGGGGCCCCTTCCCGCGCCCGCGCCGAAAACGGCGCGACGTAGGTCGCCCCGCGGCCGTTGCGCAGATAGTCGAGGAAGATCTTGCCGGTGCGCTCGCGCTTGGCCAGAGCGACCGTGAACAGACTCGGCTCTTCTTCGGCCAGCTGCCGCGCCACGGCGTGACAAAAGCGCTTGGCCAGCTCCCAGTCGTAGCGCGGCGCGATCGGTACGTGCAGGTGCACGCCTTTGCCGCCCGACAGCTTGAGAAAGCTCCGCAGACCGAGCCGCTGCAGCAGCTTGCGGACCCGCGCCGCCCCTTCTATGGTGCGCGCCCAAGGCACATCCGGGGCCGGGTCGAGGTCGAACACCAGCTCGATCGGATGCTCGACATCGTCCGCCCGCGAGCCCCACAAGTGCAGCTCCAGCACGCCGAGCTGCACCAGGCTGCGCAGACCCGCCGGCGCGTCCAGATAGCGATAGTGGCGGACGGCGTGTTTTTCGGAAATGGCGACGGTGGCAAGACCCGGCTCGACGCTTGTGCTCGTAAGGTGCTTGTGAAAAAAGCACGTCCCCTGGGTTCCATCCGGACAGCGCAGAAGGGCCAGCGGATGTCCCTGCACGTAAGGCCACATGCGCTCCTTGATCCGCGCGTAATAGTCGGCCAGCTCGCGCTTGGTCGGTCCGTCCGGGGCAAACAGGATCCTATCGGGATGCGTCAGGGGAAGCGCAGTCGCATCGCTTGGGGCAGCGGACGCGCGGGCCGCAGATGGGGCGGGCGCCGCAGCTTCAAGGACGACCTCCGCCGCCGGCTTATCGGCGCGCAGCCCGACGAAGGAGGCATGGCGCAGGATGTTATCATCGGTGAACTCGCTGAACTCGACCTCGGCGACAAGGTGCGGCTTGACCCAGGTGATTTCCCGGCTGGGCGGGGCGTCGTCAACCTGCGGCTTCGCCGTCTTTAGCGCGGACAGCTGCTCTTTCAGGTCGTGCAGCGTCTTTGTCCGCATGCCGGTGCCGACGCGCCCGGCGTAGCGCAGCGCTCCGTCGGCCGCATGGGCGCCGAGGAGCAGCGCTCCCAGGTGGGCGCGGGTGCCTTTGGGGTTTGTGTAACCGATGATGACAAACTCCTGCCGATTCTTGCACTTGACCTTCATCCAGTCGGCGGTGCGGCTCGACACGTACGGCGCGCGGCGGTCCTTGCAGACGATGCCTTCGAGCCGCTGCTGGCAACAGCGCCGCAAGACCGCCGTCCCGCTGCCGGTAAAGTGCTGGCTGTAACGCAGGAGCGGATGCGGGTTGTGCGCCAGCAGCGCCCCCAAGAGCTCTTTCCTCTGCCCAAGCGGACGGCGGCGCAGATCGTAGCCGTTGAGATACAGCAGGTCGAACACGAAGTAGTGCAGCGCCGCGTCATCGCGGCCGTTAAGGGAGTTTTGCAGCCGCTGAAAATCACTCCGCCCCTTGGCATCGAGCGCCACGACCTCGCCGTCCAAGTAGACCGACTCCACATCGAGGCAAGCCACGGCCTCGGCGATGGCGGCGAACTTGTCCGTCCAGTCTTTGCCCGTGCGCGTATGCAGCACCACCTCTGGAGCGCCGCCGTTATAGACGCTGCGCGCCAGCACGCGGTAGCCGTCGAACTTTATCTCGTGAACGTAGTGCTCGCCCGGCGGCGGAGCGGACGAAAGCACCGCGAGCTGCGGCGCGATGAACTCCGGAAGCGGCGACGGTTGCTGCGGCTCCTGCGAAGCGGCAGGCGGCTCGTCCGCTTGGCCGGCCGCGGCGCCCGCTTTGGTTTTGCCGCGGCCGCGGGGTTTTCGAGTCTGCCGCGGCGTCGCCCGCGCGCCCGCGCGCGTTGGCAGGAGCCGGCCCTTGGCATCCACTCGCGCTGCGACTTGCTCGACCGCAATCCCGGTGATCACACTCTCCGGACGCGCGGCTTCGACATCGTAGGCCGCGGCGGGCTGCGCCGCTTGGTCGCGCGACTTGATGAGCAGCCACTGCGGTTTGCCCGAGGCGACGCTCCGCCCGCGCACCAGGTTCCAGCGGCCGCTGAGCTTTTCTCCGTGCAGCACAAAGTGCAGCCGGCCTTGCAAAAGTCCGGTGTGCGGGTCGCCTTCCGGTTCCCACGTTCCGCGGTCCCAGACGATGACCGAGCCGCCCCCATACTCGCCTTGCGGGATCGTGCCCTCGAAGCTGCCGTAGGAGAGCGGGTGATCCTCGACCTCCACCGCCAGCCGCTTGACGCCCGGATCCAGGCACGGACCCTTGGGAACGGCCCAGCTCTTTAACACCCCATCGAGCTCGAGACGAAAATCATAATGCAGCCGGCGGGCGGCGTGTTTTTGGATTACGAATGAGTGGCCTTTCTTGCTTGCCACCTGGGGCGCGGGTTCGCTGGTGACGCGGAAGTTCCGCTTGCGCTTGTATTCCGATAGCTGCGCCATGGTCGAGACCTACTGACTAGTGGCTGGCATGAGCGCCCTGCGCCGCAGCGCGCCGCGGTGGACCGCTCTTGGTCTTTTTAACCGCCTTGCGGGCGGCGGGTTTGGCGCGGGCGCTCTGCCGCTTGGCAGGTTGTTTGGGCGAGGCCTTTTTGGCCCGCTTCCGAGCGATCGGAACCACCTGCGCCGCCTCCGTATCCGCGGCCTCTTCCTCATCATCCTCTTTGTCCTTGGCCGCGCCGCGGCCGCGCCGCAAGCTCGCCTTGAGCAGCGGCATCAGGTCGAGCAGCTTGCCTTTTTCCCCTGCCTCATCCGGGCTCGGAGCGTTATACGGCTCGATGTCCTGGGTGGCGCCGCGCTTGATCTTCTTATTGATAAGCCGCAGGAGGTCGTCGTGATACGTATCCTCGTACTTATCCGGATCCCATTCCGAGGTCAGCCCTTTGACCAGCTGCTCCGCCATCGCCACCTCCCGATCCGTGACCTTGCTGCCGGCAGAGCTTTTGATGTCCAGGTCTTTGACGGTCAGGATCTCATGGGCAAATCGCATCACTTCCAAGAGCAGCACCTTGCCCATGGGAACGACCGCCACCAAGTGCTGCTTGGTGTGCATGACGACCCGGCCGATGCCGATCTTCTGCGTGCGCGACAGCACCTGGAGCAGGAGGCTGTAGGCGCGTGCTCCCTGCGCCGTCGGGACGATGTAATAGGGCTGGTCGAAGTAAATCGGGTCCACTTCGCTCATATCGACGAAGTCTTCGATCTCCAGAAGCTGGCTCGCCTTCACGTTGGCTTTGCTGAAGTCCTCCGGGGTGAGCACCACGTACTTTCCCTTCTTGTACTGGTAGCCTTTTACGACATCCTTCCACGCCACTTCCTTCCGCGTGCGCTTGTTGATGTGGAGGTTGCCGACCGGAGAGAGATCCCGCTTGTCAAGGAGCGAGAACTTGAGAGCGTGGTCCCGCGCCGCACTGCGCAGCGATACGGGAATCGTGACCAAGCCGAAGCTGATGCTGCCGTTCCAGATGCTGTGGGCTGCCATGGAAATCCCTCGCCAAGGAGTCTAGGGAAGAGCAGATTCCTACTGCAGAGTAAGTGTTAGTCCGTACGACGGGCCCTGCAATGCAATTGTTTGATTTTGGACGGCTTAACAAGAAAATGGCGCCGCGTCGGGCTGGGCTGCGCGGCAACGCTCAATGTGTCAGATGCGCTCATCGCGCCGCAGAACTGTTTGGGCGGAGCGACGGCGTATTGGCGACGCGGGCGCCGCTGCCGGCGTGGTACGTCTGATGCTTATCGCGATCCAGACATGGCTCTCGATGCGGTGCTCTTTGATATCGATGGAACTCTGCTAGATACCAACGCGGCTCATGCCGAAGCGTGGCGGCTCGCTTTTGAGTCTCATGGCTATCGCGTCGCCCGCGATCGGATCGAGCGCGAGATCGGCAAGGGCGGCGACAAGCTCGTCCCGTCCGTCCTGGGACGCCAGGCGGATGAGCAGGACGGCGAGGCGCTGCGCAAGGCGCAGACGGAGGAGTTCGCACGCCTGGTGCGGGCGCAGGGAATAAGGCCCCTGCCGGCCGCGCTGGCGCTTTTGGCGGCGGTGCGTGAGCGCAAGCTACGGATCGCCTTTGCGACCTCGGCCAAAAAGCAGAACCTGAAGGTCATGCAGGAAGTGTCGGGCATCGACCTAGATGAGGCCGCGGATCTCATCGTGACTGCGGACGACTGCAGCGAGTCCAAGCCTGCTCCGGATCTGGTTGCGGCGACCGTGGCCAAGCTTCACATGTCGCCGGCGCAGTGCGTGCTCATCGGGGACACGAGCTTCGATATGCAAGCCGCCAAGTTCGCCGGGGTGGTCGGCCTGGGCGTGTTGACCGGCTTCCAGTCGCGCCAGCGCTTGCTGCGCAGCGGCGCCCGGGCTGTTTATAAAGACGCCGCCGAGCTGCTGGCGCAGCTTGAAGCCGCCTTGCAGACCGCATCCCCCGGCACCATCCGGCTCACCACGCAGGTCCTTACAGAGCTCATGCAGCAGGCTCTGGACGAAGCGCAGCGCGGCTTCGCCGCGGGCGAGGCGCCGATCGGCTGCGTCATCGCCGATGGTGACGGCCAGGTGATCGGCCGCGGCCACAACCAGTTCAACCGCACCGGTGAGCGCACCGCCCATGCCGAGATGGTCGCGTTCCGCAGCTGCGCCGGCAAGATCCCGCCCACAGCGCGCGATCACATGCTGATAAGTACGCTGGAGCCGTGCGTCATGTGTACGGGAGCCGCGATGGAATCCGGAATCGACACGATCGTCTATGGCCTAAAGGCGCCCGCGGACAGCGGCACCGATCGGGTCACGCCGCCGGAGTCGCCGGAGAGCCAGATGCCGCGCATCGTGCCGCAGATCCTGGCCAAGCAGAGCCGCGCCCTGTTCGAGCGCTTCCAGCACACCGCGACCGACCCGATGCAGCGCGCCTTCGTCAACGCCGACGGCTCGCGCAAGTACCGCGACTACCCCGACTTCGTCGTCAACTACGAGACGGCGCCCGGCTCGGGCATCGGCTTCCTGGCCGGCTGGCGCGGCAAGGGCGGCGAGAAGGCGATGCGCGGCGAGCCGAATCCGCGCCAGTGGGAGATGTACGCGAAGAACAACTGCGTCTTCCAGCACCATCTGCCGCCGGCCATCCAGTACATGCGCAACTGGAACCAGGGCTACATGGACTGGGCACAGCAGGCCGGCC
>CALFML010000509.1 GCA_937879845.1 uncultured Myxococcales bacterium
CATTGGCGTGACTGGAGTTCAGACGTGTGCTCTTCCGATCTCGGGTCGGTCAAGACGATGATCGGGCACACCAAGTGCGCCGCCGGCCTGGCATCGCTCATAAAAGTCGCCAAGGCGCTGCATCACCGCATCTTGCCGCCGACCATGGGCGTCACCATACCCAGCCCGGCCTGCGAGCTGGAGCAGAGTCCGTTTTACCTGTGCACCGAGCCGCGGCCGTGGCTCCATGATGCCGGGTCGCCGCGCCGCGCCGGGGTCAGCGCGTTCGGGTTTGGCGGCACGAACTTCCACGCCGTGCTGCAGGAGTACGCGGAGGGACCCCAGGAGTCTGTCGGTACCGACCATCCGGTTACCCCGGACTGGCCCAGCGAGCTGTTCACGCTCACCGCGGCGACGCGGGCCGAGCTTGTCGGCCGCGTAGAGCAGCTGCGCGCCGAGGTGCAGAGCGAGCTTGCCATCCCTGCCGCATTGACCGGCCCCGTCGAGTCTGAGGCGCCGCGGCGGTCGCTGCTCCAGCTGGCGCAGGCTCATTATTTGCGCGGCGTGGAGCGTCCCGCGGCATCGGGACTGACGCTTACCATAGTCGCCAGCGCGCTGCCGGATCTGCAGGACAAGCTGAGCGATGCAGCCGCGCACTTGAAGGCGTCCGGACCGCTCACGCTGCGTGACCCGCGCGGCATCTATTGCTTCGCCGAACCGCTCGGACGCACCCGGAAAGTGGCATTCCTATTTCCCGGTCAAGGCTCGCAGCGCGTCGGCATGATGGGGGATCTGGCGCAGCACTTTCCGCTGGTCCGCCAAGTGCTGGAGCGTTCGCAGCAGAGCCTGCGCGGCAGGCTGCCCCAGCCGCTTGCGAGCTATCTGTTTCCGCCCTCGGCGTTTACCGATGAGGAGCGCCGGGCGCAGCAGGCCGCGCTGACCGATACGCGGGTTGCCCAACCGGCGCTCGGGGCCGCGGACTTGGCGGCGCTGGCGCTGCTGCGCAGCCTGGGCATCGACGCGGAGCTTTTGGCCGGCCATAGCTATGGGGAGTATGTTGCCCTGCACGCGGCCGGCGTCTTCCCCGAAGCAGAGCTGCTCGCCGTCTCAGCCGAGCGCGGCCGCCTTCTTGCGGAACCACCCGACGGTGCCGCCAGCGCCATGGCGGCGGTCGGGGCCGACGCGACGACCGTGACCGAGCTTCTGCAATCGCTGCCCGGCGTCACGCTTGCCAACCACAACT
Organism: uncultured Myxococcales bacterium; assembly: GCA_937879845.1. Lineage (GTDB taxonomy): Bacteria > Myxococcota_A > Polyangia > Palsa-1104 > JAEUJZ01 > CALFML01. The sequence continues at coordinate 1,223 of CALFML010000509.1, forward strand.
CACCGGCGCAGTGCGTGATCTCCGGCCCCAGTGCCGCGATTGATGCGGCGGTCACGGCGATTTCCGGACGCGGCCTGGCGGTGAAAAAAATCGCCGTATCGGCAGCGTTCCACTCCCCGCTCATGGAATACGCGAAGACCCCGCTGGTACGGGCGATCGATGCGGCCGCCACCGCCGCTCCCCAGCGCGTCGTGTTCAGCAACCTGGATGCGGCGCCCTACCCGCCGGAGCGCGCCGCGGTGGCAGCGCGGCTGGGCGAGCATCTTGTCCGCCCGGTCCTGTTTGCGCAGACCGTACAGGCGATGTACGCCGCCGGAGCGGGCCTGTTCGTCGAAGTCGGTCCAGGCTCGGTGCTCTCCGGTCTAGTCGATGCGACGCTGCAGAATGTGCCGCACCTGGCCCTGCCGCTGGAGCGGGCCGGCAAAGACGGCGTGACCGCGCTCTTGCACCTGCTGGCGCAGCTTTGTGCCAGCGGGGTTGCTGTCGATCAAGGAGCGCTGTATCGCTGGCGCCGCGATGCCCATACCGGTCTGGCGGAGCAGCTGTCCACTCGGCGCACAGAACCGACGGGCGCAAGCGCGGCCAAGCCGCAGCTCCTATACGCAATGAACAGCGCGCGGATCGAGCGCGTATCCCAAACCCCACCTCAGGGAGAGAAAAAATCGTCCATGAAATCCCCATCGCCGATTTCCCCAGCCCCGGAGCGACCGGCAAACGCCGCCCCGGAGCGGCCGAGCGCCATCGCCGCGGCGCCCCCGCCCCCCGCGCCCAGTCCGGCCGCGCTGCCGCTGGCCAGCGCACCGGCGTGGGCGGCTGCGAACACGGGCGCGGAGCAGATCATGCTGCAGTTTCAGCAGACGATGCTGCAGATGAGCAGCAGCTTTCTGGAGACCCAGCAGCGCGTCATGCTCGCCTATCTCGAGTCGCTGCCCGGCAGCGCGGTCTTCAGCCAACAAGCGACCGGGGCGGCGGCTGAAGCGGCGCTGCCGAGCGCCCGGCCGACAGCCACGCTGCCCCTGCCGCGTCCCGCTGCGTTACCGATGCCATCGCTGCCGGCGCCGATTCCGGCCGTGGCCATGCCGGTGCGGCCCGCGCCGGCTGCCGTCATGGCCACTGCGGCCGTGAGCGCGGCGCCGAAGCTCATCGAAGTGCAGGAGCTCATCGAGCACGCGGCGCCGGAGGTTGCGCTGCAGATGCCAGCCCTTGTGCCGGCCGGCGAGGTCGACCTGGGGGCGCAGCTGTTGCAGATCGTGAGCGAGCGGACCGGCTATCCGGTGGAGATGCTCGATCCGGATCTGGATCTGGAAGCGGACCTCGGCATCGACAGCATCAAGCGCATCGAGATCCTCAACACCTTCCGCAAGATCCTGCCGGTCGTCGAGCAGCAGAAGATGGAAAAGGATGTCGAGAAGCTGGCGGGCAGTAAGACTTTGAAGAGCATCATCAGCTTCATGCAGAAGAGCCAAGCGGGGGTCGGCGGTCCCCCGGACCACCCTAAGCAGGCCCCCGCGGTCGCGCCGGCAGCACAGCGGCTGACTGCGGGGGCCAACCTAAAAGAGCAGCAGAGCCTAAAGCGCGCCGTGCGGCGCGAGGTGTCTTTACCGGCCTTGGCCGCAAACGACCCCGAGTTCGTTCCGGGCGCCGGAGCTCTTCTGGTCGTCGCCGATCACTTTGGGGACAGCGCAGCGGTCTGCGCCAAGCTCCAAGCGACTGGAGCCGCGGTGATCCACGCGGCGATGCGCGGCGAGCCGGATGGTGGGAGCGCACCGCGTTACAAAGTCGATCTGGATAACGAAGAGGACGTATGCCTGTTTGTGCAACGTCTGGAGCAGGAACAGACGAACGTAAGGGGTCTTATCTATCTTGCGGATTTGGCGCCGCAGCCGACGGATGCGGGCGGCACCGCGCAGCTTCCGGCGCCGCTGGCGCGCCTTTTGTTGTTATGCAAGCTCCTACACCCCTGTCTGGAAACGGGAACGGTCCTGTGCTGCTCACGCGCCGCGATGACCGCGGCCGGGGTCGCAGCGGACCGTCGCGCGGCAGAGAGTCTGGCGCAGGCGCAAGCCGCCTTGGGTGGAGCGCTCCGCTCGCTGGCCCGCGAGTGGCCGCAGGCGCGTCTGCGGGCGGTCGCGCTCACCCCGGATTACCGCCCCGACCTCAGCGGACTATCTGTGGCGGAGCTTATCTGCGCTGAGCTCCGCGATCCTAGGGCGCCGACAGAGACCCTCTACCGCGGCTCGGACCGCCGCGGCGTGCAAGCCGAGCCGGTGCCGCTATCGAACCTGACGACGAGCGAAGCCCTGGCGGAGCTCGGTCCGCACTCCGTGGTCGTCATCACCGGGGGGGCGCGCGGAGTTACCGCGGCAGCGGCGGCCGAGCTGGCCCGCCGCTATCGCCCCACGTTGGTGCTGCTGGGCCGGTCGCCGCTGCCGGTCGCCCCGGAGTCGGCGGCAACGGCCGGTCTGCACACGGTCCGCGAGCTCAAAGCCGCGCTCATGGCGGAGCTGCGGCGCAGCGGTCAACCGGTCGCGCTCTCTGCGGTCGAAGCAGCCTACGACGCCCTGCAGCGCGAGCGCGAGGTGCGCGCCAATCTCGCCAAGCTGACCGCGCTGGGAGCCCAGGTGCACTACTACGCCGTCGATGTGAGCGACCCGGCCGCAACGGCCGCGGTCATCGGCCGGATCTACGCCGCGCACGGCCGCATCGACGGGCTCATTCACGGCGCCGGCATCATCAAAGACGCGCCGATTCACAAAAAGTCGCTCACTGCGGCAAAGCAGGTCTATGAGACCAAAGTCTTGTCGGCGTGGAGCCTGCTGCGCTCTGTGCGGGTGGAAGAGCTTACGTTCTGCCTGTTCTTCTCCTCCATCGTCGCGCACACCGGCAACGCCGGCCAGGTGGACTACGCTGCCGCCAACGCCGCGCTCAATCAGCTGGCCAGCGATCTGGATCGCCGAGTCGGCGCTCGCGTCGTCTCCATCCTATGGGGACCGTGGCGCGGCGGCATGGTCCGTCCGGAGCTGGAAGAAATCCTGCGCCGCTCCGGCTGGGAGCTGATCGAGGAAGCGGCCGGCGCCGCGGCGTGCATCGATGAGCTTCGGCTGGGCCGCAAGGGCGAGGTGGAGGTTCTGCTCACCGCTCCCCTGACGGCAGACCGAGAAGTTTCTCCATCGGGAAAAGCCGGCGGCGGCTCCGCGGCTCTGGCAGTCCGGCTGGCCGATGGCACGCGGCGCAGCCCAGCCCCAGGAGTTACCGAACAGACGCTGCGCCTTGACGTCGGCGTGGACCGCTACCTCCTAGACCATAGCATCGACGGCGTTCCGGTCCTGCCGATGGCGGGGGCGCTCTCGCTTATCGGCGAGGCGGCGGCGCTGGCATGCCCGGGCTGGCACTTGGGACGGATCGATGGGCTGACGCTGCTCTCGGGCGTGCGGCTCGTGGGTGGAAGCTGCGAGCTGATCCTCCGCTGCACGGAGAAGCGGCGCAGCGAATCGGCAAGGCAGGTGAGCGTAGAGATCATCAGCGCGCAAGGGAAAAAGCGCCCCCACTACCGCGCGACCGTGGAGCTATTCCCTGACTTGGCGCAAGCCGCGCGAAACGACGCACTCCTTCCACCGATACCGCCGGGCGAGCCGCCGCTGCCGGTCGCCGCGATCTATCAGCGCTGGTTGTTTCACGGACCGCTGTTCCAGGGAATCACGGCCATCGACGGATTCACGGAGCACGGGGTCGCGGGACGGCTCCGCGGCTCGCGGCCGGAGGCGTGTCTGCGCGGCGCCAAGCCGCACGATGCGTGGCTTATCGATCCGGTGCTTCTCGATAGCGCGATGCAGCTTGCCGGGGTTTGGGCGCGCCACTTTGCCGGCATCACCGTGCTGCCCATGGGCTGTCAGAGCCTGCAGCGGCTAGGTTCACCCAAGTCAGCGGACTGCGTAGGCCGGGTCCGCATCATAGAAGCGGCCGATCGCAGTGAGCTGCGCTGCGATGTCGCGGTCTATGACACCGATGGCACCCCGGTGCTCGTCATGCGTGGGCTGTTCGGGATCGGCAGCGTGGCCTTGAATCGACTGGCAGAGCCGCGGGTGCAGCTGAGGCCCGCATCGTGAACGCAGCGGGACAAGGAAGCGCCGCCGGCGTCTGCATCGTCGGCGTCGCCTGGCAAGCCGCCGCCGGGCGATTGGCTCCGTTTCTGCCTTCTGTGCCAAGTCCCCTCGCCGCCGGACCCGCCTCTGCGGCGCTACTGGTCGATGCCGCGCTGGACGACGCGGCCGCGGCGTCGCCGCCGATTGCGTCACGGATCTATTTCGTGGGTGGAGAAGCGGCGCAAACCCGGCTTCAGGAGTCCCTTGATATAAGCCGAGCGGTGGAGTGCCATGCCACGCTAGCCGATGCAATGCGCGCAGCGGCTGCGGCCCTGCTGTCAGAAACGGTATCCGCCTGCGTTGTGGGGGCAGCGGACGCTTTGGCGACCCAAGCGGCGTGGCTGGTGCTGGAATCCAGCCAGAGTGCGGCGTCCCGCGGCGCCGCCGTCTATGCTGAGGTTTTTTGGGCCGATCGAGCGACTCCCGTTTCATGGGATCCGAGCGATGTCCCAGGGCGTTCCGTGGGCTGGCTGGAGCTCCCAGGCGGTGCGGCGGATGCAGCGGCGGCACAACGCAGCTTTTCGATTCCACCTGTGCTTCTCCAGCAGGCGTTGTGCAGCGCGGCGGTTGCACCGGCTTCAGGGAACGAAAAAGGATTAGGGGACACGCTGGCGCTGGTGCGCGCCGCGCTGGCGCTAGGACATCGGATCTTACCGCTGCAGCAGCCGGAAACGAGCGGTACGGCGGGCCAAACGGCGGCGCTGCCCCTTCCCTGGATCCAGCCGCTGCCGCACCCGGGATGGTCCAAGACCGGCGCGCCGCGCTGTGCCGGCTGGCTGGCCACGGCCGCGGACGGGCGAAGAGCGGCGATTGTGCTGCAGGAACAGCTTTCGTCCCCGCAGCGGCCGGCGGCGGTGCCGTTCGCGCAGCAGCTGTTTCTCTTTCTTGCCGATTCGGTACCCGCGCTGGGGGCGCAGCTTTGGGCGCTGCACCAGCGCATCGACCCGGCGGCTGCCGACTCGCTGCTGGCTCTGGCGGACCTGGCCCAAGCGTGGCATCAGCAGCTCCCGCGCGCCGGACGCCATCGACTCGCCCTGGTGGTCGACTCGGTGGGAGAGCTGGCGCGGCGGCTGGAAGAGACGGCGCGTTATCTGACAGCGGCGGGCCAGGTCGATCTCCAGGCGCTGCATCAGCCGGGCGCGGGACGATATTGCGGTCCGGGAGCGGTGACGAAGGCAACGGGGGCGACCGCATTCCTGTTTCCGGGGCTGGGGGCCTCCTATGTCGGCATGCTGGGGGATCTGTGCCTGCATTTTCCCGCGGTGCGCGAGGTCTTCGACAGCATCGATTTTATCGCCGCCGACCTGGGAGAGTCGATCGTTCCCAGTCGGCAAGTGTTCCCGCTGCCGGGGGCGGCGGGCGATGCCGCCCAAAGCGGCGCGGCCGTGGTCACGCTGCTCATGGCGGAGTGGGCGCTGGCGGAGCTGCTGCGCGAGTTCGGCATCGCGCCCGACGTCCTCATGGGCTGCAGCACGGGGGAGTTCGCGGCGCTGTGCCAGGCGGGCGCGATCGATGCGGTCGCGGCAGTACCGATTTTCTATCGCCTCAGCCTGGGCGTCGAGCGCGGTCTGCCGCGTGAGCAGCTGGCGGCGCTGCAGTCGGTCTTGGTCACCGCCGCGGCGGGCTCGCTGGCCGCGCTGCTGACGGCGGCGCCGGGAGCGCTGTATGTCAGCGCGGAGCTTGGACCCGACTGCGCGCTGCTTTGCGGCGAACAACCGGCGGTCGGCTGGCTGCTCGAGCGGCTCGATTCGCTGGGCATCGCCGCCCATGTTTTGGCAAGCGGCGTGCCGTATCACACGCCGCTTTTGAGCGACAGCGCGGTGAGCAGCGCCAAAGAGCTGCAGGAGATGAAGGTCGGCGCCCCGCGCCGGCCGGTCTGGTCCTGCGCCACCGCGGGTATATACGCCGCAGAGCGGGACAAGATTCTCGCCGCGGCCAGCGCCTTGTTCATCCGCCCCATCGCGCTGGGCGCCACGGTCGAGGCCATGTACCAGTCCGGGGTGCGGACCTTCATCGAGGTCGGTCCCGGCGATGGTCTGGGGCGGCGGGTGGCAGCGATTCTACGCGGTCGTCCGCATGCGGCGCTGGCGAGCAACGTGCAGCAGCGCTCCGGTCTGTCGCAGCTGCTGCATCTTTTGGCGGCGCTGCATGGGCAAGGGCATAGCGTCGATCTGTCCCCTCTGTTTCGCCGCAGTCCACCCCGCCGCAACGTACCGGCAGCGCCGCACCGCGAGTATCAATTCCCCTCTTCCAATCATCGGGGCGGCATGCCGCGTGTCCGTCCCTTGGCGCGGCTTGGAACGCTGCTGCCGGCGCTGACCCTGGACTTGCCGCACAGCGCCCAGTGGCTCTGCCTTCGCGTCGATGCCAGCGAGCTTCGCGCCGCCGATGTTTGGCACCCGCAGACGCTGGAAAAAATTTTCAGCCCGCGCGAGCAAAAAAGCATGCCGCGACCGCTGAATCCGGAGTTCCTGCTGCGCCACCTGGCGGCCAAGCGCGCCATGCAGGAGCTGGTGCGGCTCCGCCTCCGCAAGACGGTGGAGTTATGCGAGCTCGATCTCGCGCTTGGTCCATCGGGCGAGCTGCGGGCGGCCGGCGGTCCCACGCTGCTTTTGGGCGGGGCGCCGGTGATCGCGGTGGCGGCGTGCGCCGATGCGGCGGTGGCGCTGGCAGCCCCCGCGGAGCTGGCGTTTCGCATCGGCATGGTGATTACGCGCTGGCAGTCGGCCGCGATTGCGGATGCGCAGACAGCTTTGTGCCAGGCGCTGGCCGCTGAGCCGGCGCTGCGCAAAGAAGCGGTGCACGTGGCCGCCGCCGATCCGGGAAGCGGCTGGATCACCCTATGCACACCGCAGCACCCAAATCCCCTGCATGCCCGCGCATTCCGCATGGGGAGCCACGTCATAACGCGCGCTGTCATACCAAGCAGGATGTAACTAACGCGCAGCGCCCGGTCCGCAGCGCCGGCGTCCGGTGCCGCTGCCGCCGTTACATGGACGCAGCGGTGAGGGTGTTAAGCCGCTCCAGCACCTGATAGATCGTCCCCCGATCGAGGAACGGCTTGTCTTTCACCTGACACTGGAAGCCGTCGTCCACATATTCCTGAGACCCGAGCGGCGTCGTCACGCTGACGGTGAGCATCGACGCATCGGCGATGCAGCCGCCGTCTGGCGAGACCACCCTCAGATTTTCCAAGAGGGGTACCAGATTTTTGAAGTCCGTCTCGCTGAGGGTCTGGGTGCCGCGGGTCTCCATATAGGCAGTCTTGCCGTCCCCGACGCAGCGAGTCCAGGCCACGGCGCGGCTCGCCACGGTGAGGGTGAACTTCTTGGCGTTGACCGTGCACGTCGAACCGGGAGGCGGCTGCGGGACAAATCCGCCGCCCAAATCCTGGGCGACAAGGGTGCTGGTGGCTGAGCTGAAGACGCTCTTTCCCGCCTCGGTGGTGGGGGGCTGCGTCGTGCCGCTGTCGCCGGCTCCGCCGCAGCCAAGTACGCATAAGCCCAGGGAAAGCATTAAGTTTCTTTTCATGGTAGATACCTCCTGAGCGCAAATCCTAGCAAGCGTCGTACCGCTTACGCAGCTGCAATCTCCTGCCCAGTGCCGAGGCAAGACCCCATGGCCAAACACCTGTTCAAGTTGCTGACCGCCTTCTGCCTTCCCATCACCCTTGGCTGCCAGAACCCGGCGGGCTCGGATCGCGGCGATGCGAGCGCTGGTGATGGCAGCCCTATGGAACAGAGCACGGTGGCCGGAGTGTCGCTGATGTCGAAGCTCGCCGGCCTGTGGGTCGGGCCGGCGACGACGACGCCGCTTGGCCCGCTTCCCATCATGAACATGGACTTTCGCGACGCCAATCCGCACGTCCTATTTGGCCGCGTGGATCTGGACGGAGGCAACAACCTCCGCTTTGCATTTTCGATCGAAGCGCCGAACCAGAAGCCGGTATTTGTTTTTCGCAACGGCGGCTACTTCCTTGGCATCTTGCGCGACTCGCGGACGCAGCTCATGGAGTACAGCAAAGAGGGGCCAAGCTATCGGTTCTGCGCGCAAGCGCTCGGCTGTGACTATATTGATGCTCGCTTCACATTCAGCGATGAGCGCCACCTGTCCCTTGATGTGAAGGTGCGCGGCCAGCAGCACATCCTGTGGTCGCCGCAGCGCCAGGAAACCCGTCCGCTGCCGACTCCGTTTCCGGTCGATGACGCGCCGCAGGGAACCGGCGACGCGCCGTTTCCGCCGATGCCGCGCCTCCAGGCGACCGTTTCATGGAGCACCCCGCTGCCGAGCGATTCCGATGTCCTCCTTTTGCTCTCCACGACCAGCTGCAACTACCTGATGCCGGCGAACCTGGGCTGCACGGTGAGCCGCAGCTTGTTCGCTCGCGCCGCCGCCGGCTCGACCCGCGTGGAGCTTACGTTCGATCAGATCCACGCCGGCTCCTATAAGGCGACCGCCATCTTGGACCGGCATGGGACGCTGAAGCAGCGGCTGTACCCGCAGTCCGGGGACGGTCTCAGCCTGCCCAACCACGATGTCTCCGTGGCGGCAAGCGGCGACAGCACGGCCGCGGTGCCGATCGCTCTCACCGTGCCGTAAAAGTCCGCTTGCCCGCTTGGCCCGGGCTTGCGGCAAGGTACTTCGACGTAGCCGTAGGAATGCCGATGTCGCAGCCCTGCCCACACGCGCCGGCGACGCAAAATTGTTGGCGCGCACTCCATCCCCTGCAAAATTGCCTTGGTGCTATCCTGATGCATCAAAATCCGCGGAAGTGATCCGGGTCTCGTCCTAGATCGCTACCGCTGCTTGAGTCCCATCTGGACCTGGGGAAGGAAACGCATGGACCACAGCAAAGGCAACGTATCGCTCACCACCGCCAAGGCCGATGCCGGGCGCTTCAAACATGGCATGGACGCTGAGTCGCTCAAGAGCGGAATCCTTAACCACCTGGAGTTCACCCTCGGCGAGCTGCCCGAGCACGTGGACAGCAAGTGGGAGCCCTATGTCGGTCTGGCTCTGGCGGTCCGCGATCGTCTGATGGAGCGCTGGATCAACACCCATGACGCCTACTATGACGCCGATGCCAAGCGCGTGTACTACATGTCCTTGGAATTTCTCATGGGGCGCACGCTCGGCAACAGCATGATCAACCTGGGTCTCATCGAATCGGGTGAGAAGGCGATGGCCGACCTCGGCATGAAGCTCGAGGACATGCGCGACGCGGAGTGGGATGCGGGCCTTGGCAACGGCGGTCTCGGACGCCTGGCGGCGTGCTTCCTCGACTCGATGGCGACCTTGGAGCTGCCGGCCTACGGGTACGGAATCCGCTATGAGTACGGCATCTTCCACCAGCGCATCGTCAACAACGCGCAAGTGGAGACTCCCGATGCGTGGCTGCGCTACGGCAACCCGTGGGAGATCGCCCGTCACAACGACTTCTTCCGCGTGCGCTTTTACGGCCGCGTCCACCAGAAGTGGAACGCCGAAGGCCGCCTGTGCACCGAGTGGCTCGACACCAACGATGTCCTCGCCGTGCCCTACGACACCCCGGTTCCCGGCTATAAGAACCGTACGGTGAACACGCTGCGCCTGTGGTCGGCGCGCGCCACCGACGAGTTCGATCTGGACTACTTCAACCGCGGCGACTACGAAGGCGCGGTCGAGGCCAAGTCACTGTCCGAGAACATCTCGCGCGTGCTCTACCCCAACGACAACATCTTCGAAGGCAAAGAGCTGCGCCTCAAGCAGGAGTACTTCTTCGTCTCCGCCACGCTGCAGGACATCGTCCGCCGCTACAAGAAGCGCTACCGGATGTACGACCAGCAGCACGGCCTGCGGACCTTCGACCGCTTCGCGGAAAAGAACGCCATCCAGCTCAACGACACGCACCCGGCGATGGCGATTCCGGAGCTCATGCGCATCCTCCTCGACCTGGAAGGACTGACCTGGGAAGAGGCGTGGGACATCACGGTCAAGACCTGCGGCTACACCAACCACACCGTCATGCCGGAGGCGCTGGAGCGCTGGCCGGTGAACCTGTTTGGCCGCGTGCTGCCGCGCCACCTGGAGATCGTCTACGAGATCAACCGCCGCTTCCTCGACGACGTCCGCGCCAAGTTCCCGGGCGATGACGATCGCTGCCGCCGCATGTCGATCATCGAAGAAGGAAATGAGAAGCGCGTGCGCATGGCCAACCTCGCCATCGTCGGCAGCCATGCGGTAAACGGCGTCGCCGCGCTCCACTCGGAGATCCTCAAGGCGGAGCTTTTCCGCGACTTCTATGAGATGTGGCCGGAGAAGTTTAGCAACAAGACCAACGGCATCACCCAGCGCCGCTGGCTCAAGAAGTCAAACCCGCTCCTGTCAAACGTCATCTCCGACGCGATCGGCGACGGCTGGGTGACGGATCTGTTCCAGCTCAAGCGCCTCATTCCGCTCGCCGATGACGAGAATCTGCAGGCCAAGTGGCGCCAAGTCAAGCACGCCAACAAGCAGCGCCTGGCCACCATCATCGCCGAGCAGTACCAGCGCCGCGGCACGCCGCTTCTGGTCAGCCCGGACTCGATGTTCGACTGCCAGGTCAAGCGCATCCATGAGTACAAGCGGCAGCTGCTAAACGTCCTGCACTGCGTCACCCTGTATAACCGCATCAAGGACAACCCCAACGGCAACTTCGTGCCGCGCACGATCATCTTCGGCGGCAAGTCGGCTCCCGGCTACTACATGGCCAAGCTGATCATCCGCCTCGTCAACGAGATCGGCCGCGTGGTAAATCACGACCCGGCGATCCGCGACCTGCTCAAGGTCGTGTTCCTGTCGGACTACCGCGTCTCGCTGGCGGAGAAGATCTTCCCGGCCTCGGATCTGTCCGAGCAGATCTCCACCGCGGGCACCGAGGCTTCGGGCACCGGCAACATGAAGTTCGCCCTCAACGGCGCCCTGACCATCGGCACCATGGACGGCGCCAACGTCGAGATCCGCGAGGAAGTCGGCGACGACAACATCTTCATCTTCGGACTGCTGACCGAGCAGGTCAACGCCCTCAAGGGGAACTACAACCCGTGGGAGCACTTCAACAAGGATGACGAGCTGCGTCGCGTTCTGGAGCAGATCGGCAACGGCACGTTCAGCGGCGGCCACAAGGACACGTTCCAGCCGATCGTGAACTCGCTGACCCACGCCGGCGACCACTACATGCTGCTGGCCGACTACCGCTCGTACATAAACGCCCAGGATCGGGTCTCTGACACGTACCGCGATCCGCAAGTGTGGACGCGGAAATCGATCCTCAACGTCGCGAATATGGGTAAGTTCTCGACCGATAGGACGATAAGTGAGTACGCGCAGGACATCTGGGGCCTCAAGCCCGTCAAGCCGCCGGGGGGCTGATCCGAGCCTGAGAAGGAGTGGTGCGCATGAGTGACGTGCAGATACAGACGGTAAAGACCAGTCCCTTCTCGGACCAGCGGCCGGGCACCTCGGGGGTGCGCAAGAAGACGCGAGTCTTCATGCAGCCCGGCTACCTGGAAAACTTCGTGCAGTCGGTGTTCAACGCCGTGCACGAAGATCATCCGGGCGGCTTCGGGGAGCAGATGCTGGTGCTGGGCGGCGACGGACGGTTTTACAACCGGCCGGCGATTCAGCTCATCGTCCGCATGGCGGTGGCCGCCGGCTTCGGCAAGGTCCTGGTCGGCCGCGGCGGCATCCTGTCGACGCCGGCCATGTCGGCGGTGATCCGCCGCCGCAAGGCGCTCGGGGGGCTGGTGCTGTCGGCCAGCCACAACCCGGGCGGCATCGATGAGGATTTCGGGATCAAGTACAACATCAGCAACGGCGGTCCGGCCCCGGAGAAGGTCACCGAGGGCATCTACAAGCACACGCTGGCCATCAGCGAGTACCGGACCATCGCCCATCCCGACATCGACATCGACACGCTGGGCAGCCAGCGCATAGGTGGAACCACGGTCGAGATCTTCGATCCCATCGCCGACTACGCCGCGGTGATGGAGGAGCTTTTCGACTTCGCCGCCCTGCGCCAGCTGTTCACGAGCGGCTTCCGCCTGATCTTCGACGCCATGCACGGCGTCACCGGTCCTTATGCGCACCACTTGTTCGAAGAGCGGCTCGGCGCTCCCGCGGGCACGGTGGTAAACGGCGTGCCGCTGCCGGATTTCGGCGGCGGGCACGCCGATCCGAACCTCGTCCACGCCCACAAGCTGGTCGAGCGGATGTACGCCGACAATGCTCCGGATCTCGGCGCGGCCAGCGATGGCGACGGCGACCGCAACCTCATCCTCGGGCGGGGCTTGTTCGTCACGCCCGGGGATTCGCTGGCGATCATCGCCGAGCACGCCGCCGCCTGCGTCCCGGGCTACCGCCAGGGACTGGCCGGCGTGGCGCGGTCGATGCCCACCAGCACCGCGGTGGACAGAGTCGCGGCCGCCCTGGGCGTGCCGATGTTCGAGACCCCCACCGGCTGGAAGTTCTTCGGCAACCTGATGGACGCCGGCAAGTGCACGATCTGCGGCGAGGAAAGCTTCGGCACGGGCTCCAGCCACATCCGCGAAAAAGACGGCGTGTGGGCGGTGCTGTGCTGGCTGGCGATCATCGCCAAGACCGGCAAGCCGGTGACCGGAATCGTCGCCGATCACTGGCAGGCGTTCGGCCGCAGCTACTACCAGCGCTATGACTACGAGGGGCTTCCGGCCAAAGGCGCCAAAGAGATGGTCGACGCCCTGCGCGCCCGCCTGCCGGGCTTGGTGGGGCTGGAGTTCGCCGGCAGCACCGTGGCCAAGACCGACGACTTCAGCTACACCGATCCGATCGACGGCAGCGTCAGCAGCGGCCAGGGTCTGCGGGTGCTTCTGGAAGACGGCTCGCGCGTGGTGGTCCGCCTGTCGGGCACCGGAACGGCGGGAGCGACCTTGCGCCTGTACCTGGAGCGCTACCGCAACGATGCCGGCCAGGCCAAGATCGAGGACGTCCTAGGACCTCTTTCGCGCGCCGCCACCGAGCTTTTGAACCTGCGCGCCCACTGCGACCGCGACAAGCCCGACGTAGTCACCTGATCCGCCCCGGCGTCCCCGCAGCTCCTTCAACCCGCCAAGCGATTGCGCGCCAAGGCGCCGAGACCGCCATCACGCGGTCCAGTGAGACGCCGCCAAGGCGCCTTGCCCCCCATCACGCAGCCCGGTGAGCCGCCGCCAAGGCGCCTTGCATCCCATCACGCAGCCCGGTGAGCCGCACCCAAGGCGCCTTGCCCCCCATCACGCAGCCCGGTGAGCCGCACCCAAGGCGCTTCGCCCCCCATCATGCAGCCCGGTGAGCCGCATCCAAGGCGCTTTGTTCCCCATCATCGAGTACGGTGACGGCCGTTCCAGACGGCTTACGACCCATCCTCGGGTCCGAGGCTGGGTTGCGGCGGTCTAGGCCGCCACGAGCCCTTCTTGCCAGCTCAGGTACTCGGCTAAGATGGTGCCGGGGTCGCCGTCGCGGATAAGGTGCCCGTCGCGCAGCCACAGGACCCGCGCGCACAGCTCCTGCACCATCGCCGGGGAGTGCGACACGAACAGGATCGTGGTGCCGGAGCGCTGGATCTCATGGATGCGGGCGACGCATTTTTGGTGGAAGGCATGATCGCCGACCGCCAGCACCTCATCGACCAGGAGCAGGTCCGGATCGGTGTGCACCGCCACCGCGAACCCGAGCCGCGCCAGCATCCCGGAGGAATAAAACCGCACCGGGGTATCGAGGAAGTCCAAAAGCTCGGCGAAGTGGATGATGTCATCCATACGCTCGGCAATCTCCGGCCGCGACAGCCCGAGCGCGGTGCCGTTGACCTCGACGCACTCGCGGCCGGTCATGTCGGGATGAAAGCCGGCGCCCAAGGCCAATAGCGGCGCGATGCGGCCGCGGACGGAGATGCAGCCCTCGGTGGGATAGCAGGCGCCGGCGATGAGGCGCAGCAGCGTGCTCTTGCCCGAGCCGTTGGAGCCGATGACGCCGACCGTCTCGCCGCGCCGGATGTCGAAGCTGACGTGGCGGAGCGGCCAGAACTCCTTGGGCGGGCGCGAGCGTCCGGTGAGGCGCATGATCAGGTTGCGCAAGAGGAACGGCTGAAACTCGAAACGGCGGAACGTCTTGCCGACTTCGGTGAAGCGGACGATGAGCGGCTCGCGGCTCGGCAGGGCCGCGTCCGCGCCGGCGGGCATGCCGGTAGACGGAGACGCGCCGGGGGACGAAATGGAGACAGCAGCCAGGTCAGACATCGGTTCGATTCCTATATCGCCACAGAGCCACCGAGGGCGGAACCACAGTGCAAAGGCCTTCAATCAGATCGACCACGCCGCGGTCGAGGTTTTCTTCGACACAGCCGCCGATCAAGAACCCGCCATAGTAAGCACACCCGGAAACGCAGAACGTCAGCATCGCCGGCCGGGTCGCCGCGGAGGCGAACGGCACAAGCGGCAACAGCGACAGCAAGTACCACGACTGGGCCCAGCCGTGCAGGTACAAGTAATAGATGAACAGGCCGGTCGCCAGCCACGCAAGCGGTCGCCGACCCGCCCGCCAGGCGCACGCGCCCAGCCAGGCCGCGCCGAGCACGCGGAAGAAAAGCCCGATCTTCCACGCCGCGGTCGGCCGGTGCAGGATAAAGCGCAGGATGACGCGCGGCAGGCACTCGATGGAACGGGTGCAATAGTCAAAGGGGTCGGCGGGACTGCCAACCAGCGCGGTGAACGTGTTTAGGCCGCCGATGCGGAACCGCACGAGCGCGATAAAAACAATCGCCGCGACCACAGCCCAGCGGCCGGCGCGCGGCAGCCACCCGGTCAGCGCCGCAAAGCGCCGCCGCAGCGCCGCAAAGCAAAAGGCCAGCGCCGCCATGCCGAGCAGCACCGCGGCCGAGGCCTTGATGAGAAGACTTGCGAGCAGCACCAAAACCGCCCGCTGCGGCCGGCCGCGGACGATGAAATAGGTCGCGGCCGCACAGCCGAGCGCCAGCAGCACATCGTTGTGCGCGTTGACGCTCGCTTCGATTACGCACAGCGGGTTGAGGGCGATGAGCGCGATCCCGGCAGCCGGCCGCTGCCAGGGCGACCTGCGGCCGCCGTTGCCGGGTTCGTCCGTCGCCCGATCCGCCGCCGCGAGCGCCGCTCCGGTGACCCAGGCCGTGAGCAGCACCACCGCCGCCCCCAGCAGCTGATACAGCCGCAGGTGCAGGGTCAGGCTCCCGCCGCCGAGCGTGCCGATTCCCCAGGCCAGCGCGTGAAATCCGGGGAAATAGGCGCTGGTGCCGCACTGCCAGGCTGGGGTCAGCACGGTCAGAAACCAGTCGCCGGGCGGCAAGGTGCGGCATAGCGGTGCATAGGCGCTGCCGCCAAAGCCCGCCAGCACCCGGCCAATCGCCGCGTAGAAGAGCGGATCATCGGAGAGAAACGGCGGCGAGAGCAAGGCCGCCCCGTTGATCACCGCCGCGTAGAGGAGAATTCGCCTCCCGCCCGGCCCATCGGGCTGCTGCGCCCGGCCCAGAAGCTTAAGCCACGCCAACGTCAGTAGCAGCAGCGCCAGCAGATACGTCGCCGCATAGAGCATCCGCGGTCCCAGCGCCGGCCACACGGCACAATTGACCGCATCGATGCGATAGCGGAACCCCGGCACGCTCAGCAAAAGCGCCCCGAGCGCGCCCAGACCGACCCACCAAAAATCCCTGCCGGTCCGCGGCTTGACCGCACCGACCGACGCAGACGGATCATCACTGGCGTCTGCGGCCGCAGGACCTAAGGGGGACAGGCAGGTCATTCGCAAGGCTGCCGAGTCGGGCGGCGAGATCCGTGGGTCCCGCTTCGCCGCGCTGCTAGGTGCCGGTCGCTCGCTCCGCCAGCTTCTTGCTTGCGGAGCCGACCGCCAGATCCACGGCGCTGTCGCTTACCGGATCGTCCTCGGTGCCGAGATCCTGCATATATAAGGCGCGGACTTCTTCCGTCATCACGGACTTGGTGGTCTCGCTGACCTTCCAGATGGTGTGCTTGTTGCGGTTGGTGCGAAAGTCGATCCAGCCCAGGCCCCGCGACAGGACCTCCGCACCGATCGTCCCGAGCGCGTAGAGGGTGCGCCGCGGATGGGAGAGCGACAGCTCGCCCAGGGTCAGGCGGACCAGCCGGCCGACGTTCATTGTCGACACGGAGTACCCGCTGACATCGCGCAGCCAGTAGTGCCCGGCGGCGATGCGGCGGCGCTGGCGGAAGAAATCGCGCACCGTCTCCGGGCCGTGGTTGTGGACCACCGCTTCGGGGACGTAGGCGAGGCGGTAGCCGGCCTGACAGACCATCTGCTCCAGGCTGGCCTCATCCACCGCGCTCTCCTGCGGCAGACGCTTGACGATGCCTGCCCGCACCATGATGAGCTCGCCGAGCTTGGGGGCCTCGACCGCCACCCGGTGGTGCATGTGCCAGAGGAAGCGGGTCGCCTCACCGGGAAACGTGCCGTGGCCGTTGGTCGGCTCGGGCCGCCCGCCGCACATGCCGACGTCGCGGTTGATGAGGAAGCACTGCACCAAGCGCTCGACGACCTCGCGGGTGACCAGCAGGTCGGCGCTGCACAGGCAGACCGCATCGACGTCGGGATGCCGCTCCGAAAGATAGGTGTTGATGGCGGCGACCTTGCGCGACAAGGGATATCCCGCCGAAGCGGTCTTCGCCGACCGGGTGATCGCCACCGATGCCCATCACGGAAATCCCTACGATGGTGCGACGCTCAACCCGACGATTGATCAGATCGAACGCTTGACCGGCGTGCGCCCGAAAAAGGCGATGGTGGATCGCGGGTATCGCGGCAAAGACTATCACCCCGAAGACGTTCAGATCCACATCGCGGGCCAACACAAAGCTCGCGGTGCCTTGAAGAAACTGTTCAAACGCCGCAACGGACGCTATCCGGCAACGTTGAACCAACTCGTTCCGCGGTATTTACCAAGCGCACCGATCGACCAGTTTGACGGCAACCTCATCCGTTACCGCATCGATAACGATCGCCCGCTGCTCTACAGCATCGGTGCCGACGGCGAAGATCGGCACGCGGATGTCGCTCAACGCCACCGGCCGCCCGTCCACCGCGTAGCGGCCGCGGCTGAGCCGGTTCTCGAGGAACAGGGCACTCAGATACTCGCCGTGCATGCGCGCCGGCATGCGGGTGGCGTCCGCGTTCCAGGCCATGAGGTCGGTCATGGGCTCGCGATCGCCCAGGAGATACTGGCGCACGATGCGCGACCAGACGAGGTCGTTGGCGCGCAGGAGGAGG